>NZ_JBIICH010000076.1:0-11059 GCF_044239005.1 Sphingorhabdus sp. | reverse complement strand
TGGTCGAGGCTACGGTTTCTTTTTACGGCGTCATCGCAATACCGGCGAGGCTTTCGGCCTCCATCAACAGCGCGTCATCAACCGACCCCTGCGCCACACTCTCGCGGCCAATCATAACGAGCAACGGGACGGCGAGTGGGCTGACGCGTTCAAGGTCGACATGCAGCATCGTATCGGCGGCGCGGTCCAGCAAATCACCGAGCCGCCCAACGTCGGTCAGCCGCGTGCGCGCGTCGGCCCACGCCGCCTCAAGCAACAGATGGTCGGGTTCATATTTGCGCAGCACATCATAGATAAGGTCAGTGGAAAAGGTAACCTGCTTGCCCGTCTTGCGCTTGCCGGGATGCTGCCGCTCGACAAGGCCGCTGATGACGGCCACCTCGCGAAAGGCGCGCTTTAATAAATAGCTCGATTCCACCCAGTCGGTGAATTCATCCGCCAAAATGTCGGAAGAGAAAAGTGGGCGTGGGTCGGTGATAGGTTGCAAACTCCAGACCCCCAAGGCATAATCGCTGGCGACAAAGCCCATGGGCATCAGGCCACGGCTTTCCATGCGGCGGGTGATCAGCATGCCGAGCGACTGGTGCGCGTTCCAACCTTCGAACGGATAGGTCACCATATAATGACGCTTGTCGTGCGGGAATGTCTCGACGAGAAGCTGGCCGGGCTTGGGCATCTGGCTGCGATAGGCCTGCATTTCGAGCCATTCGCGCACTTCGTCGGGAAAGCGCGCCCAGCCTGCGCGATCGGTCAACATCTGCCGCACCCTGTTCGCAAGATGCGTGGTGAGCGGCAGGCGCGCACCCATATAGCTTGGGATGTTGGTCGCAGGCTTCGTCGCGGCGCGGACGATGAGGTCGAGGTCCTTGATGGATTCCACTTCAAGCGCCATGCCGGCAAAGGTAAAGGTGTTACCGGGGCTGAGCGTCGAGGCGAAGGATTCTTCTACCTTGCCCAATTTGCGGCCATTGCGGAAACGGATTTCGAGCATAGGTGCATCGACAATGATGCCTGCATTAAACCGGTGCTGCGCGGCAAATTGCGGGTGCGACAGCCGCCACCTGCCGTCGGGGTCTTTGACCAGTTTCTTGAACCGGTCATAGGCGCGCAATGAATAGCCACCTGTCGCGACAAATGCGATGACGCGGGCAAAGGTCGCGGCACCCATCGCGGAATAGGGCAGGGCAGATTGCACCTCCGCCAGCAACTGTTCCTCGTCAAACGGACCCGCGCAGGCAATGCCCATGACATGCTGCGCCAAGACGTCATAGCTTCCCGGGCGGAAGGTCTCGCCATCGCGCACGCCCTCGGCCACCGCGTCATAGGCGGCCTGCGCCTCCAGATATTCAAAGCGGTTGCCGGGCACGAGGATGGCCTTGGATGGCTCGTCCATGCGGTGGTTCGACCGGCCAATGCGCTGCAGCAGCCGTGACGATCCCTTGGGCGCACCCATTTGAATAACGCAATCGACATCGCCCCAGTCGACCCCCAGATCGAGCGAGGCCGTGCACACCAATGCGCGCAGCTTGCCGTCGGCCATTGCGCCTTCGACCTTGCGCCGCGCCTCAATCGACAGCGATCCGTGGTGAATGCCGATGGCATATTTGGGCTCATTCGCGTCCCATAACTTCTGGAAGATAAACTCGGCGAGGAAGCGTGTGTTGCAAAATATCAGCGTGATTTTGTTGCGGCCGATTTCGTCGATCAGCTGCGGTATCGCATGCTGCCCGCTGTGCCCCGCCCACGGCACGCGGCCTTCGGGGAGAAGGATGTTTAGGTCAGGCTCTGCCGCTGCCTCGCCTTCGACCAAGCGCACTTGGTCGATGTCACCGTGGGGCGCGAGCCATGCGCGATAGTCGTCGGGATCGGCGACGGTAGCCGATAGAGCAACGCGTTGCAGATTGGGGGCGAGCGTTTGCAGGCGCGCAAGCGACAGGCTGAGCAAGTCGCCGCGCTTGCCATTGGCGAAGGCATGCACTTCATCGATGATCACGCGCTTGAGCGTCGAGAACATATGCACGCTGTCTTCGTGGCTGAGCAGCAGCGACAATGATTCGGGCGTAGTTAGCAGTATATGCGGCGGCTTCACCCGCTGCCGCGCCTTGCGGTCCGACGGCGTATCGCCCGTGCGTGCTTCGACGCGGATGGGCAGGCGCATTTCCTCGATTGGCATCAACAGATTGCGCCGGACGTCGACCGCAAGCGCCTTGAGTGGCGAGATGTAGAGCGTGTGCAGGCTAGTCGCCGGCGTTAAAGTGTTTCCCAGCGCAGGCTGGGATCCAGCCCCAACTGAAGTGCCGGTTGGTAAAGTCTGGACCCCGGCCTGCGCCGGGGAACGCATGTTTTCAACTAATTCGGCCAACGTCGGCAAAAATCCGGCCAGCGTCTTGCCCGCACCCGTCGCGGCCACGAGCAGCGCATGCCGCCCATCATGTGCCGCCTCCAGCATCTCCAGCTGATGCCGCCGGGGCGTCCAATCGCGTGCGGCGAACCAGTCGAGGATGATGGAAGGTAATGTCACCAGAGCTTAATGCCCTGCTTGCTCTCCGCGTTCCAGTCCCGATGCCGCCAATTGTGCATCAATCTGCGCCATCAGTCGGTCGAGGCCTTCTTCGCTTGATGCTTCCGCGCGTGCGACCAATACATCCTGCGTGTTTGATGCGCGCAGCAACCACCAGCCATCGGGCGTGTTCACGCGCGCGCCGTCGGTGTTGTTGACGTCGGCGCCGTCTGCCGAAACCCGCGCGAGAACTTCGTCGATCACCGCGAACTTGCGGGTCTCATCGACTTGAAAACGCATTTCGGGGGTGTTGATCATGACGGGCATATCGCCGCGCAATTCAGTGACGCTTTTGCCGAGCTTGGCCGAGGCCGCCATTAAACGCACCGCCGCGTAAATCGCGTCGTCAAAGCCGTAATATTCATGCTTGAAGAAGATGTGCCCGCTCATTTCGCCCGCCAAGGGCGATCCGGTTTCCTTCATTTTGGACTTAATCAGGCTGTGGCCGGTTTTCCACATCAGCGGCTGCCCGCCAAGTTGCTCCACGCGGTCAAACAGTGCCTGCGACGCCTTCACATCGGCGATAATCGTAGCGCCCGGGACATCGCCCAGCACGTCTTCGGCGAAGATCTGAAGCAATTGGTCGCCCCAGATAACACGCCCCTCGCCATCAATCGCGCCAATGCGGTCGCCATCGCCGTCAAAAGCCACTCCGAAATCGAGATGCTTTTCCGCGACAAGCCTTTGCAGATCGACCAGATTTACGGGGTCGGTGGGATCGGGATGATGATTGGGAAACTGGCCATCCACATCCACAAACAAAAGATGGTGCTCACCGGGTAACATCTTGACCAGCTTTTCAATTGCCGGTCCCGCCGCCCCGTTGCCTGCGTCCCACCCGATGCGGAATGCCTTTTGCGGCGCCGCTTCGGCAACGCGGGCGACATATTGGTCAAGGATATCCAAATGCTCGGAAGTACCCTCACCGGCGGTCCAATCCCCTGCCGCCGCCATGCTGCCCAGCTTTTGGATATCCGCGCCAAAAAACGGTTTCCCCATGAGGACCATTTTGAAGCCATTATAATTGGCTGGATTATGGCTGCCGGTTATTTCAATGCCGCCGTCTACGTCGTCCAGAACGGCTTCGGCATAATATAGCATGGGCGTTGGCCCCATGCCGATACGCACAACGTCCACACCGCTGTCGTTCAATCCCTTCACCAGCGCTTCTTCGAGCATAGGTGAGCTGACGCGGCCGTCATAACCCACAGCAGCCTTTTTGCCGCCGGCCCGGACCAGGCACGTGCCAAAGCCACGACCGATGGCATAGGCATCATCCGCGCCAAGCGTTTCACCAATGATCCCGCGAATGTCATATTCACGTAGCGAAGTGGGGTGGAAATTATGTGTCATGGGGTGCCTATTTTTGGGAGATATTTTTATAATTACAGTATAGTTTAGTAATTACAGTCGTTTGTTGTTCAAGTCATCTAATAAAAGATCGCGGGCTTTGTTCAATGCGGCGGCTTGTGCATTGCTGCCGCCTGCATCAGGATGGTTTTGGGAAATCAAGACGCGATGCCGCTCGCGAATGCGCTCAGCATTATCGAAACGGGAAACGCCAAGCAGAGCACGGGCCGCATCAAGCGCTGCCGCGTCATTGTCTTTCCCGCCTTTGCCCAGCAGTCGCCACGTCATCCCGCGATACCACGCTGCGGCAATCGCAATTGCGCCGAGCCCAAGCAGTAGGCCCCCGCGCGCGGCCAGAAAGGCGCCGCCAATGCCAAGCAATATTGGCAGAAGCTGTTGCGATTGCAGCTTTTTCTTCCAGACCGCCCACGCCAGCGCGGCGATAATCAGGAGCCCAAGAAAGGCCATTAAACGAGCATGGAACCCTGCAGATCGGGAAGTGCGAGGCCTGTCACAAGTTCGCGCAATTCCTGACGTGCGGCGATATGCGCAGTCGCAAGCTGTCCCAAATGGCCCTTGTCGATCAGTGTCAGTCCCGACGGGAAAAGCTCACGATAAATAACGCGCTCGTTCAAGCCCGGCACGGACCGGAAACCCACACGCTTCGACAATTCGGCAATGGCATTGGTCATGCGCTGCTGGTTGCGCGCCTCCATATTGTGCAGCCGGTTGCGCACGACGATCCAGTCGATCGTAACACCATCTGTCTTGGCCCGCTCCTTGCGCGCCTCCCAGATGAGCTCGGCATAGAAGCTCAATTTGCGCACTTTGAAATTTTCCGCATCGACTTGGCCGATGAGGTCAAAGTCTACAAAGCTGTCATTGATTGGGGTCACCAAAGTATTTGCGCGCGTGGCGACGAGGCGGGCATATTTGTCATCGCGGCCGGGCGTGTCAAAGATCAGAAAATCATTCTCGGCGCCCAGTCGTTCGACTTGCCGGTCAAGTGTCGCCTGAGAATCATGCTCAAACACTTCAAACACGGGCATGGGCAGGCTGATGCGACGCCGCGCAATCGTGTCGCGCCGGTTCTCAAGATAGCGAAACAATGTCCGCTGGCGTGAATCAAGGTCAATACATGCCACCCGCGCACCGCGCGATGCCAGGGCAATGGCGACATGCACCGCCGTCGTCGACTTACCCGTTCCGCCCTTTTCATTAGCGAAAACAATGTTATGTGCCTTGGCCATATTCCCCCGGATCTGTCCTAAATATCTTGTGTCCGACATTTGCCTTGAAATGTCGCCACGCCGTCCCGCATAGGCGGGTTCACTTAAAGCCATTAAACAAGGCCGCCGACACGTGCAAACCATCAATCAACTTGCTTCATTACGGCACAATGTTTCCCTCCTGCGAAAGGAGGGCGCACGCATTGCGCTCGTCCCGACCATGGGGGCATTACATGACGGGCATATGGCACTGGTCGACAATGCGCGGCGCCATGCCGATGCGGTGGTGGTGTCCATCTTCGTTAATCCAACCCAATTCGGCCCGAATGAAGATCTCGACGCCTATCCGCGTACGTTTGAACGCGATTCAGAATTGTTGCGTGCGACAGGTGTCGACATCTTGTGGGCGCCGACTGCGGCGACAGTCTATCCGCAGGGCTTTGCGACCAAATTGCATGTCGATGGCCCAAGTCGCGGATATTGCGGCGGTGCACGCCCCGGGCATTTTGACGGTGTCGCGCTTGTTGTCGCGAAACTGTTCAATCAGGTTCAGCCCGATATCGCGCTCTTTGGCGAGAAGGATTTTCAGCAACTCGCGGTCATTCGCCAAATGGCGCGCGATCTCGACTTCGATCTGGAGATATTGGGCATTCCGATCGTGCGTGACACAGACGGCCTCGCACTGTCCTCACGCAATGCATATCTGACGCCCGCACAAAGAGCTGCGGCATTGGCTTTGCCAAGGGCGTTGGAAGACGCCGTGCGCGATATCCGTGGCGGCAAAGCTGTCGCCGAAACGCTTGCAGCCGCGACTGCAAAAATATTGGCGGGCGGCTTTGATGCGGTGGACTATTTCGCGCTCGCCGACGCGGTGACACTTGAGGAACTGTACGCCGTTGACGGCCGAGAGGCGCGGTTGTTGGTGGCGGCCAAGATCGGCAAGACGCGCCTGCTGGATAACTGCCCGCTATAGGCGCATATTTTACCTTCCAATCTGGACACGGTTTTCGCGTTTTGCGTTAACCATTTGTTATCCATGTTCGATGAAATTGACCGCAAACAGTGGATGTGGGGACAGTAATCATGGGTAACAGTTTCAAAAGCGCGAATTTCTTGATGGAAAGCCGGTTGGCCGATGCGGCGCGCGGCGATGCGGACGCATTACTCGACTTGGGCATCGCCTATTCTAGCGGAAGCGGCGGTATCGAAGTCGACCTGATTGAGGCGCATAAGTGGTTCAATCTCGCGGCCCTGAATGGCAGCGAAGCGGCGACGATGTGCCGCGCAGATATCTCGGACGAGATGACCGCACGCGAAATCGCAGAGGCACAGCGCCAGGCACGTGCATGGCTACAGGCAACGGATCAACGCCGCGCCGCCTGACTGGCGCGACATTAAATGGCCGTCGAATTGAATTTGCGTTGGGTTTTATGGGGTAAGCGTAGCCTGCCGCCAGTGGCCAGTCATCCAGCCTAGCCAGATCTCTTCGCGTGCCTCCATCAATTCGCTGAACGCCTAGGAGCGTGCGAATAAAATCAAGGGCCCCAGATCGTGCGCATCGGCCGCGCGTAATGCTGCGATGTAAGCTGCACGTGTAACGTTGGCGTCAGTGAGGCTGTGACTTCCCCACGAGAATTGAGGGCGGCCGAGTTGTACAGCCAGTAAATCGCCAGCCATGCGTGAGAGGCGACCATTACCGTTAGGGAAGGGATGGATTGCCACTAGCCGGTGCGAGAAACGCACCGCAATTTCGTCGGGAGCGTAGGTGGCATTCGCGACCCAGAAGCGCGCATCGTCAAGTGCCTGCGCAGTATCCATCCGGACACGGTTGGCATCTACGGCAATGTTACGTGCCGTCTTGCGATAGTGACCAGCCCAGCGCCACACCTGACCGAACATGCGTCTGTGCAGTTCGCGCAGGAAGACTTCATCGAGCGGGTCGCTGCGGCGCGACGACAACCATTTTGAGGCATGCGCAATGTTGACCTGTTCCGCCTCGTTCAACTCGCGACGCAAAGTGATGTAGGACGGTATAAGCTGTTGCATCTCCTCTGCATCGAGAGGTGTATTGGCATCGTCATCTTCATGGAAAAGTGCGTCTGTCATGCATCATCCCACAAGCGGCGCGTTGAGCCGGCAAGTAGTTCCGCAATTATGCGCTGGCGTTCGGTCACGAGGTCAGCCCCATCCATCGCCTGGTTCTCGAGGCGCATGGTGTGGTGGAACCGCGCAAGCATAGCCTCTGCCTTTCGGGCGGCCTGTTGCTGCACGATGTCATCCAGCGAGTTCGTAGGGACTATGGCGTAGACGAATGTGCAGCCCATCGCCTCGGCTGCCTCGCGCATACTTTTTATCGTTATTGCGCCCGCCGGCTCCGCCTTTTCCATTGCCGTTATGCGCGAATAGGCGGCGCCCATTCGCTTGGCCAGCTGGCGTGTGCTTAATCCCAAGGCCTCGCGAACGCCCTTAAGCCAACCGCGTGGAGGAACGGCGACGGCCTCCCCCCGCAGTGCTGCGAGGCGGCGGTCGAGACTTTTTCGTGCTAAAATTGCTTGGACAGGTGACATATATGCAGGTCCTTCCATTGCACACTGACATATATATGTGTGCATATCAAGATATTTTGACCTTATATATATGTGCAAACCGCATGTATATGCGCATATATAAATATGCATATCTCATTTTTAAGACTGGACCCGAGGCGCGCAGCCTTCCCTGAATATTAAACCTTTGTCTTCTGGTCTGAGGCCGTCACCGCGCTCAATAGCGCCGTATGTGGCTATGCTAATGTTGCTTAAGCTTGGCTCCGTGATAAAGCGCACGGCATAGGGCTGATGGTGAGACGCCTCCTGCGTCACGTAAATTTGCTTTTTATGCATAAGGATAGTTTTGACATGCCGGCACCGATACTCGTAACAGGCGCAGCCGGTTTCATTGGCCATGCCGTGGCGCATCGGTTGTTGGCGCGCGGTGAGCGCGTCATTGGCGTCGATATCGTCAATGACTATTACGACCCCGCGCTGAAAGAGGCGCGTCTGGCGACTTTTTCCGGGATCAACAGCTTCGCATTTGAACGTATCGACATTGCCGACGCCGCACAAATGGCTGCGCTCGTCCGCGACAACAACATCGTGCGCGTGGTCCATTTGGCGGCGCAGGCGGGCGTGCGGTACAGTATTGAAAACCCCTTCGCATATGAACGTTCAAATCTGGCGGGGCATCTGTCCGTGATGGAGGCGTGCCGCCATGCGGAGGGTTTCGAGCATCTCGTCTACGCCTCATCAAGTTCGGTCTACGGCGAAAAGCCGATGGGCGGCGAGGGCTTCAAGGAAGATGAACCCGCCAACGATCCTGTGTCACTTTACGCCGCGACCAAACGCGCATGTGAGCTGATGAGCCAGTCTTACGCCAATTTATACGGCTTCCCGCAAACGGGCCTGCGCTTCTTTACGGTCTATGGCCCTTGGGGACGCCCCGACATGGCCTATTTCAGCTTCACGCAGAAAATCCTGAAGGGCGAGGCCATCGAAGTCTATGGCGACGGGAAAATGGCGCGCGATTTCACCTATATTGATGACATTGTCGACGGCATCATCGGCGCGCTCGATAATCCACCCGCAGGCGGCGAGCACCGCGTGCTCAACATTGGTGACAGCCATCCCGTTGGGTTAATGGACATGATCGAGACGCTCGAGAAAGCCATTGGGCATGAGGCCGTTAAGGTCATGCGGCCAATGCAGCCAGGCGATGTGACCGCCACCTATGCCGATGTGTCCAAGCTCCATGCACTGACGGGCTATAAACCCAAAGTGATGCTGGCCGAGGGGCTGGAAAAATTTGCCGCGTGGTACCGCGAATATTATCGCGTCGCGCCTTAGCTCTTAATTTGGGACTGCCATTCATCGAATGAATCCGCCAACTTGCGGCCGGCAATTTGCCGTCCCGTCTCGCGCGGTAGGCCAAGTGAGGCCGACATCGGGCCGCCCAACAATGCGTCGCCCAGTGCCATCAACACCATTTCGAGCGTAAGTTCATGCAGCGACGTGTCGTCCTGTCCATCTTCGCTGATTTCGTCGACCAGTCTATGGATCGCCTCGATAATCGGATCGAGCGCATCTTCATTGCCCGACAGCAGCATCCACGACGCAAGCGCACCCGCACCCTCGCGATCGAACTGGTCAAAAATCAAGTCAGCCAGCTCGTGCGGTGTCACCACGCCGCCGCGCATTTGCACAACCGCTGCACCGATTTTGCTGCAGATTTTGTCGCCCATATAGGCAGCAAGCTCGCGCTGCAGCCCGGAGGCTGAGCCGAAATGATGCAGCAAATTGGCGTGTGTGCGGCCAATGCGTCCCGCGACGGCTTTGAGGGTAACGGCCTGCGGACCCGATTCAAGCAACAGGTCGCGCGCGGCCTCAAGCGCCGCCAAACGGCTCGCCTCGGGGCTTAACCGGCGCGGCATGGCGGGATCATTCAGTTGTACGATTTTT
Source organism: Sphingorhabdus sp. (assembly GCF_044239005.1). GTDB lineage: Bacteria > Pseudomonadota > Alphaproteobacteria > Sphingomonadales > Sphingomonadaceae > Sphingorhabdus_B. Next base: position 1,427 of record NZ_JBIICH010000076.1, on the reverse strand, counting down.
GAAGCGTGTGTGGTCATGAGTGCCTGTGCGTAATTATCATTTTACACGTTAGGCCAATTGCATTGCTTGTCCAATAGCGTTGAATGTCGCTTACGCCGCTTCAAGGCGCTCCATATATTCCCGCAAGCCGACGGGGCGTGTGCTTCGCATGTCTCCATCGTCGGTGACGGCATCCCCAAGCGACCGTTCGTACAGCGCGCATGTCGTCGCAATGCCGCGGCCATTGCTGTGGCGTAGCGCCGTCTTACCCGTGCTTTGAAAGCCAAGCTTGCGTAGCACTTTGCCTGACGCAGGGTTGTCGGTGAAGTGGCTCGCGACCAATTTCTTGTGACCGATGGTCTTGGCTATCTCAATGACGGCGCGGCTGGCTTCGGTGGCGAAGCCCAATCCCCAATATGGCCTGCCGATCCAGTAGCCGAGTTCGGCGTCATTATTGAAGTTGCCAATGCCGCACGCGCCGATTAGGCGCGGCGCACCATTGGTACGCAGCATCATCAAAAAGGAAGGGAAGTGCGCGTCATGCTCTTGCGTGGCAAAGCGGACGGCATCCTCGGTGGTGTAGGGCCAAGGCGCGCGGGCGAGATTGCGGACAATGCCCTCATCGGCGATCGCCTGATGAAGCTCGCCTGCATCTTCGGGCCAGCTCGGCCGTAGGAGTAATCTTTCGGTTCTCGCGAACATCATTTCTCTCCAATTCTGCGCCGCCCCTTGCATGATAAAGCGACAGCCATGTTACAGTTCCTCCGCAGGAGGCTGAGAACAGGGAGAATGAGACAAAAAGAAAGGGAGACCGGTTGACCCGTCTCCCTGTTCAAAGGTGGAAACCACCTGATGCGATTTCCGGGTCATCCGTCTGGACAACCCGGTATTGATTGTCCTGTTTATTCGGCCGCCGCGGCTGCCATGTCGACCGACACATATTTGCGGCCAAGTTTGCCAGCGTGGAAACGCACACGGCCCGCGACCAGCGCGAACAAAGTGTGGTCCTTGCCAAGGCCAACGCCTGCGCCAGGATAAACCTTGGTGCCGCGCTGACGGATGATAATGTTGCCACCGATGACGCTTTCGCCACCGAATTTCTTAACGCCAAGGCGGCGGCCTGCTGAATCGCGACCGTTGCGTGACGAACCACCTGCTTTTTTATGTGCCATGGTCTAAACTCCTAAGTCAGAGCGTTGCCGCTCAAGCTTCCTTTGAAGCTGCAGCCTTTTTGGGCGCAGCGGCTTTCTTTGGTGCGGCTTCAGCCTTTTCGGCTTTCGGCGCGGCAGCCTTTTTCTCTTCCTTGCCAACGGCGAGGATACGCAGCAGCGTCAGTGACTGACGATGGCCCTGCTTACGACGATAATTGTGGCGACGACGCTTTTTGAAAACGATCACCTTTTCGCCGCGCTCTTGCGCAATGATTTCGGCAGAAACGGTCAGGCCGT
>NZ_JBIICH010000075.1:0-11217 GCF_044239005.1 Sphingorhabdus sp. | reverse complement strand
CGGTGCACCAAATTGCCGGTCCCGCAAAACCCAAGGGGAAATCCATGTCCGTCAATATTAAGAACTGGCAGGAACTGAAAAAGCCCAACGCACTTGAACTCAAATCAGGTAGCGATGCGAAGCGTAAAGCAACTTTTGTTGCAGAACCGCTGGAGCGTGGCTTTGGTTTGACTCTCGGCAATGCGCTGCGTCGCGTATTGCTCTCATCGCTGCAGGGCGCAGCGATTACATCGATCAAAATCGAAAACGTGTTGCACGAATTCTCGTCGCTCGCGGGCGTTCGTGAAGATGTCACCGACATCGTTCTGAACATCAAGCAAGTTGCGTTGAAGATGGAAGGCGAAGGTCCAAAGCGTCTTCAGCTCTCGGCAACTGGCCCCGGCGCGGTAACCGCTGGTGACATCGCTGTTTCGGGCGACATCCAAGTGATGAACCCTGATCTCGTCATCTGTCATCTCGACGATGGCGCGACGCTGAACATGGAAATCACTGCCGACATCGGTAAGGGTTATGTTCCTGCAGTCGCCAACCGTCCAGCGGATGCGCCAATCGGCCTCATTCCGGTCGACAGCCTGTATTCGCCTGTTCGTCAGGTTGCGTATAAGGTGGACAATGCACGCATCGGTCAAGAACTTGACTATGACAAGTTGTCGCTGACCATCGAAACCGACGGCACCGTAACGCCAGAAGACGCCGTGGCGTATGCCGCACGCATTCTTCAGGACCAGTTGCAAGTGTTCGTCCACTTTGAAGATTCGATGTCTGCATCGTCGCCCATGATTGGCATGGCTGCACCATCAGCTTCTTCGGAAGAATCGGATGCAAACCAGCTCAACCGTTACCTTCTCAAGAAGGTCGACGAATTGGAATTGTCGGTCCGCAGCGCAAACTGCCTCAAGAACGACAACATCATCTACATCGGCGACCTCGTGCAAAAGAGCGAAGCCGAAATGCTGCGTACGCCTAATTTCGGTCGCAAGTCGCTGAACGAAATCAAGGAAGTGCTCTCGTCGATGGGCTTGCGCCTTGGCATGGACATCCCCGGATGGCCGCCAGAAAACATCGAAGAGATGGCAAAGAAGCTTGAGCAAGAACTGCTTGGCTAAAGAATATTGGGCCGAGGCAGTGCTTCGGCCCAACCAAAAGGGAAATGGCCGCCCTTAAACGGCCAGGATCGGGGTACCTGATACGGCCCCCCTACGAACGAAGGAATGAAATATGCGCCATAAAGTTGGCCACCGTAAGCTGCAACGTACCACGTCGCACCGTACCGCGATGCTTCGCAACATGGCAGCGTCGCTTATCAAACACGAACAGATCAAGACGACTTTGCCAAAGGCGAAGGAACTGCGTCCTTACATCGAAAAGCTGATCACGCTTGCGAAGAAGGGTGGCTTGTCCAACCGTCGTCTCGCGATGAGCCGTTTGATGGACGACAAGCAGCTGGTAAAATTGTTTGACGAACTGGCAACGCGCTATGCCGACCGCAGCGGTGGTTACAGCCGCGTGATCAAGGCTGGTTTCCGTGGTTCCGACGCTGCACCAATGGGCGTCATCGAGCTCGTTGACCGCAATGTCGACGCCAAGGGTCAGGACAGCGGTCCAGTTGAAGTATTGGACGACGCTGAATAAGCACGTCTTGCTTTAAGAGTTTCAAAAGGGCGGTATCCGAGAGGGTGCCGCCCTTTTTTCATGGGTTTATGATTTCGTCCGAGCGCTTCGATCGGCCAACCAAAAGAGTAGGCTGGAAATCAACCATGCTACCGAAAGCACAATCGTAAACCGTCCGCCGCGCGCGTCGCTGCCCAATATGCCGGCAAAGACGCCAATGTTCATCTGCACTATGCCGGCAACCAACATCGCCTGCGGCAATATGCGCCGGCGAAATCGCGACGCGATGCTGCCGACAATCGCGATCAGCAATACCGCGCCGAACCATAAATTGGTCGGGTTATCCTCATTCCCAATCATGCCAACAGCCAAGTTGGACCAGATGACCATGAACCCGGCCAGCACAGCAAACATCGAACCAAAGCGGAAGTACCAGTTTGATGACAGGCGCACCGCAAATTCAATCAGGCCGCCCACAATGCCGAAAATGATGGCCGCGACGATGAAGTCGGTTTCGTCCCAGTTAACTTCTGTGGTGAACTGCATCGCGACCAATGGCGTCAGGATAAGCGCTACCGCGCCGCCCCAGCCCAAAATCCGCCAGATATTCCGTCGCGGCCTTGCTGGCCCGATATTCTCTGCATGCATAGCATTGCCCTTTTCCGTGAATGAGAGCTATGCATACAGCGCAGCGACATTGCAGGCATGAGCAGAACATGAGCATTTGGTGAAAAATGAAATCAGATAGTCTCCGGTTCGGCCGCTTCACGCTTCAGATTAGCAGCCGACGCCTGCATTGCGATGGTGTCGCTGTCGATGTCTCCAGCCGCTATTTCGATGCGCTTGTCCTGCTCGCAACCAATGCCGGCGCGCTTGTGTCGAAAGACCAGTTCATGGACGATGTCTGGCGCGGTGTTCCTGTCACCGACGAAGCGCTCACGCAATGCATCCGCAGCCTGCGCCGTGTGCTTGGGGATGATGCCGCGCGGCCGATCTTTATCGAAACCGTTCCAAAGCATGGCTATCGTTTCATCGCCCCTGTGGAACGTGATGGTGGACCCGCAGCCACCACCTCTATCACCACAGCTGCCACGACGGATTGGGCGACATTTTGGGCATTGGGTGGCGCGGGTGTGGTTGGCGGTGGCTTGGCGGGGCTGCTGGGCGGTTTGTTTTACGGTTTTGCCGGAGCATCGCAGCCAATGGCACCGGGCATGGGCGCGACGTCCATCGTGCTTGTCCTGACGGCAATTACGGTGTTGGTCGCGTTGTTGGGCGCTGCGGGCGTAAGCTTCGGCATTGCTGCAGTTGGCCTTTGGAATTCCGCGCGTTGGTCCGCAATTATGACGGGGGGCGCAGTGGGCGGTTTCCTGATTGGCGGTATTGTGAAACTGCTTGGCTTGGATGCGTTCAATCTGGTGCTGGGGCAATCACCCACGCAAATGACGGGCGCGCTGGAAGGTGCGGTGATTGGTGCCTCTGTCGGCCTTGGTGTATGGCTGGGCCGACGGCAGATGCGAGACATGCCGCTGCGTTTCGCGATACTGCCCGCGGCCGTATTTGGGGCTTTATCCGGCGCTGGCATTGTCATGGCCGGTGGGCGCTTGCTTGGCGGCAGCATATATGAGCTGGCCCGGCTTCTTCCCCAATCGCGGCTGCGGTTCGACCAAATCGGTGGCTTCTTTGGCGAAAGCGGCTTTGGTCCCATCAGTCAGATCGTCACCGCCGGTTTGGAGGGCATGTTATTTGCCGCAGGCGTTACCGCTGCCGTCTTGTTGGCGCAGCGGCAGCGGGGTGCATGATTTCGACGAAAATGCGAAATATTCTTGCGGGCGACGGCAGGAATAGTTGGCGTTCAAGCGTGGACGCTCTAGTCGGATGACAGAGATTTTGAGAGTTGGGGAAATGATAATATGCGAAGTGTATTTTTGGTCGGTGCAGCCTTCATGATGGCCCCGATTTCGTCGGTCGCTATGGCCGCAAATTCAGCCACCACCGATGTCGCAGTCAAATTGACCTATCCGCAGACCAAAACCGTCAATGTGGTTGATGAGCAATTCGGCGTGAAGGTTGCTGACCCCTATCGCTGGCTTGAGGATGATGTGCGCGTCAATCCCGAAGTCGCCGAATGGGTGAAGGCGCAAAATGCTGTCACCGATGCATATTTGGACACCTTGCCCGGCAAGAAAATACTCGCCGAGCGCATGAAGAAGCTTTTCGATTATGAACGCTTTGGCCTTCCTGAAAAAGCCGGTGGTTATTATTTCTTCACAAAGAATGACGGCCTGCAAAACCAGTCGGTCTTATATGTCCGCAAGGGCCTAACGGGTGCGGATCGTATTTTGATCGACCCCAATTTATGGGCAAAAGACGGTGCCACCGCGCTCGATAGCTGGGTACCGTCGAAAAATGGCAAGCTGGTGGCTTATGCTGTTCAGGACGGCGGTTCGGACTGGCGGACGATTAAAGTCATCGACACCGTGACCGGCAAGGTGCTTGCCGACGAAATCAACTGGGCAAAATTCACCAACATAAGCTGGGTGGGCAATGACGGGTTTTTATACTCGCGTTTTGCAGAGCCAAAAGAAGGCGCGGCATTTCAGCAGCTGAACTATAACCAGACCATCTATTACCACAAAATCGGTACGCCCCAGTCGGAAGACAAGGCAATATACGCAACGCCGGACAAGCCCGAATATGGGCATAGCGCGCAAGTGACGCACGACGGCAAATGGGCGGTCATTACGACCTCGTCCGGAACCGATGAGAAGTATGAACTGCACGTCATGCCACTTGGCAAAAAGCCAACATGGAAACCGCAGCCGCTCGTTACGGGTCTGGAGCATGATTGGGGCCTGATTGAAGGCATGGGCAACACTTTGTGGTTCACCACCAACAAGGACGCGGCAAAGCTTAAGGTTGTGACGGTTGATCTGGGTGCGAAGACGCCGACATTTAAGGACGTTATAGCGGAGCGGGCGGAAACCCTGTCGCGCGCGCAGATCGTCGGCGATCGGCTGATCCTGTCATATATCAAAGATGCCAAATCGATGGCGCTGATGACTGACCTCGCAGGCCAGCCCGTGCAGGAAATCAAGCTCAGTGCGATTGGGACGGCCAGCGGCTTTTCAGGGACGCCGGGTGATCCAGAAACATTTTACGGATTCTCCAGCTTCAATCAGCCAGGCGCTGTGTATCGTTTCGACAGCAAGACGGGTGCGTCGGCGCCCTTCGCGCAGCCAAAGCTGAGCTTCAACCCGGCAGACTTCACCGTGGAGCAAGTGTTCTATCCGTCGAAGGATGGCACGAAGATACCGATGTTCGTCGTGCACAAAAAAGATCTCGATCTGACGAAGGGCGCGCCGACATTACTCTATTCCTATGGCGGGTTCAATATTTCGCAGACGCCCACTTATTCAGCAACGCGTATGGCTTGGTTGCAATCGGGCGGTGTATTCGCCCTCGCCAATATTCGTGGCGGCGGCGAATATGGGAAGCCGTGGCATGATGCCGGTCGTTTGATGAACAAACAAAATGTCTTTGACGATTTTGCTGCCGCAGCGGAATATCTTATATCCAGCGGCGTTTCGGCCAAGGGCAAGATTGCCATCGAAGGGCGGTCCAATGGGGGACTGTTGATTGGTGCCGTTGTGAACCAGCGTCCTGACCTGTTCGCTGCTGGCCATGCCGCAGTGGGCGTGATGGATATGGTCCGCTTCGACCGTTTCACGGCTGGCCGTTATTGGGTCGATGATTATGGCTACCCCAGCAAGGAAGCCGACTTTAAAATGCAGATGACTTACTCACCCTATCACAACATCAAATCGGGTGTGGAATATCCCGCGGTCATCGTCTCGACCGCGGATACCGATGACCGTGTGGTTCCGGGGCATAGCTTCAAATATATCTCCGCCCTGCAAGCTGCAGAAACCGGCAACAAGCCCAAGATCATCCGCATCGAAAGCCGTGCGGGCCATGGTTCAGGCAAGCCGACCGATAAGGTTATTGACGAATATTCGGACATTTATGCGTTTCTCGGCAAATGGACGGGGCTGACCCTCACCGAATAATCGTTCATGAAAATGGCGATTTAGATGAACGGATGCTGACAAGTCAATTCAGCATCCGGACAACCCGAATCGCCTATTCGCTCTCCATCGGCACAGAATGACTGGACCGGTGCAAGGAGAACGAAGATGAATTTCATGACCAAAACTTTGCTTGGCGCCGGGGCTGCTGCTGCAGCTTTGGTGAGTGTAGCCGTTCCCGCCCAAGCGCGTGATCGCTATGACCGCAACCGCGACCGTGATAGCATAAGCGCCGGCGAGATTATTGCCGGAGCGGTCGTGCTCGGTGGTCTTGCCGCTGTGCTTTCAAGCGGCAACAATGGCCGCAACGATCGCCGCGGTTATGATGATCGCTATGATGATAACCGTGCAGGCTATAATTACGACAATCGTGGTGGCGGCGGCCGCGCCGCGGTAAACCAGTGCGTCGCCAGCGTTGAACGCTGGGCCAATGGCTACAGCCGTTCAGACGTCACGCAAGTGCGCAGCATCGAACGGACACGTTTTGGCTATCGGGTCACAGGCAATGTCGTTGTTCAAGACGGCGGACGTGGCCGTTACGAGAATAACTATTACGGCAATGACCGATTTGGCGGCAACGCTTACCAGCGCGGTTATGACAAGGGCCGTTTCACCTGCTTTGTAGAGCGTGGCCGTGTGGTCGACATTAACTATCGCGGATTGGAACAGTGGCGCTGAATGTCCACATATGCGTGGGTATAATGAGGCTCAGTCTGGAAACAGGCTGAGCCTCTTGTCATTTCGGTACCGCGATATTCGCTACGCCGCGCGGGACGGCTGGCTGTGCTTGCCACAGTACTAAAAACCCGCCACAGTCGCCTTATGGCAAATATCCTCGCATTTCTATTTGGCCTGATTGCACTCTTGCTGGCTATTATCGGGTTCATCCCGTTGCTCGGATGGCTGAACTGGCTCATTATTCTGATCGCTGGCGTCGGCGCGGCCTTTGGCTTCGCGTCGGAAAAGGACAGCGGCCGCAACTTCTGCTTGGTCGTTATAGCCATTTGCGCGCTGCGCCTCTGGATCGGCGGCGGGATCATTTGATCCCCACGCGAAGGCTTAGCAAAACATATGACCGACAAATCTGAAACCGCGCAGCCAAGTGGCTTGCCTTATGCCATGTCGGCATATCTCATCTGGGGCTTCGTCCCGGTTTATTTCAAGCTGCTGAGCCATGTCTCGCCGGTCGCGGTTGTTGCGCAGCGCGTCTTGTGGTCCATTCCGCTGCTTTTGGTTATTATGGCCTTCCGCAAACAGCTTGGCGAATATGCCGCCATTTTCCGGCACAAGGCGCATCTGCGCAATTTGCTCGCCTCTGCCACGCTGGTTGCCATTAACTGGCTGATTTACATTTGGGCCGTTTCCACGGACCATATTTTGGCAGCGAGCCTTGGCTATTATCTCAACCCCTTGGTGAATGTCCTGCTGGGGCGTCTGTTTTTAGGCGAGCGATTGCGGCCGCTTCAGATGGTCGCCGTGGCCGTCGCCGCCATTGGCGTTGCTATCCTCATCGGTGATGCGCTCGATACCTTATGGGTATCCATATCGCTCGCTTTAAGCTTTGGCCTCTACGGCCTTATCCGCAAGATTACGCCCGTTGGCTCTGTTCCCGGCCTTGCGACCGAGACAACATTGCTCGCGCCGCTGGCATTGGGCGCGGTACTCTATTTCGCGCAGGTTGGCGGCGGCGGATTTGGCGATGATGTGACGACGTCGGGGCTTTTGATATTGGCAGGTGCGGTCACCGCAATCCCGTTGCTGATGTTCGCGACCGCCGCCCGCCGGATGAGCTATACCAGCCTGGGCTTTGTGCAATATACGGCACCGTCCATTGCTTTCCTGCTGGGTGTGTTCGTGTACGGTGAGCCATTGAGCACGACGAAGCTGGCGTGCTTCATCCTGATCTGGGCCAGTATCGCGATATTCTGCGCCGACGCGATTAAATCCTACAGGGCATCAAAAGCTTAGGTCCTGATCCTAAGCCTTCAGCCGCCAGCGCAATGTTTCCCCAGCATGGAACGGCACGACATCAAGCCCTTCCAGCGCCAACAGCTCAGGCACGACGACATCGGCGCGTTCCAACATTATGCGCTCCTCGTTCAACGGCAGACCATAAAAACGAGGGCCGTTTTCTGAGGCAAAGGCCTCAAATTTGTCCAGCGCGCCTTCTTCTTCAAAGACGGCGGCGTAGCTTTCCAATGCGAAGGGCGCGTTGAAGATACCCGCGCATCCGCAGGCGCTTTCCTTGGCAGATTTGTCGTGCGGCGCGCTGTCGGTGCCGAGGAAATATTTGCTGCTGCCCGATGTCGCAGCCTTGCGGAGCGCAAGCCGGTGTATCTCACGTTTGGCAACCGGCAGGCAGTAAGCATGCGGACGGATGCCGCCCGCAAACATCGCATTGCGGTTGATGTGCAAATGTTGCGGCGTAATTGTCGCCGCGACATTGGGACCGCTGGCATCTACAAAAGCAACCGCGTCTGCGGTGGTGATATGTTCAAACACGATCTTCAGCTCAGGCAGATCGCGGACCAGTTGCGACAGCGTCCGTTCAATGAACACAGCCTCACGGTCAAAGATATCGACATGCGAGTCTGTGACTTCGCCGTGGATCAGCAATGGCATGCCGATCCGCGCCATATGCTCCAGCGCGGGCATGATGTTGGTTATGTTCGTAACGCCGTGTGCGCTTCCGGTGGTGGCATGCGCAGGGTATAGCTTTGCCGCTGTAAACACACCTTCGGCGTGACCGCGCGCGAGTTCATTCCCGTCACTTACGTCGGTAAGATAGGCCGTCATAAGTGGCGTGAACGTGACGCCTTCGGGCACCGCCGCCAAAATCCGGTCACGATAGGCCGCGCCCGCTTCAACGGTTGTTACAGGTGGCGACAAATTGGGCATGACAATCGCACGTGCAAACTGTTTCGCGGTGAAGGGCACCACGCTGCGCATCGCTGCGCCGTCACGAAAATGGAGATGCCAATCATCAGGGCGGCGGATGGAAAGAATCATCTGGTCGGTCATGGCTTCCCTTTAAGCGCCTCTCCCCCTATCTGTCACCTATGCCAAACACCCGTCTATTCGACCGCTGCGTTATCCGTCTGTCGCCCACCGAGGCAGGAGAGGACGCGCGCCAATTTCTGCAGGGGCTGGTGACGCAAGATACCGCGGCAGAAATGCCCTTATGGGCAGGTTTGTTGAGCCCGCAGGGAAAGGCGCTGTTCGATTTCATCCTGTGGGCAGATGGTGACGATGTGCTTATCGATTGCGAAGGCGCGCAAGCAGACGCATTGGTCCGCCGCCTGTCGATGTACCGGTTGCGCCGGAAAATCGCCATTGCCATTGATCCGGCATGTGGCGTGTTCTGGGCAAACGACGGCAGCACAGACCCGCGCCATGCGGAGCTCGGGACACGCTGGCTGGGCGCGCCGGCCGACGATGATGTGGATGTGAGTGCCGCCTATCGCGCGCATCGGCTTGGGCTAGGCATCACCGAGGGCGTAGATGAGCTGGGCAGCGAACAGACTTTGTGGCTTGAGGCCAATGCCGCCGAACTGAACGGGGTGTCCTTCACAAAGGGATGCTATGTCGGGCAGGAGAATACCGCGCGTATGAACTGGCGGCAGAAGGTGAACCGACGGCTGGTGGTCGTCCCGTTGGCACAAGCCGACGCGAGTCGTCAGCGCTGCGTTTATCCGGAGCTTGATATATCGGTGGAGTTGCGCCGCGTCGAAGATTTGACGGCGCTTGTTCTGCCCGACTGGCAGCGCGCTGCGCTTGGTTAATCGAGCCGCTCGAGCTTAACCTTCGCGGTCCCGCTGCGGTGCATGCCGATCTGTTTGGCCGCAGCATAAGATAGATCCATGATGCGTGATTTGCTCCACGGACCGCGGTCGTTCACCCGCACGATAACTTCCTGACCATTGGCCAGATTGGTGACCGCCACCCTTGTGCCAAAAGATAACGTCCGGTGCGCTGCCGTCATCGCATTTGGATCAAAACGCTCGCCACTGGCCGTGCGATTGCCGCTGAGTTCGGCGCCATAATAGCTGGCCAATCCGGTGCCGATTTCGACACGGCTGTCGCCAGCTTGCGCCAAAACGGGCAAGGCGATGATCGCGAGCGCTAGATAGTGACGTTTGTGCATAAACCTCCCCCAAGGCGTGCGGGCTACAATAAGCGTCGCACACTTCCAATTGTCGAAGCGATAATGTGCACAGACTTTGCGCTCAAACGTCCAGATTGGCGACGTTGAGCGCGTTTTCGACAATGAAATCACGCCGTGGCTCAACCACTTCGCCCATCAGCTTGGTGAAGATATCATCCGCCAAGTCAGCCTGGTCGATTTCAACGCGGAGAAGTGACCGGTGATCAGGATCAAGTGTCGTTTCCCACAATTGCTCCGCATTCATTTCGCCAAGACCCTTGTAGCGCGAAATTGACAGGCCCTTTCGCCCTGCGGCGAGTATGGCCTCAAGCAATTCCGATGGACGCGTGATTGCGCCTTTATTGCCCACACTGACGGCGGTTGTTGCGCGCTTGGCTTGGTCGCCAACGGCGTCAGCAGCCTCTGCGTCGCTATCTGCTTCGATGTCTTCGGCGGCATCGGCTGCTGCAGCGGCAGTGACCTTCACCAATCGGGCAGGGGTCTCGTAACTGGCGGTTTCTTCGCTGGCGAGCTTGTGCAGCTTGCGCGCTTCTGCCGACATTAAGAATGCCGCGTCGATAATGTGGTGATCGGTTACGCCGCGCCATAGGCGTTCGAAGTGATAGCCACCGTCTTCGGATACGCGGCCGGACCATTTGCCCTCAACATCCTGCGCACCCATCCATGCGGCCGCCTTGGCCACCGCAGCAGCGCGGTCGGTTGCTTCGGGGTCAAGCGCGCCGGTGAGCGCCATGGCCTCGACAATTGTGGGGTCGTAACGGCGCGGGACAAATGCCATCAGGCTGCGCATACGGCGGGCATGATCGACCAGTGCGCCCAAATCGGCGCCTGCGCGTTGTCCGCCGGCACCTTCAAGCACAACGCCGCCAAGACCCAATTCAGCAAGATGGTCGTCGAGCGCCTTGTCGTCCTTAACGTAAATTTCGCTGCGGCCCTTCGCGACCTTGTACAAAGGCGGCTGCGCGATGAAGAGATGGCCGTTTTCGATAATCTCGGGCATCTGACGATAGAAGAATGTCAGCAACAATGTGCGGATATGCGACCCGTCGACGTCAGCGTCGGTCATGATCACAATCTTGTGATAGCGCAGCTTTTCAATGTTGAAATCTTCGCGGCCAATGCCCGTGCCCATGGCTTGAATGAGCGTGCCAACTTCCTTGGACGAAAGCATCCGGTCAAATCGCGCGCGTTCAACGTTCAGGATTTTACCCTTCAGCGGCAAAATTGCCTGATAATGCCGGTCGCGACCTTGCTTTGCCGAACCACCTGCGGAGTCGCCTTCGACCAGGAACAGTTCGGATTTGGCAGGGTCTTTTTCCTGACAGTCGGCAAGCTTGCCGGGCAAAGACGCAA
>NZ_JBIICH010000074.1:0-11277 GCF_044239005.1 Sphingorhabdus sp. | reverse complement strand
TGTATGAAACCTGCGATATTCAGGGGCTTCCACTGGAATCCGCGATATCCGAATTTGCGCCGGGGCAGTGCGAACTGACCTTGCGTTACAAGCCCGACGTGTTGCGGGCGTGCGATGATGCAATCATTTACAAACGGGTGGTGAAGGCCGTGGCGCAAGCACATGGTCTGGAAGCGACCTTCATGGCGAAACCATTCGCTGAACAAGCAGGCTCCGGCATGCATATCCACGTGTCGATGAACGATGCCGACGGGAAAAACCTGTTTGCATCGGATGATCCCGAAGGCACGCCAATGCTGCGCCATGCCATTGGCGGTATGATTTCAGCGGTGGGCGACTGTTTTGCGCTATTTGCGCCGCATGCAAACAGCTACCGCAGGTTCAAGGCGAACAGCTATGCGCCCGTCGCGCCGACATGGGGCGTCAACAACCGCACCGTTTCGTTCCGGATACCGGCCGGCCCGGCGGCAAGCCGCCATGTTGAGCATCGCGCATGCGGCGCTGATGCCAACCCCTATCTGGCTGTCGCTGGCGTGCTTGCGGGCATCCATCATGGCATCGTCAACCAGATTGATCCCGGCCCCGCAGTCGTCGGCAATGGGTACGACCGCGACAGTTCAGCCGATGATAAGCCGCCAAGCAACTGGTTCGCTGCGGTTGACCGCTTCCATGGGTCGAAGCTGATGCGCGAATATCTGGGCGAACGCTTTGTGGACATGTTCACGATCGTCAAACGCGTCGAGCAGGACCGCTATTTCGGTCAGGTCCCGTCAATCGACTATGACTGGTATTTGCGAAACGCTTAACTGTCCTTTGCTGGAAAGCCGGCGAGGATATTCTGCATTACCGCAGGGTTAAGCAGCGTGTCGAACGCGCACCCAACCATCGTGCCATCGTTCCAGACGATTTTTGCCTGAAGCGCGCTCAGCCCCGGTAACGTCAGCCAGACACGCGTGCCTGGGCTCATAGCCGTCAATGCCTCACAAGCAACGCCGGACAACGACAGATCACGGACGATGACCGCAAAGCCACGCGATCCTGACGGTCGCATTGACGCTGGAATATCAAGCCGGACGCGCGGCGCGCTGCGGTCTTCCAGTGCGGCGTCTTCATATCGTTGGTAAGATTTTATCTGCGAGGGTGCTTGGACCATGGCTTCCTCTTCTGCTGTGACGGTCAAAGCTTATGGAATTATGGTAAACAAATGGTTAACCGACATTCGTTTCCGCCCCACTTGCATTTAGCCGATGTCGCGGCCATATGCGGCGTGGGAGTCGGATGGACGTGGCACTCGCCAACCTGGTCAGATCCTGACGGAAGCAGCCACAACGAATTCGCTGCGGGTCATCCGGCTCCTACTTTTCCCCGCCTTTTGTTTTAGAAAACTTCGACAAAGGTCGGTGACCGTCCTATCGTAACGATGATGCCCGATTCCAATCGCCCAGAATTCGCAGAACGCGACCCGGATATGCCCGATGATGCTTTGGGACTTGGCTTGGATTTGCCGCCCGTAGCGCAACCGACAGCTCCTGCCGCACCCACGCCTTCAGCGCCAGCAGCTGCGCCGGCGAATGCCGGCGGCGCGGCCTACCGCGTACTGGCCCGCAAATACCGTCCCCAGACCTTTGCCGAGCTTATCGGCCAAGATGCGATGGTGCAGACGCTCGGCAATGCGATCAAGCGCGATCGTTTGGCGCATGCCTTTTTGATGACTGGCGTTCGCGGTGTCGGTAAAACCTCGACGGCGCGACTGATTGCCAAGGCGCTGAACTGCATTGGTCCGGACGGGCAGGGTGGACCGACGATTGATCCCTGTGGCGCTTGTGAGCCTTGCGTTGCTATCGCCGAAGGCCGCCATATCGATGTCATCGAAATGGATGCCGCAAGCCACACCGGCGTTGATGACGTGCGTGAGATTATTGAGGCTGTGCGCTATTCCGCTGTTTCAGCGCGTTACAAGATATACATCATCGACGAAGTCCACATGCTGTCGAAAAACGCGTTTAACGCGTTGCTGAAGACACTTGAAGAGCCGCCCGGCCACGTCAAATTCCTGTTTGCGACGACCGAAGTGAACAAGGTGCCGATTACCGTCTTGTCGCGGTGCCAACGGTTCGACCTTAAGCGAATTTCCACCGCAAAACTGGCGGACCATTTCGCGGACATCGCCGCCAAAGAACATGTTGAGGCCGAGGTTGAGGCGCTGACATTGGTAGCACAAGCCGCCGAGGGCTCCGTGCGCGACGGTCTGTCGATACTGGACCAAGCCATTGCGCATGCCGACATGGAAGGTGATGGCAAGGTGACGGCCGCGCAAGTGCGCGATATGCTTGGCCTGTCGGATCGCGGCGCAATCCGTCGGTTGTTCGGCCTGATATTGGCGGGCGATGCACAGGGCATGCTGGCAGAAGCCTGCAGTCAATATAATCTGGGCGTAGAGCCATTGGCGATGTTTGCGGGGCTTTTGTCCGAAGTACACCGGCTGACGCTCGCAAAAGTCGGCGCACCGCGCGATGGCGCTTTGGATGCCGATGCTGCTGCATTGGTGGAAGAGCATGCGGATCGTCTGTCCTTTCCCGTCCTGCACCGTTTGTGGCAGTTGTTGCTGAAGGGGCAGGAAGAGGTCGCGCGCGCGTCCGTGCCGCTCGATGCTGCGGACATGGCGCTGCTGCGCGTTATTCATGCCGCGACACTTCCCGATCCCGGTGAGTTGGCCAAGATGATTGGGCAGGGTAGCTTTGCTGCGCCACCGGCCTCTGCGGCCACTGGACCCAGCGCGCCACAGTCCGCGACAGTGCAGACGTTAATGCCCACCGATTTCCATGCACTTTTGGATCGTTTGGCGCGCGAGGGTTTTGTCGGTCTGGAGATGACGCTGCGCGATGTTGTCCGTTTGGTGGAATATGCGCCACCGGTATTGGCATATCAGTTGGCCGGGCCCGTTGCGCCCGGTTTCGTTGCGGAACTGCGCGACGCTCTGGCGAAGGTGACCGGTACGCGCTGGGACGTTGAAGAGCGCGCTGGTGAGGCTGCGCCAAGCTTGTTGGAGCAAGAGCAAGCGAAGGCCGACGCTGAAAAGCGTATGATATTGGAGTCACCTCTGGTCAAAGCGGCGTTTGCTGCGTTTCCGGAGGCGGAGCTGCTCGACAGCGACGCTCATGACATGAAATGGAGTAAGAGCGCATGAAAAGCATGGAAGACATGATCAAGGCCGCCCAAGAGGCAGCTCAAAACATTCAGCAGCAAATGGAACAAGCGCAAGCAACGCTCGACACCATTCATGTCGAAGGCCAGTCGGGCGGCGGTTTGGTGAAAGTCCGCGCAACGGCAAAAGGCCGCATCCTGAACGTAGCAATCGATGACAGCCTGATCGTTCCTGCTGACAAAACGATGCTGGAAGACCTCATTACCGCAGCATTTAATGATGCCCGTGAAAAAGCGGATGCCGCAAGCAATGCTGAAATGGGCAAAATGTCGAGCAGCCTGCCTTTGCCTGCCGGGTTCAAACTGCCGTTTTAATTCCGCTATTATCGGCACCATTTTCCATTAAACCCGTTTTTTCCCCAGCAAATTGTGCTTTTGGGGCCCAGATGCATTGAAAGCCTGCGCAGAGCGCTCATATTGCGTTGGAACGGGCGTGCCGCATTTTTGCGCGACCCCACTTGGAGTATCTATGGATCTGAACCTTCCTTTATTGCCGCTGCGCGATATCGTTGTTTTCCCCGGTATGATTGTTCCCTTGTTTGTGGGTCGGGATAAGTCGGTCGTCGCGCTGGAAAAAGCGATGGCGGCGAACAAGGAAATTTTCCTCGTCGCGCAGCTTGACCCTGCCGAGGATGATCCCGGCAAAGATGATTTGTACGATATCGGCGTAACCGCAACGATTATGCAGCTGCTGAAGCTGCCCGACGGCACTGTGCGTGTTCTTGTCGAAGGCAAGCAGCGGGCGCAGCTGCGCGATTTGGTTGAGCACGGCAGCGAATATGTCGAAGCGGCAGTATCTCTCGTTGTCGAACAAAATGCTGAAGGTCCTGAAGCCACCGCGCTGATGCGTTCGGTCGCTGACCAGTTTGAAAATTATTCGAAGCTCAATAAGAAAATGCCCGCCGAAACCGCGGTGCAGCTTTCGGAAATCGAGACGCCGTCGGCACTGGCGGACGCCGTTGCGGCCAATATCCAGTTGAAGGTATCGGATAAGCAATCGCTTCTGGTTGAAGCAAACCCGCTTCGCCGGTTGGAAATGGCGTTTGCCTTCATGGAAGGCGAATTGGGCGTATTGCAGGTCGAAAAGAAAATCCGTGGCCGCGTGAAGCGCCAAATGGAAAAGACCCAGCGCGAATATTATCTGAACGAACAGATGAAGGCCATCCAGCGCGAGCTGGGCAATGACGATGGCGAAGGCGGCGACGAAGTTGCCGAGATTCAAAACAAAATCGACACGATGAAGCTGTCCAAGGAAGCAAAGGCGAAAGCCAATGCCGAATTGAAAAAGCTGCGCGGCATGGCACCCATGTCGGCCGAGGCGACCGTCGTACGCAATTATCTCGACACGCTTCTGGGCATACCATGGGGCAAGAAGTCCAAGCTGAAGCGCGATATTGCCAAGGCGCAGGAAGTTCTCGACGAGGACCATTTCGCTTTAGAAAAGGTCAAGGACCGCATCGTTGAATATCTTGCGGTGCAGGCGCGCACCAACAAGCTTAAGGGCCCAATTTTGTGCCTCGTCGGCCCTCCTGGCGTGGGTAAGACGTCGCTTGGCAAATCGATTGCGAAGGCAACGGGGCGTGAGTTCATCCGTCAGTCGCTTGGCGGCGTGCGTGATGAAGCGGAGATTCGTGGCCATCGCCGGACCTATATTGGTTCGATGCCCGGTAAGGTCGCGGCCAATTTGAAAAAGGCGGGGACTATGAACCCGTTGTTCCTGCTCGACGAAATCGACAAGCTTGGGCAGGATTTCCGGGGCGATCCGGCGTCTGCATTGCTTGAGGTTCTCGATCCGGAACAGAACAATAAGTTCAATGACCATTATCTCGAAATCGACTTGGACCTGTCCGACGTGATGTTCGTGACAACGGCCAACAGCCTCAATTTGCCACAGGCGCTTTTGGACCGCATGGAAATCATCCGGTTGGAAGGCTATACCGAAGACGAGAAGCTAGAGATTGCGAAGCGACATTTGCTCGACAAGCAAATCGAAGCTCATGGGTTGAAGCCGGAAGAATTCTCGGTCAGCGATGATGCTCTGCGTGATCTGATCCGCTATTACACGCGGGAAGCCGGTGTGCGTACGTTGGAGCGCGAAGTCGCAAAGCTAGCGCGTAAGGCGCTGCGCCGCATCTTGGAAGGCAAAGCGACCAGCATTGCCATTACGCCTGAAAATCTCGCAGATTTTTCGGGCGTCCGTAAATATCGCCACGATATGGGCGAGGAAGAAAACCAGATTGGCGCGGTTACGGGACTGGCTTGGACCGAAGTTGGCGGTGAACTGCTCACCATTGAGGCTGTGACTGTCCCGGGTAAGGGCCAGATCAAGACCACTGGTAAGCTGGGCGAAGTGATGAGCGAGTCCATTCAGGCTGCTTTGAGCTATGTTAAGGCGCGCGCGCCGAGCTATGGCATTAAGCCAAGCCTATTTGGGCGCAAGGATGTCCACATTCACCTTCCCGAGGGCGCTGTGCCCAAGGATGGTCCATCGGCGGGCATCGGCATGGTGACATGTATTGTCTCGACGCTAACCGGAATTGCTGTGCATCGTGACGTCGCCATGACGGGTGAAGTTACCTTGCGCGGACGCGTGCTCCCCATCGGCGGGCTGAAAGAGAAACTGCTCGCGGCACTTCGGGGGGGTATCAAGACGGTGCTTATTCCGCAGGAGAATGAAAAGGACCTTGCGGATATTCCAGCCAACATAAAAGAAGGTCTGGAAATCATTCCTGTTAGCCATGTGGATCAGGTGCTGGCGCGTGCGCTGGTGTCGCCTCTGGTGGCCGTAGAATGGACCGAAGCCGATGAACTTGCCGCGGCCTTGCCGCCTGCAGTTGGCGGCGAAAACGGGGCGTCGGTGACCCATTAAAGGGTAATAAATGCCTTTTGATTGCACGTTGTGGGCAAAACTTGCCGTTTTTCACAGAAAATGACGGTTTTGGGCGGATTTTTCCTTTGACAGTACCATCAATGTCATCATTATCGCCCGACCGGCTCACGCCGCGACTCAATTACAGAATAATTTGGGTTTTATACAATTTTTGAGAGGGGGGTTCCCAATATGAACAAGCAAGATCTCGTCAATGCAGTTGCAGAAGCAAGCGGCCTGACCAAGGCAGATGCTGGTAAAGCAGTAGAAGCGACCTTTGAAGCAATCACTGGCGCGCTGAAGAGCGGCGGCGAAGTACGTCTCGTTGGTTTCGGCACATTCGGCGTTGCAAAGCGTAAGGCTTCGACCGGCCGTAACCCACGCACTGGCGAACCAATGACCATCAAAGCATCGACTCAGCCTAAGTTTAAGGCTGGCAAGGCGCTTAAGGATGCCGTCAACTAAGACAGGCCAAATCTATTTGGGAAAAGGGGCGGGGCGAAAGCACCCGCCCTTTTTTTATGCCCGACGCCAGCAGGCATGGCCGCTGTGCAACATGGCAAATATAATGCACACACAGAAACGCCGCCATGACGGCGGCGTGATGATGCAGCCGATAGCCCGGCCCGTTTGCGCAGTAAAATCTGTTAAGCGGCGAGGCGCATTTCGCCAATGGCGCGGCCAGCGACCGGGAATGCGATAATCGTTGCAGGGGTGCGACGACGCATGTCGCCACATGTGATGCGCCGTTCGCGTGCGACTTCGCCCGCAAATTCCATTTCGACGACTTCACGTATCCGCGGCATGGCGTTGCGCACTGTTAAAAATATTGTGCCGGCTGACAAGCCAAGCGCGGTCACAAAAAGAAGGGAAGCTACGATAGTCATGGCACTGGTCCTTTCTGTCCCCCGCCAAATTATTTAGCGGGCTATGCTGGCCCGGCATGGGCAGCGTTTGAGCCATTGTTCACTATTTGTTCTATCTTGTCAAGCATGTTCTCACCGCCGAAATAACGTGGAGTATTTCGGGGATTGGCTGTGGATAACTTTCTTTGACGCTCGCGGTGCGATGCCATGGAAAGCTATAATTTGGTGCGTGGTTCTCATGCCCCCCTCGTCATCCTGAAACAAGTTCAGGATGACGAGGGGGGAGTTTGTTCAACACGGGGATGGGGCGTTTGTCCGGAAATGACGCGTGGGTCACCGTAATTCTGTTAGATAAAATGGGCGCCCAACAACAAGGTCTGCCTAAAGTGTGATCCACATCAAAAATGGAATTAGAAAAGTCACAAGAGCATACAATGCAACCTTGGACGGGTTCTCTTCCCAATTGTCCCTGATTTCATCCAGTATGCCCATCCCTACTGCAGCCGACAGGCAGAATACGATCCATGCAATGCCGAGGATAACTGTCAGTGTGTCAGCCCAATCCGAACCCATTTTTAAAATCCATATCACTCGTTGTGGTCGGTTTGCCCCGTAGTCGCACTATTCTGTAATTCCATGGCAACGGGACCAACTTGCTAGCGCCGAGCGGCAGTATAGAATTCAGCGATACCAGAACTCAAGTAACCCATCATAAAATTTTGCGTGTCACGGCAGGCCGTCTTGGCATTTGCTCTTTTTTTCGAATTATAAATGCGAAGGAAGGCTTCGCCGCCATCCCTTTGCATATTTTTTATAATCGCAGGCTCCTTAATCCGCCGAAATGCAATCCGATCTGAAGGTGACAGAAGCTTATTGATATCGTCAATTACAAAGTCCTGCATTCTTCTATTTTTCGTTCTCATACCAAACATAAGGTTCGGACAAGCTGTTTTGTCGAAAAAATAATCGATAGCTACGGCCATACCTATATACTTCCCTACAGCCGAACCCACTTCTCTGGAATCATAGGCAGCAGCCGACGATGACGCAGCGAAGCAGATTATGATCGCTTGTATAAGAAACTTCATACAATTCTCCGAGGTTGTCCTTGGCGACAAGCTAGTTTTGCCAAATCAAGTGTATGCCGACTATTGTGATACAGTCAAAAACCAACTGCTGCAGCCCCTTCAATTTTTCAATCTTCAAAGCCAAACAACCACCCGATCATTTCTTCAGCATTTTCTTCCAAGATTTGATGGTCCCGCTCAGACAATTTCGATCTTATGGCCCTCGCTTGCCCCATATAACGTTTCAAGTTTCCATCACTTAAAGCAAATTCCAGGTTCGCTGCCGAGAGCTGAGCAAATTTTCGCACACATTCTGCAAGCTTAGGATCTACGCCATCTCGTGGGGATTGAAATTTATTGCCGTTTATTAGGCTCACGTAGAAGCCCGACTGTTTCCAACGGTCTAGAAACTCGAAGTTTTCCTGCCCTGCAAGGTCCAGAACCTCTTGGCCTGCTTGCTCCCAATTTTCGTGCCCCATCGCCAGAGCTCTTCGAAATATCTCTAGCTCATTGAAGCGTGGATCGGATCGAGCCACTATAGTCGCAAGCGTTGAAATCATCGGTACTGCAGCCAGCTTAACGTTGTGGCTCTTCAACGACTTGCCGAAATACTCCGCCTTGGTTCCGTCAGACTTGGCAAATAGGAGCCCGTCTATAAAAAACATTTTCCCCATTTCTTCCAGCGCTAGGACAGACATGGATAGGCATGGGGCGTAGTATCTTTCTGCCGAGAGCGTTTCGGCGGCCCCAGCCAAGTCAATCGCATTGCGAGAGCAAGCTTTGAAACCGTCTTCAATAAACGATAACGCTTTACTGTATTTGCGATTGCTAGCCACGCCGCATTGCTCCCGTTTTTGTTCGGAATTGGTGTTTCAGTTACTGCCAATCACCTACTTCGCATTTCAAATCATGAGTTTCGCAGATCACAATGGCGATACAAGCAGAACCGACTTGCTAGATTTATAGAATTACGGTGACAGTGCACTTAATTCTCCCTGCGTCGTAGGCCTCGCTTTTGAGCGCGAGGATCGTGTCCACTCAGTGCTTTGATATGCTCCATGAATGCATCACTGCCAAGGGGGCGCCCAACATTTGGCCAACGGCGGGTGTTTGTTCTTGACGAATCCCCACCGCGGCTATAACGGCCCGCTCATTCCACATGGGGAACGCACATACCGGTGCTGATCTTTGTCTTTTAGGCAACAGTGACGTTCTAGTTTCCCAGAGGCTCAACCGGAAGGAGAAGTACCATGGCGGCACCTGTCGTAACCATGCAGCAATTGCTTGAAGCTGGGGCCCATTTCGGCCACCAAACACACCGTTGGAACCCGCGTATGAAGCCGTATATCTTCGGCGCGCGCAACGGCATCCACATTCTCGATCTGTCGCAGTCCGTGCCATTGTTCGCACGTGCGCTTGATTTCGTTGCCCAGAGCGTTTCGTCGGGCGGCAAGGTTCTGTTCGTTGGCACAAAGCGCCAGGCACAGGGCCCAATCGCTGACGCAGCACGCGCATCGGGTCAGCATTTCGTCAACCACCGCTGGTTGGGCGGCATGCTCACCAACTGGAAGACCATTTCGAACTCGATCAAGAAGCTCAAGACGCTTGAAGAGCAGCTTTCGGGCGACACGCACGGTTTCACGAAGAAGGAAATTCTTCAGATGACCCGCGAGCGCGACAAGCTTGAAATGAGCCTTGGCGGTATCCGCGACATGGGCGGCATTCCTGACGTGATGTTCGTCATCGACGCCAACAAGGAAGAACTCGCCATCAAGGAAGCCAATGTTCTTGGTATTCCTGTCATCGCGATTCTCGATTCGAACGTATCGCCAGACGGTATCGCGTTCCCGGTTCCTGCAAATGATGACGCAGCGCGCGCCATTCGTTTGTACTGCGACGCGGTTGCCACTGCGGCAACCAAGGGCAACGTAAATGCTAAGGTTGCCAAGGGCGTTGACCTTGGTGCCGAAGTTGAACCAGCTGCTGAACCTGCATTGGCCGAAGAAGCTGCACCTGTAGCCGAAGTCGCTGCAGAAGAAGCACCAGCTGCCGACGCTTAAATAAAGCTTGTGTCCCCCCGACTTGTTCGGGGGGCCATGGTCTGAAATATCGGTGTAAACATCGTTCTCGGATCATATATTCCCGCTTTCACGGGAGTGACAAAATTGGCGGCTATGGATGCCGCTGCATTCATTCGAAAGGACAAAATATGTCTGCAATTACAGCTTCAGCCGTCAAGGAACTGCGTGAGCTTTCCGGCGCCGGCATGATGGACGCCAAAAAGGCGCTTGAAGAAACCAATGGTGATATCGAAGCCGCAGTAGATTTGCTGCGTGCCAAGGGTCTTGCCACTGCTGCCAAGAAATCGAGCCGCACGGCCGCCGAAGGTCTTGTGGGCGTTGCCGTTGAAGGTACCAAGGGTACCGCCATCGAAGTCAACAGCCAGACGGACTTCGTTGCGAAGAACGAACAGTTCCAAGAGTTCGTTTCTGCCGTCAGCAATATTGCATTGAGCCTGAGCGCAAATGACGCTGAAGCGGTTTTGGCGGCGCCTTATGGTCCTGGCGAAACCGTTCAGGATCGTTTGACCAACAACATCGCAACCATCGGTGAAAACCAGGTTATCCGCCGCGTTAAGTCGCTTTCGGTCAGCAATGGTCGCGTCGTGTCTTACGTGCACAACGCTGCTGCGCCTGGCATGGGCGGTATCGGCGTTCTCGTGGCGCTCGAAAGCGAAGCAGACGCTGCAACGCTTGATGGCCTTGGCAAGCAATTGGCGATGCACATCGCCGCTGCATTCCCGCTTTCGCTCGACGAAACCGGTTTGGACGCAGAAACACTGGAGCGCGAGCGTGGCATTGCCCGTGAGAAGGCTTCGGAAAGCGGCAAGCCTGCAGATATCGTCGAAAAGATGGTTGAAGGCGCTGTTAAGAAGTTCGCAAAGGAAAATGCTTTGTTGAGCCAGCCATTTGTTATGGACGGCAAGACACCGATTTCCGACGTTGTTGCCGCAGCTGGTAAAGAAGCTGGCAAGCCAATCGTGTTGAAGGACTATGTCCGCTTCCAGCTTGGTGAAGGCATCGAAAAGGAAGTGTCTGACTTTGCAGCTGAAGTGGCTGCTGCGGTCGGCGGATAAATATTCTTGGCTTCCCCGTCACATGACGGGGATAAAGCCTTGGCGATGTGGCGCGCGGCTCCTATAGCTGGGCGCCATTATTGTATCGGGACGAGGGACATTATGAGCGCGCACGGCTATCGTCGTATATTGCTT
>NZ_JBIICH010000179.1:0-2830 GCF_044239005.1 Sphingorhabdus sp. | reverse complement strand
TACAAGTCTAGGATATTTCCAACCGAAGCGGAGGGATGACCATGGAGGAAGAACCAAGAGCTGCTCTGGAACGGCTCATTTTGGAAAGCGGCGAAGATTTTGCCGGATTGTCAAAGCTGGTGGGTCGAAATCCGGCCTATATCCAACAGTTTATCAAGCGCGGAACGCCCAAAAAGTTGCCCGAGACCGAGCGCGGCATATTGGCCCGATATTTTGGTGTTGATGAGGCTTTGTTGGGCAAAGCGCCAGACACCGGGGTGACATCGGGAATTCGCCTCATTCCGAAGCTGGAGGTCGGCGCTTCTGCAGGTGCGGGCGCAATGCACGATGGCGAGGCGCTTGCCGGCAAGATCGGCTTTGATGAAAAATGGTTGCGGAGGATGGGGCTTGATCCAGCCAAGCTCTCTCTCATCCGCGTGGACGGTGAATCGATGGCACCCACGCTGAACCATGGTGACGATATCATGGTCGACAACCGCGCGGCGGCCCAAGCGGTGCGTGATGGCATCCATGTTATCCGGCTGGACGATATGTTGATGGTCAAACGTCTGGTGCAAGGGCCGAGGGGGCGACTGTCGGTACTTTCCGACAACCCCAATTATCCCGACTGGCCAGATGTTGACGGCGCAACTGTTACGGTCATCGGCCGCGTGGTGTGGGCAGGGCGTCGGCTCTGAAGGCTTGCCTCGCGCGCTTCAGTCGGCCACATAGTGCTGCATGTCGAACGTCACATCTGCTGCACCCAAAGCACCGCCACTCAAAGCCGCCATCATTCCGGTGACGCCGCTTCAGCAAAATTGTACATTATTTTGGTGTACAGAAACGAACAAGGCGGCGCTCGTCGACCCGGGGGGTGATCTGGATAAGTTGAAAGCGGCGGTGGCGCAGACGGGGGTTGAGCTTGAAAAGCTATTGGTAACGCATGGCCATCTTGACCATTGCGGCCAGACCGGAATGCTCGCCAAAGAATTAGGCCTGCCGATTGAGGGCCCGCATGAAGAAGACCGCTTCTGGATTGCAAAGCTCGACGATGACGGCGCACGCTGGGGTATGGAAGCACATACGTTTGAGCCGGATCGCTGGCTGGTGGATGGCGACACGGTCACCGTGGGCAATCTGACGCTCGATGTTATTCATTGTCCCGGACATACGCCGGGGCACGTGATTTTTCATCACGCGCCCAGCCGTCTTGCAATTGTTGGTGACGTCTTGTTTCAGGGCTCTATCGGCCGCACAGATTTTCCACGCGGGAACCACGCGGACCTCATCAATGCGATTACGACAAAGCTATGGCCGTTGGGGGATGATGTTACCTTCATCCCCGGTCATGGACCAACTAGCCAGTTCGGTTATGAGCGACAGCATAATGCATTTGTCGCCGATGACGTTCTGGCTGCCCGGTGAGTTAAAGCACCGCGGCGTAAACGCGGGCGAGCGCCCATCCAGCGAGCCCGAGCAGCGTCAGCATGGAGGTAAGCGTGCCGACCATGCGTCCTTTGCCCAATGCGCCGCCGTCCATGCCCAAGCCGTGTGCGAGCCGACCAACGATATACACAATGCCCAGACCCCATAGCCAGTTGTTCGTGCCGCCAGTTGCTTCAAGTGCGGCAATCAAGACCAAGACAAATGGCGCGCTCTCGACGAAATTGGCATGCGCGCGCATCCGCCGGATAACAAATTCGCTGCCGCCATCACCAATCGAAACGCTTTCTTTGGTCCGCGCTTGCCCACAGCGTATCATGAGCCAAATGTTCACCAAAGCGGCGCCTGCTGAGATGGTAAGGGTTACGGGTAAACTCAACATATATACTCTCCCTGTTTGTCTGGGGAGCTTATCTGCTATCTCACGGGTTGCAAAGCCCGGAAAAAGAAGTATAGCGCGCGGCTCACACAGACATGTGCGGTTGACTTAGGCTGATTCTGGCGATTGCTTGCCATGACCACCTCTTTCGCCTAGCATGCCCTAGAACTTATTGATTTTGAAATGGAACAGGTGCCGAGATGGCTGTCCCCAAAAGAAAAACATCCCCTTCGAAGCGCGGCATGCGTCGCAGCCATGATTCGCTGACTGTTGCAGCGTATCAAGAATGCCCAAACTGCGGTGAGCTGAAGCGTCCGCATCACCTGTGTGATGCGTGTGGCCATTATAATGGCCGCGAAGTGGTTGCAGTCGCCTGATCCTTCCTAAAGGAGAATAATAGGTGTCCACGAAACCGCGTATCGCCATAGACGCGATGGGCGGTGACGAGGGCGTACCTGTTATGATTGCAGGTGCGGCGTTGGCGCGGCACCGGCACGAAAGTTTCAACTTTCTTTTGGTTGGGGATGAAGTCCGCATCAAAGCGGCGCTTGATCAACACCCCAATCTGCGCGCTGCCTCCGAAATCCTGCACACCGACGATGTCGTAACGGCGGATGACAAGGTCAGCGCTGCTCTGCGCAAGGCCAAGACCAGCTCCATGGGCATGGCGATAAACGCCGTGAAAACCGGAGAAGCCAGCGCTGCAGTCAGCGCAGGCAATACCGGCGCGTTGATGGCCACCGCAAAACTCGCCTTACGGACCATGCCCGGCATCGACCGGCCTGCGCTTTCTGCGCTTTTACCGACGCTGGAAGACACCGACGTGGTGATGCTCGATCTGGGCGCAAACACCGAGTGCGAAGCGAAAAACCTGGTTCAGTTCGCCATCATGGGCGCGGCCTATTCCCGCATTATTTTCGGTTTTGACCGCCCGCGGGTGCGGCTTTTGAACATTGGCACAGAAGAAATGAAAGGCACCGATCAGCTGCGCGATGCGGCCTTGCATTTGCGCAATGCAACGGGCCTGCA
>NZ_JBIICH010000004.1:0-40969 GCF_044239005.1 Sphingorhabdus sp. | reverse complement strand
CCAACCGAGCTGGAAGACCTTGCTGACCAATATGCGGACCTGCAAGCCATGGGCGTTGAAGTATTCGCAGTGTCGACCGACACGCATTTCAGCCACAAGTCATGGCATGACAGCTCGCCAGCGATCAGCAAGATCAACTACCACATGCTTGGCGACCAGAACCACGTCATCAGCAACAACTTCGGCGTATTGCGCGAAGGCCAAGGCCTTGCCGACCGTGCGACCTTCGTCGTTGACCCAGACGGCGTGATCCAAGTTATGGAAATCACCTGTGAAGGCGTTGGCCGCAACGCGGTTGAACTCGTCCGCAAGATCAAAGCTGCGATCTACGTGCGCGAGCACCCCGGTCAGGTTTGCCCTGCGAAGTGGGAAGAAGGCAGCGAAACGCTTGCGCCTTCGATCGACCTCGTCGGTAAGATCTAATATATATTCGGGTGCCGCGTTCTTTAGCGCGGCACCCACCCCGATAGCCGACCAATTTAGCCGCCATCCGTCGCGGCGTGACCGTGCTTGTTTGAAAGAGACCCAAGATGCTTGATGCTGCCACCACTGCCCAGTTGAAAACATATTTGGCAAACCTGCGCACCCCTGTTGAGCTCGTCGCGACACTCGATGACAGCCCCAAGTCTGCGGAAATGCGCGCGCTGGTTGAAACCGTCGTCGAACAGTCAGACCTGCTGTCCGCGCGTTTTGATGGTCATGCAGATCGCGTACCTTCCTTCGCCATCCGCCGCGCCGATGGTACTGCTGAAACGCATTTTGCAGGCCTGCCATTGGGGCATGAATTCACATCTTTGGTTCTCGCGCTGCTGCACATGGGCGGACACCCGCCCAAGGAAGAAGCCGACTTGCTCGATTCGGTGAAGGCGCTTGAAGGCGACTTCCACTTCGAAACTTTCTTTTCGCTGTCGTGCCAGAATTGCCCCGATGTCATCCAAGCCATCAACATCATGGCCGCGCTCAATCCAGGCGTTAGCCATGTGGCAATTGATGGCGCGATGTTCCGCGACGAAGTTGAAACCCGCAAGGTCATGGCCGTCCCTGCCATTTACCTGAATGGTGAACCCTTTGGCCAAGGCCGTATGGACCTCGCGCAGATCATGGCCAAGCTGGACACCGGCACCGTTGCCCGCGCTGCGAAAAAGATCGCAGCCAAGGAGCCGTTTGAAGTTTTGGTCGTCGGCGGCGGTCCAGCCGGCGCAGCGGCCGCGATTTATGCGGCGCGCAAGGGTATTCGCACCGGCGTTGTCGCTGAACGATTTGGCGGTCAGGTGCTCGATACGATGGGCATTGAGAACTTCATTTCGATCCAGCACACCGAAGGGCCAAAACTGGCAGCACAATTGGAACAGCATGTCCGCGAATATGACGTCGACATCATGAACCTTCAGGCCGCGACGGAGCTCATCCCCGCTGCCGAAGGCGGCTTGCATGAAGTGAAGCTCGCCAGCGGTGCAACGTTAAAGGCGCGGACGATCATATTGTCGACAGGTGCGCGTTGGCGCCAAATGGGCGTTCCCGGTGAAGAAGAATATCGCAACAAGGGCGTGGCATATTGCCCGCATTGCGATGGTCCATTGTACAAGGGCAAGCGCACCGCCGTCATCGGCGGTGGCAACTCCGGCGTTGAAGCGGCCATCGACCTTGCGGGCATTGTGTCACACGTAACGCTCGTCGAATTTGACTCGCAACTGCGCGCAGATGCGGTGCTGCAAAACAAACTGCGCAGCCTGCCCAATGTCGACATCATCACGTCGGCATTGAGCACGGAAGTATTGGGCGACGG
The DNA here is from genome assembly GCF_044239005.1 of Sphingorhabdus sp. Taxonomy (GTDB): domain Bacteria; phylum Pseudomonadota; class Alphaproteobacteria; order Sphingomonadales; family Sphingomonadaceae; genus Sphingorhabdus_B. The sequence continues at coordinate 39,183 of NZ_JBIICH010000004.1, read as the reverse complement.
CGAAAAGGTTGAGGCACTGGTCTACACCGACCGTCTGACCGGGGATTCGCATCGCATCGACCTTGAAGGCATCTTCGTACAAATCGGGCTGGTTCCGAACACCGAGTGGTTAAAAGGACCGCTGCAGCTTTCGCCCCGCGGGGAAATCGAAATCGATGCACATAACGCAACGAATATCCCCGGCGTTTTCGCCGCTGGCGACGTAACGACCGTCCCGTATAAGCAGATTATCGTCGCGATGGGCGAAGGCACCAAAGCAGCCCTGTCTGCGTTCGATCACATCATCCGGCATTGATGGTATTGCCGCTGCGAACCGGGAACACGCGTTCTCGGTTCACGGCGTCGGGATAATGTTTCGCCTTTAGAAGTGCTTTTGTCGAAATCTGCTGTTAATGTCTCTTAACTTCAGTCATCACGCGAACTTCGATATCCATCTCCCCTCACCGGTGAAAAAATGCGCAAGCTACTCATTCTGTCGTTGATGCTATGTGTCGCTGCCTGTGGCGGCGGTGAAGAAAAACGCGACCGCCCTGCGCCATTGGTCACACTGGGTGCCGCAACGGAGCATGTCTTTTCGGACCGCTACGTTGCCGTTGGCACTGCAAACGCCAATGAGCAGGTTTCGGTTCGCGCGCCAGTCACTGAACGCATCACGCAGCTTGGTTTTTCGGACGGCGACTATGTGCGGCAGGGCCAGATGCTCGCCGTTCTGGCGCAAGGGCAGGAAACAGCCTCACTCGCCAGCGCGCAAGCGCGTGCGCGCCAAGCCGATCAGCAACTGGCCCGGATTAGTGAGCTTCACCGCCGCGGCTTTGCAACCAACGCCAATCTTGAGGCGCAAACCGCATCAGCCGCATCGGCTAAAGCCGCTGCCAATGAAGCGCGCGCGACGATTGGCGACCGCGTTGTGCGTGCACCCTTTTCCGGCCAAGTATCGCTGCGGCGCATATCGGTTGGCGCAGTTGTCAGCGCTGGCGACGAAATTGCCGCCATCAGCGACCTGAGTGCAATTAAACTGGATTTCACGATACCCGAAACGATGTTGGCGAACGTCCGCGTTGGCCAAGACATCAGTGCGAAGGCTGCGGCTTTCCCCGATTATGTCGCTTCAGGCAAAATCATTGCGATCGATCCCGTGGTGAACCCGCAAACGCGAACCGCCACGCTGCGCGCGATATTGCCGAACCGCAACGGACAGTTAAAACCGGGAATGTTGCTGTCGGTCACGATCACATCGAAAACGCGCACCGCCCCCGCTATCCCCGAACTCTCGCTCGTCCGTGAAGGCGATGTGAGTTTTGTCTACACGCTGGATGCTGATCAAAAGGCGAAGCGTATTGAGGTTAAGACCGGCACACGCGACGGCAATCTGGTCGAAATCGTCAGCGGAGTTAAAGTCGGCGACAAAATCGTAACCGAAGGCGTCGTGAAGCTGTCGGATGGTGCCAAAGTGCGCACTGGAAAAGCCAAAACTGGCGAAGCCCCCGCAAAAAATAAATGATGCAAGGTTGAGATGACACTTTCCGACATCTCGGTCCGCAGACCCGTATTCGCAGCCGTAATTGCGATTCTGATGGTGCTGGTCGGCATTGTCGGCTTTTTAAGCTTACCCGTGCGCGAATATCCCGACACGGAACCCCCGATTGTGTCGGTTGGAACCGCCTATACCGGCGCTGCCGCCAGTGTCGTCGAAACGCGGGTGACACAGGTGCTGGAAAATGCGCTTGCCGGTATTGAGGGCATTCAAACGATTACGTCCCGTTCGCGCGACGGGCAGTCCGAAATCACCATCGAATTCGCGCCGGGCCGAAGCGTCGACAGCGCTGCGAACGATGTCCGCGACCGTGTCGGCGGGGTGGCGGATGATTTGCCCGAAGAAGTGCTCGCGCCTGAAGTGCGCAAGGTCGATGCCGATGCATCGCCGATATTGTTTCTCGTGGTGTCAAAACCGGGTTGGTCGCGGCTTGAACTCAGCGATTATGTCGACCGCAATCTGGTAGACCGCTTCTCCGCCGTCGATGGCGTCGCGCGTGTGTTTGTGGGCGGCGAAGCGCGGCCATCGATGCGTATTTGGCTGCAGCCAGACCGCCTTGCGGCATTGGGCCTCACGCCGCTTGATGTGGAAAATGCGCTGCGCAGCCAAAATGTCGAACTGCCCGCCGGTCGCTTGGAGTCTACTGATCAAAACGTAACCCTGCGCGTCAGCCGACCATTTGGGAATGAAGCCGAGTTTCAGCAGCTTATCGTCGCACGCGGAGCCGACGGTTCGCTCATTCGTCTGGCGGATGTGGCGCGCGTCGAAACCGGTCCGGAAAATCCCTATGCGGCATTCCGGTTGAACGGCGAATCTGCGCTTGGCATGGGCATCGTTCGCCAGTCGGGCGCGAACACTTTGGCCGTCGCCGAAAGCGCAAAGGCGCTCGCCGAACAAATCAAAGGCGATTTACCGCAGGGAATGACAATTACCGTTGGGTCGGATGACTCGCTGTTCATCAGCAAGGCGATCAGCGGCGTGTGGACCACCTTGGCAGAAGCGGCGGCATTGGTGGTCTTGGTCATCTTCCTGTTTTTGGGCAGCTGGCGCGCAACGCTTATTCCGGCGATCACCGTGCCCATCTGCTTGCTCGCGACCTTTGCGGTACTGTGGATGTTCGGATTTTCCATCAACCTGTTGACGTTGCTAGCGCTCGTGCTTGCGATTGGGCTGGTCGTCGATGACGCCATCGTCGTGTTGGAAAATGTCTATCACCGGATCGAACAAGGCGAGCCTCCCCTTGTCGCCGCGGTGACGGGCACGCGGCAGGTCGCTTTTGCGGTCGTATCAACCACCATCGTCGTCTGCGCTGTTTTCGTGCCCGTCATGTTTCTGGCAGGCCAGACCGGCCTTTTATTCCGCGAGCTTGCCGGCGCCATGATCGCCGCTATCGCCTTTTCAGGCTTTGTCGCGCTCAGCCTTGCGCCGATGCTGTGTTCGAAGCTGCTCAAGCAGGAAAAGCGCGGACGTGTTGCATCTTGGGTAGACGATAAATTCCAACGCATGGAAACGCGCTATTCGGATATGTTGTCCCGCGCGATTGCCAAGCCGTTGGCGGCGATTCTTGGCGTCATGGGCTTTTTAGTTGTTGCAGGCCTTTTGTTCACGACGCTTCAGTCCGAACTCGCACCAGCCGAGGATGTGGGCGTCATAAGCGTCAACATTGCAGCGCCAGAGGGCACTGGCTACAACGCCATGGACAAATATATGTTGGATGCCTCCAAACCGGTTTTGGGGCTGCTCGAAAAGGGTACGGTTCGGTCCATCATTCAACGCACGCCTGGCGGCTTTTCCGCAAGTGATGACTTTAACTCGGGCACCTTCCTTATCTTCCTGAAACCATGGGAAGAACGCACAGAGAAGACCGAAGATGTCGTCGCACAGGTCAATAAAATACTTGCCGATCTTCCCGCTGTGCGCGGCAATGGCGCGGCGCGGTCGTCTATTGGACGCGGCCGGGGTCAGCCGCTGAACTTTGTCATCGCCGGATCCACTTATGAATCCCTTAGCGTTGCGCGTGACCGGATATTGACTGCGGCGCGCGAAAATCCGGGCATTGTGAACCTCGATTCCGACTATAAGGAAACGAAGCCGCAGATGGAGATTCTGGTCGACACGGCACGCGCTGGCGACCTTGGCGTATCCGTTGCCGACGTCAGCCAAGCGCTGCAGTCGCTCTTGGGGTCACGCCGCGTCTCGACTTATGTGGATCGCGGTGAAGAGTATCGCGTGATTGTTCAGGCCGATGCCCAAAACCGCGCAACGGCGGAAAATTTGGCCGCTATCCAGCTGCGGAGCCGCGATGGTTCCTTGGTATCTTTGGCCAACCTCATCACATATAAAGAAACCGCCGGTGCGCGCGACCTTGGCCGTTATAACAAGCTGCGCGCCATTACGCTGTCTGGCGGATTAGCACCTGGCTATTCCATGGGGGAAGCGCTCGCGTTTCTGGAAGAGCAAGCCGCTGCATCGCCAGAAGTACTCGCCGTCGGCTATCGCGGTGAGAGCCAAGCGTTCAAGGAAACGGGCGGTTCCATCATCCTCGTGTTCTTCCTCACAATCCTGTTGGTCTATCTCGTTCTGGCGGCGCAGTTCGAAAGCTTCGTGCACCCTGCGACGATTATCACCACCGTCCCACTGGCCGTCGGCGGTGGCATTATTGGACTTGCGCTGACCGGGATGACGCTCAACCTCTACAGCCAGATTGGTATCGTCATGCTCGTTGGGCTTGCGGCAAAGAACGGCATTTTGATCGTCGAATTTGCCAACCAGCTGCGCGATGAAGGTTTGGAAATTCTGGAATCGATCCAGCAAGCTGCAGCGCGCCGTTTGCGGCCAATTTTGATGACGTCGATCGCGACTGTATTTGGGGCAATCCCGCTGGCTATTGCGGGCGGCGCGGGCGGTGCGGCACGGTCTTCTATCGGGGTGGTCATTGTCTTCGGCGTAACGCTCGCCACGTTGATCACGCTTGTCCTCATCCCGCTGATTTATGCGCGGCTTGCGAAATATACGGGATCGCCAGAAGCGGTCACGCGCCGTTTGAAGCAGGAACTGGCTGAACAGGAAAAAGGCGCAGCCTGACGGTTACCGCATGGGGCTCACAATGGGCCCATCCTTTGACGCTGTGATTTTGTCACTTCTTAACATGTTGGGCTTAGATGGCCACCTGCACAGGCGCATTCACTGCAGGAACCCGACATGCATAAGAATATGGTTATCTTTGGCACGCGGCCAGAAGCCATAAAATTATTTCCTGTTGTCAATGCGTTGGCGGCTTACTCTGACATGCACACTGAAGTTATGGTGAGCGCGCAACACCGCCAAATGCTGGATCAAGTGCTGACCATCAGCGGCATCGCTCCGAATTATGACCTCGACCTTATGCAGCCCGGGCAGTCGCTTGATGCGCTCACGGCGCGCTTGTTGGAGGCGATTGGCCGCGTGCTCGATTCCGCAAAACCCGACCGCGTGATTGTCCAAGGCGATACCGCAACCGCCATGGCTGGCGCGCTCGCCGCTTATTATCGCCAAATTCCGGTGAGCCATGTCGAAGCGGGTTTGCGCAGCAGCAATATCTACCAGCCATGGCCCGAGGAAGTGAACCGCAAGATTATCGGCTCGATTGCGGATCAGCATTTCGCGCCAACCGCTGTGTCTGCGGCAGCGCTTACCGCAGAGGCGGTTTCGCCTAAAAACATCTACGTCACCGGCAACACAGGGATTGATGCGCTGCACTGGGTAACGGATCACATCGCGCAAAACCCGGCATTGGCAGCAAACCTTGCGCCATATGAAGAACGGTTCCGCGGACGCAAGATCATTGGCATCACAACGCACCGGCGGGAGAATTTCGGCGATGCCATGAACAATGTCGCATCGGCCATCCGGGCCATTGCGGCGCGGGACGATGTGGCTTGCATCTTCCCCTTGCATATGAACCCCAACGTCCGCGCTGTGATGAACGCCGCTCTGGGTGATTTACCCAATGTCGCGCTGATTGAACCGCTGGACTATCCGAATTTCGCCCGCCTGCTGTCGATCTCGCACATCATGTTAACCGATAGCGGCGGCGTTCAGGAAGAGGCTCCAGCGCTTGGCAAGCCAGTGCTGGTGATGCGCGACACCACCGAGCGCCCCGAAGGCGTCACAGCGGGCACAGCCAAGCTAATCGGCACTGATAAAGACCGCATCATTTCGGAAATTTTCACGCTTTTAGACGATGATGCCGCTTATTCAGCCATGGCCCGCACGCACAATCCATTCGGGGATGGTCACGCAAGCCAGCGCATAGCGGAGATCATCTACAATGCGCGTCGACAATAAACCTGGCTATTGCGCGGTCGGCTGAACATGCCGACGCAAGACTTGTTCCTGTCATGATAAAGGCATAAGGCGCGAACAATCGGCAGTCGCCTCCAAAAGGGTATCGTAATGAAAATCGCAATGATCGGTTCGGGCTATGTTGGCCTTGTATCTGGCGCATGTTTTGCAGATTTCGGGCATGAAGTTGTCTGTGTCGACAAGGACGAGGGCAAGATAGCGCGCCTGAACGCTAATATCATGCCGATTTACGAACCGGGCCTTGATGCTTTGGTCAAGACCAATGTCGATGCCGGCCGCTTGAGTTTTTCAACCGATGTCATGCAATCGGTCAAAGGGTGCGGCGCAATCTTCATCGCCGTTGGCACACCGTCACGCCGCGGCGATGGCCATGCGGACTTGAGCTATGTCTATGCTGCAGCCGAAGAATTGGCGCGCGCAATTGATCCTGGCACGGTTGTTGTAACGAAGTCCACGGTTCCTGTGGGCACAGGAGACGAGGTTGAGCGCATCATTCGCGAAACCAGCCCTGACCTTGAATTTGCCGTTGTTTCAAACCCGGAATTCCTGCGCGAAGGCGCGGCCATTGGTGACTTCAAACGCCCCGACCGTATTGTCGTGGGCAGCGATGTCGAATGGGCTCGCGATGTCATGCGCGCGATTTACCGTCCCTTGTTCCTGAATGAATCGCCCTTGCTGTTCACCAGCCGCCGTTCGTCGGAGCTGATCAAATATGCCGCAAACGCATTTCTCGCGACCAAGATCACCTTCATCAACGAAATGGCGGATCTGTGCGAGAAACTGGGTGCCAATGTGCAAGACGTCTCGCGCGGCATTGGCTTGGATAACCGCATTGGGCCAAAATTCCTGCATGCAGGGCCGGGCTATGGCGGCAGCTGCTTTCCAAAAGACACGCTGGCATTGCTCAAGACCGCACAGGATAATGAAACCCCCGTCCGCGTGGTGGAAGCTGTCGTTCAGGCCAATGACCTGCGAAAGCGTGCCATGGGCCGCAAAATCATCAACGCCTTGGGCGGTGATGTGCGCGGCATGAAGGTTGGGTTGCTTGGCCTGACGTTCAAACCCAATACCGACGATATGCGCGATGCCCCGTCGATTGCGATTGTCCAGACGCTGCTGGATGCCGGCGCCATCGTGCACGCCCATGATCCCGAAGGCATGGAGGAAGCCGCCAAAATCTTGCCCGACGTGGTGATGACGGCCAGCGCCTACAGCGCAGCGCAAGACGCGCATGCCGTGGCGTTAGTCACGGAGTGGGACGCCTATCGCGCGCTAGACCTTCAAAAGCTGCACGCGGCCATGGCAGGTGACGTTCTGGTCGACCTGCGCAACATCTATCGCCCGGAAGAAGCGCAGGCCGCAGGGTTCAATTATGTCAGCGTTGGCCGCTAAGCCAACGGCCTTAATTTACCTGCCGGTCATATCCCACCCAATAAGGTGCGCGTAAATCCTTGCGCAAAATCTTGCCCGATGCGTTGCGCGGCAGGGCTTCGATGACATCCACCGAACGCGGTACCTTGAACCCTGCGATGCGTTCGCGGGCCCAGTTCATCACGCTTTCAACATCAACCTGCGCGCCGGGTTTGGGCACACAGACAGCCTTCACCGCCTCGCCCCATTTGGCGTCTGGCACGCCGATAACGGCGACTTCCAACACATCGGGGTGGCCATAGATCGCGCTCTCAACCTCCGCAGGGTAAACATTTTCGCCACCCGTGATGATCATGTCTTTGACGCGGTCGTGAATGTATAAATAGCCGTCTTCATCCAGATATCCGGCATCGCCCGTTTTAATCCAGCCCCCGTCGGCGACCGTGCCTTTGGTTGCATCAGGCAAATTCCAATAGCCGATCATATTGTTCGAAGACCGCGTCCACACTTCACCGACGTCGCCCACCGGCATGTCATTGCCTGCGCCATCGACAATGCGCAGATCAACGCCGGGCAAAGGCTTTCCGGCCGAGCGCATTCGCTTGTTGCCATTGGGGTCATGGTCTTCGGGCGGCAGCATGCAGATTGTGCCGGTCGTTTCGGTCATGCCATAGACTTGAATGAACTGCGCGTTGAACACATCCATAGATTGCCGCAGCAGCTCGAGCGGAATCGGCGCTGCGCCGTACAGAATATATTTCAGACGGCTGTAATCGACCGAGCGGCAGCGCGGGTGATTGACCATCATTTGCAAGGCAGCAGGCACAATGAACAACCGCGTCGCGCCGCCTTTTTCAATCGCGTCAAAAACCGCATCCGGCGAAAATTCAGCCTGAACCAACCCCGGCAAGCCAGACGCAAGTGCCATGATGCCAAGCCCCGTCCCGCCAATATGCGCGCAAGGCATGGCGATAAGGACGACTTCATCATCCTCCCATTTGGTATAGGCATGTTCGGAATCTGCCGAGTGCTTGCGCAGGGCAAACAGGTTGCGGTTCGACAGCACCGCGCCCTTCGGATTACCCGTCGTCCCTGAAGTGTAGAGCTGCAGCGCGGCATCATCGGGGCCAGCAGGTTCAAACGCAGCGCGCGGTGTCGCGTCGATCATCCGTCGCGCGTCATCTTCCGCAATGACACGCTCAACACCCGGAATGTCTTCGGCAAGCGCCTGAACGCCCGCGTCAAACCCCTGCCCCGCGAACAAAACGCGCGCGCCAGTGTCTTTCGCAATATACGCCCATTCAGCAGGGGCAAGCCGCCAGCCAATCGGCACCATGACGATGCCAACGCGTGCCGCGCCGTAAAATAACGAAAAATACAGGTCGCTGTTTTTGCCAATCCAAGCAATGCGGTCGCCTTTTTTAAGGCCCATAGCCATCAGCATCGACGCGATTTTCGCAGTGTGCTCTTCAAGCCCGCCATAGGTAAAAGCGTGGTCATCTTGCGATAAAGCGGGCCAATTGGGGCGGTCCTTTGCCCAAAGGGTCAGAAACCCGTCAAAGGTCAGTATGTCAAAATCGGCCACCGCCATGTCATCTCTCCCAAGATCGGGCCGCGTTTGGCAGAGGCCCTGATGCTTTTTGTCGAGAGATTATAGCCACATGTCAACAAACTGATTACGTCTCGGCTTCCCCCTTAGAATGCGAGGATTCTCTCATGCCGAAAATGTTTCAACTGACTGCTATGCTATTGCTGACAGGGGTCAGCTTGCCGGCGGCGGCGCAGAATGAATCCAAGCGTGAAATCGTTGTCACGGCGCGTTCATTGAAGGACACAGAGGCGGATTTAAAAGCCTGCCTTGCGCGCAAATGCCCACCTGATCAGGATATTAAAGCGACGCTGGCGCATGCGGAAAACCAATTTGTCGAAGGCGATTATCGCGATGCGCGTGCGACTTTGGCCAACGCCCTCGGCCGCAATCGCAAACATAAAGAGCAGTTCCCGATCGAAGTTTCCGATCTCCTGCGCGCAAATGGCAATGTGGCTGCACATTTGGGCGAATCCGATATTTATCGGCTGTCCGTGCTCGATATGCGCGACACTTTGAAGGGCGCGCTTAAGCCGAATGACTTTCGTGTCTTCGGCGCGGAAATTGAAGTCGCGGATTCGCGGTTGAAGCTTGGCTATCTGGAAGAAGCCAGCGACAAATATCTGGAAATTGAACGGCGCGCGCTTTCCGCCGGCCTTCCCCAAATTGCGGCGATTGCCCGTCTGCGCGACCTGTCTTTGCGGGTGCAGCGCGCGGAAACCGAGAAGACGGCATTTCGCCGCAAAGACGCCACCGAAGCGATTGACCTATTCTTGAAAGAACCCACCGACGGGGCCGAGCAATTCAAGATTGTGGCTGAGGTCCTAAAATCACGCATGGACCGCAATGGCGGCAACAACGAAACCACCGACAAGCTGATTGCGCGCTATGCGGCGATGGGTGGCACAGAACGGCCCGTTCTGCTGCATTCCAAGCCGATTGAAATGAACGAGGCACAGGCCGCCCGCGCGATGGCCGGTGGCAGCGACCTCAACCGGATCGGCACACAGGTCGTTGAAAAGCGCTGGGTCGATATTGGTTTCTGGATTGGCGCCGACGGCAAGGTCGATGAGCCCGAAATATTGCGCAACCAAGGCGGGACCGATTGGACCGACGTTGTTCTAAAATCGATTAAAACGCGCATTTATGCACCATTAAAGGCGGAGAAAGACGGCGCGACGCCCGGCATTTATGCCATCGAGCGTTATTCGCTCACCGCGCAATATGAAAATGACGTGACCGGAACACGTATCCGTCAGCGCTCACCCATCGCCAGAATCGAGCGGACTGATTTGACTGGCTAGGGTCAGGACCTATTAAATGCATCATCGCGGCGTCAAAATGGCAAAGATATCGAAGTAAAATGTCCGCCGCAGGCAGTTGTTCTGCCTGCAATGGCATTTTGTTTTGAGATCGAAGCCATTTTGGCGTCCTTCGGATTTGAGCCATATTGTCCATTGCTGCGTTGGCAAACTTGGACTTAGAACCACTAAGTCCGGCGCTTACCGCCTCGCACTGAACAATATAGCCTCAAACCGCGAAGGTGCATTTAATAGGTCCTGACCCTAAGCCAATTACAGCGCCGATATCATCCGTTCGGTCGCCTCGGCGGCCAGACGGGCGGCGCGTTTTAAATTGGCCTCAAAATCGCCCGAGCTGTCGCCATTGGCATTGTCGCTCGTTGCCTTGATCGCGGCCCATGGCACGTCCATGCGGGCTGCCGCTTGGGCAACGGCGGCGGTTTCCATATCGATGATGTCGCAGCCAAGGACGCTGTGCAGTCGGCTGCCATGGTCGTCGCTTTCCATGAAGCAGTCATTTGTGATGATCCGCACTTTCGGTAGGCCCGTCTCTGGCATGATTGCGGCGTGATAGGGTTCGGCATGCGCCTCCCCTATCGGCCATGACCCTGCCCGATAATGCACAAATCCGTCGGCACGCGAGGCACCATAATCGCCCTGCACGGCTTGCGTGATCTGGAAACAGTGGCCGTCATGGCCGCTCAATTTCCCCGCAGTGCCGACCACCAAAAGCAAATCCGCATGATAATGTTCGACCAGCATCATCGCCGCCATTGCCGCATTCACCTTGCCAATACCGCTGCAGGTGATGGCGATATTGCGGCCACCGGATTGGACCTGACGGATCATGAAACCGTGCAAGGGCTCACTATTGGCGCTTTGGCCGGGGAACAACGCAGCGGCTTCGGCATCCACGCCGGTAATGATGCCAATGGTTTTGAACATGCTGCGTCCTTTAGAAAATTTCCAACGGGGAAGCCCTTAGCGCAGCATTAACGTAATTATGATGACATAAACGCTCGCGCGGCCAAATTAATGGCTGGCGGCAATCATGTCTTCGATACGGACGAACTTCTCGCGCGGGGCGCCGTCGCGGGCACGGGCAATCTCTGCCTCTTCAATTTTCTTCCAGTCGCTGAATGTGACAATGTCGACCTTGCGCAATGCCAGCAGCGCATCCAGACCGGCACGACCATCTTTGTCGACGCTTATGGCCATATCCTCCGCCACGCTATCAATGATATTGTAACCGTCGGGCCGGTTCGTACCGATGGTGCCGGACGGGCCACGCCGGGCCCAGCCGACGCAATAGAGGCCCGGCAATATCCTGCCGTCCAGATTGGCAAAGCGACCGCGGCCATGCTCATAAGGCACGCCGTCAATGGGCGGCGTTTGATAGCCAATGCAGCTGATGACCATGGAACAATCGATGGTGTAGCTTTCGCCCGTGCCGATGCTGCGATACTGGTCATCCAGCCGCATGCGCTCCACGCGGATGCGCTGCACTTTACCATCGCCCTCAATCGCAATGGGCGCAGCAAAAAAGTCGAAATTGATGCTGATGGCTTTATCCGCGCGAAACGCCTCTGGAATGGCGGCGAATTCGCGCAGATGGGTGACGGACTTGCGAACGCCGGGTTCCAACAGCGCATCTTCGCCGATGTCGGGCAGATCATCCTTGTCAACGCGCGGTGTTGCCCGCTGCAAATGCGCGAGCTCGCCCAGTTCCTTGGGCGTCATCGCAATTTGGTGCGGGCCGCGCCTGCCCAAAATGGTGATGTCCTCAACACCCGAATGATCAAGCCCATCGAGCGCGTGGCTGACAATGTCGGAGCCGTCAAATTCGGTGCGCGTTTTGGACAATATGCGCGCGACATCCAGTGCCACGTTGCCATTGCCGACAATGACGACATGCCGGCCATCCAATGGCGGCCTGAGGTCCGCATAATCAGGGTGGCCATTATACCAGCCGACAAAGGCGGCGCTGCCAAAAACGCCGGGCAGATCTGCGCCAGCGATATCCAGCGGACGATCATTCGGCGCGCCGGTGGCGAGAATGACCGCGTCATATAATGTCTGAAGCTCGTCGATGCTGACGTCTTTGCCGACGGTCACATTGCCGACAAACCGGACATTGTCGGACAAAGCGACTTTTTCATAACGGCCCGCCACCGCCTTGATCGACTGATGATCGGGGGCGACACCAAAACGGATGAGGCCAAAGGGAACGGGCAAGCGGTCAAGGATATCGACCCGCACATCATCGCCAAATTTCTTTTGCGCGGCTTCGGCTGTGTAATATCCCGCCGGACCGGAACCGATGATTGCGATATGCCGCATGCCCTACTCCCCGTCATTGCCTGATTCGGCAGGCTAACGGGTCAGCGCCAAAAAGAAAGCGCGACCTTCACACAGAAGATCAGGCGGCTTTGCGCGCCTTGCGTGCGTCGCGGTCAAGGAAACCCCGGATCGCCTCTATGCTCTCTTCCACATGGCTGAGCAGGAACAAATGCCCGCCATTTTCGACGACGAACAACTCACTGTTCGGAATGAGGAAGTTCAAAAACTTACCATTGGCAAGCGGAACGATCTGGTCATCATCGCCCATCATGATGAGCGTTTCGGTTTTCAGAAATGGCAAAAATGGCGCGCTGGTCCATCCCATCATCGCCATCAGCTGATAAAAATATCCCGTCTTCGACGGCGGCGTAATCCGGCCAATATGCTCCGCCTTGTTGCCCACCATACCGCCGTACAGCGTCTTGAAATGCTTCGCCATGAAATCGGGGTCTATATAGCGGCGCGGGTCAGCCATTTTGACCAGCGCGGCGGGATTACCCGGCACCATCAACATGCCAGCGCTTGTTGCGACAAGGATAAGCTTGTGCGTGCGCGCTCCATTCTGCAGCGCAAATTGCTGCGCCATCGCCCCGCCCCAGCTGACGCCCATGACATCGACCACGGGCATGTCAAACCGGTCAAGCAACAGCGCCGCAATGCGCGCCATCAATAAAGCGTTATAGGGGACCACCGGATCGGGCGAACCGCCAATGCCGGGCATATCAAAAGTGATGAAATCGCGATCATCCAACAGCTCGGCCATCGGCGCCATAGCCTCAATATTCGCGCCAATGCCGTTGAAGAACAATATCGGCAGCTTCTTCGTCGCCTTCGACGCCCGCCAAACCGCAACCCGCAATGTGCGACCGTCAACGGTCTCCATGCTGAAATTTGGGGCGCGGTTTTTGGTCATATGGGTTCCCCTGCCGCGTTTATCGCCGGCGTTGCGCCGAGTTTAGCGCATGGACTCCGCTGTGCAAGGAAGAAAGAGCCGTTTCGGCATCGTGACGACGTTGCGGCTGCGGCGACGCCCCCTCACTCCAAAACATACAGCCCCGGCGCGGCTTCCATTGCTGGATGGGCCTTGCTGCCGAGCGTACCGGGGGCGGCGACTTCTGCGCCTGATCGCGCGTGGAGCCATTCCATCCAATGTGGCCACCAGCTTCCGGCAACTTCTTCGGACCCTTTCATCCATTCGGTGACGTCGGCGGGGGTCTTGCCGTTTGAATGTTTCCAATATTTCGCCTTGGGGTTACCCGGCGGGTTCAGGATCGCCTGCATATGGCCAGCCTGGCTCAGGATGAATTCGACATTTTTGCTGCCGAACAATTGTGTCGAGCGATAGCATGCGCGCCATGGCGTGATGTGGTCCGTCGTTCCGCCCAGAACGAACAGGTCGCCCGTCACCTTGGTCAGGTCAAGCGTATGGCCCGCAATTTCGAACGTGCCCGGCGCGGCGTAGGCATTTGCCTCAAACAGCTCCAAGAAATCACCCATCAGTGCCGACGACAGGTTGGTCGCGTCGGCGTTCCAGAACAGGATATCGAACGCTGGCGGATCATCGCCCAGCAGATAATTGTTGATGACATAGTTCCAGATGAGGTCATTTGGTCGCAACCATGCAAAGCCGCGCGCAAGGCTGCTGCCTTCAATCACGCCTTTCTTCGCCGCGCGTTGCCGTGCCAGCGCGATGCCATTGTGCGACACAAGGCTCGACGCCTCGGTATCGCCGGGCTTGGGTTCAAGCACGCATACCATCATGGTAATCGCGTTGGCGCGGGTGTCACCCATCGACGCAAGCTTGGACAGCAGGACGGACATGGTCTGTCCACCGGAACAGCCGCCCGAAATATTGACCTTATCGCTGCCGGTAATTTCGCACACGACATCCAGCGCCTTGATGCAGCTTTCGATATATTCGGCCATGCCCCACACGCCCATATCGTCGGTGGGGTTGCGCCATGAAATCATGAAGGGCTGAATGCCGTGGTCGGTCTGCCATTTGATGATCGATTTTTCCGGCGACAGATCGTTGATATACATTTTGTTGATCTGTGGCGGGATAGTCAGTTGCGGCGTCGCAAACACCTTGTCCGTGGTGGGCGCATATTGGACGAGTTCGAAACGTTCGTCGCGATAGACCACGGCCCCTTTTGCGGTTGCGACATTCTCGCCAAGCTTGAACGGTTTTTTGTTCACCTGGCTCACCATCATGTCGTTGTGAACCATGTCGTTATAGGCGTTTTTCAGGCCCTTCACGAGGCTGAGCCCGCCGGAGTCCACCAGCCGTTTTTGCGCGGTCGGATTGCCGATCAGCGTGTTGGTCGGTGACATCGCATCAATGATGATCTGCGAGATGAAATTGGCACGGTCGCGCTCAAGTGCGTCGAGTTCCAAATCCTCAATATAGCTTTTGACGCCCTTTTGCACCGCGAGATAATATTGCGCGCCCGCCTTAAAGAACGGGTTAAACGTCCATGCCGGGTCCATGAAACGCTTGTCCTTGGGATCCGGCGCAAGGTCTGACTTTCCGGTGATGATTTTGACGACATCTTCGGAAAAGCTGCTGGTTGCCTTCCACGCCTTGTCGGGGTTGGCGGCGGTCTGGCGGAGCATCAGGCCAATGGCGCCGATGAAATCCTCTCGCGCTAATCCTGCTAACGGGCCAAGCGCCATGGTTGCATCATTGGCGGCGTCAAACGCGCCTGCAACGCCGGAAAATGGTGCGCCTTTCTTTTTAGCACGCTTTGTTCCGGTCTTTTTTCCAGCTCCGCTGCCTGCTTTTGTCGCCATCTGCATCTCCTCTTCCCAAGACGAAGAATTACATGCCCCGCGGCCTGCGTCAATCGCGCATCAACCCGATGGAAAATGGCGCAAAAATCGCTTATACCGAGTGCGCCAGAGCAGAGTACGCATTGTGAACAATTGAAAACAAGCGCTTCTAAACTGGAGGACGGCCGCCGCGCATCTTAATGCGCCCCTTAAGGAGCAACAGTATGAATGCCCGATTTTGCTTTGCTGAATCCTCAACAGGCCGCCTTTCGACGCCAATGGGCAGCGTCATTGGCCAATCCAGCGCACTGATTTTTCTGCGATGACCACAGACATAAAAAAGCTGGAGGGCTTGGGCAAATTGCTGAAGGCTGCAGGCGTTAAGCCCGCTGGCGCTGAGGCGATGGTCCGCGACCATATCGACGAAATTCAAACCGACGCGCGCCAACATCATGCCGAACTCATCGCAACGGTGAAGGCGCTGAAAGAAGAGCTGGTCGAACTGCAGCACAATCATGCATCGTCGGTGTCCGAAATACGCATGGCGACCGATGTGATGCGGCACGAAATAGAAGCGCGCAGCGTTGCGTTCGGCCGAACGCTCCAAATCGCCAAATTCGTGCTCATTATCGTCGTGGCTTTGCAGGTCATCCTTCTTGTGAGCCTACACACGACCACGGGCAGCGACCTTAGCCACTTCATGCCTGCGGCTGAGACATCGAACGACGTGCAAGCCCCTACCCCGGCGCCCAGTCCCCAGGGCGCAGCTACGAAATGAACGAATGATATATATTATGTCCGCTAAGCGACCTTTCCGATTTCCTGAAACACGCAGCCTGATTGGTGGCCTGTGCCTTGCGGCCGCGATCACGGGTATCACGGTGACCGCCAACGCGAATGACCCACGCGCCGAAAAACAAACTGCGGGAAAGCCAAAAGCAGAAAAGCCAAGCACGACAAAAACGGCCCCGGTTAAACCAAAAGCCACCAAAACCGAGCAGAAAAAGCCAAATGTCGCAAAGCCAAGCGCGTCGACATTCACGATCCCCAGCCTCGAAGACAAACCGACCAACGCCCAGACCAACGCTCAGTCCACTGCGGACGAAACGCTGCGCAATGACATCGACACGCTTTGGAAGAAATTCCCCGGTCGTGCGGGCATCGCCATTTACACGCCATTTTCGGATGACATTATCGGTCGGCGGCACACCGAACGCTTTCCACAGCAAAGCGTCTCCAAAATGTGGGTCGCGTTGACGATTTTGGAACAAGAAACCGCGGGCAAGCTGTCGCTCGACAAGAAAATACGCGTGAGCCGCGATGATATCGTGGTGTTTAGCCAGCCGATCAAACAATATCTCAGCGACAAAGATTCCTTTGAAATGTCCGTGCGCGAATTGCTTGCCCACGCCGTCAACGCCAGCGACAATCTTGCAAACAGCGTCCTGATCCGCGTCGCCGGCGGCCCGCAGGCGATCAACCAGATGCTTGACCGGCGAAAGGTGCAATCGATCCGTTTCGGACCTGGCGAAGTGCTTTTGCAAAGCGCGATAGCAGGGCTGAACTGGCAACCTGAATATCGCAAAGGCAATGCCTTTAAGGAACAGCGTTCGCGCATTCCCATGGAAAAACGGCGCGCAGCGCTCGACAAATATCTGGCCTCACCCTTGGATGGCGCTGCGCCGGGCACCATCGCGCTTGTGCTAAAACGCTTTGGCGAACGCGCGCCTGATGATCCGGGGGCAAAGCTTTTGAAACTGATGGCGGGGACCTATACCGGAAGATCACGCCTTCGTTCAGGGCTCGCCCCGGGCTGGAGCCTCGCCCACAAAACAGGGACGGGGCAAGTATTGGGTTCGATTTCGACCGCACTTAACGATGTCGGGGTGATGAAAGCGCCTGATGGTTGTCGGTATCAGGTCGCCGTCATGATTGCCGAAACACACGCCGGAAGAGAGGTCACAAACGGCCTCATGCAAAATGTGGCGCGCGCCGTGGTGCGGCATCACCGCCAAATCCACCCCAAGGCCGAAAAGACGTCCTAAAGCGATAGCTGCCCAAATGTGCCTTCTGCCGAAAGGTATAAGGAATTCAGCGTGTCAAATAATCGCTTGCATGAATATTCGCTCCATTTTGGAGCGACCAAAACGTGCATCCGTGAATTTTGTTCCATAGGACGCGTAAAGTTCACATTAGTTCACAATATAATTGTTACAAAAGTTACATTTGTGGCGTAAAACCAAGTGGGGGTTCGGTCCACTATTTAAGGCATAGTAATGAAGAAATTTCATATAGCTGTGGTAGAAGACGACTTAGCCTTTGCGGCGGAGATGGAGGAATTTCTGGGGGCGGCCGGCTATACGGTTTCCATCTATGACTCATCGCAGAAATTTTTGGCGGCGTTGCGCCAATCGGAATGCGACCTTCTCATCGTCGATTGGTCGATTCCCGATTTATCCGGTATTGAAGTGCTCGAATATATCCGGAAGTTTCATCCGGATATGCCAGCCATCATGCTGACCGCACGCGCGGAAAATACCGACATTGTGCGCGGGTTACAGGCCGGTGCCGACGATTATGTTTCCAAGCCAGTAGATCCCGACGTCCTTGCAATGCGGATCAAATCGCTGTTGCGCCGATCCAAAGGCGACGTGAAAAACGTTTCGGAAAACGTCATCCTCGGTCGCTATTTGCTGCGTCCATCGGCGTCCACGATCTACCTTGGCGACGAAGAGATCGTGCTGCCCAAGCGTGAATTTGACATGGCGATGCTGTTTTTCAAAAATCCGAACCGCCTTCTTTCGCGGCAATATTTGGCAGCAAAATTATGGGGTAAAGTTATCGATTACCAATCGCGGACGATTGACACCCATGTCGCACGGTTACGCAAGAACCTAAAACTCGACCCCTCATGCGGCATCAGCCTGAATGCGTTGTACGGTTTTGGATATACCTTGCAGGCCGATGTGCACGCGATGAGCGCCGCGCACGAACACACCGCCATTTCGGCTTAGGCACACAACCGCGCCGCTAGCCACGCCCGCCGCGTCGGCACTTGCGTCCCTCGGTCATGGCGCTACAGCACGCGAAATGAGCATGATTGAAATCGTCGCCGTTTTGCTCGGCATTGCCAACATCGTCCTGATTATCCGGCGATCGGTTTGGAACTTTCCCGTGGCGATTGTCATGGTTGCTTTATATTTCATCATCTTCCGCGACGCCAAATTGTACAGCGACGCCGGGCTGCAGATCTTTTTTGCGGGCATCAATCTTTATGGCTGGTGGAGCTGGAACCGGAATAAGGGCGAAAGCGGCGTGATTTCCGTCCGCAGGCTTCCGGCAACGGGCTATGCGTTGTGGATTGCAGGTTCGATCATCGCCATTTGGGCATGGGGCGCCATCATGCATGCCGAAACCGATGCCAGCTATCCTTATTGGGATGCGTCAGTCGCGATGCTGTCGATTGTGGGGCAGATTTTGATGACCCGGCGCTTTGTCGAAAACTGGCATTATTGGATCATCGTCAATATCATCTCTATTCCGCTGTATATCGTCAAAGACCTGCATCTGACCGCCGGGCTGTACGGGATGTTTCTGGTGCTGGCGGTTGCCGGCCTTGTCGAATGGGGCAAGGCGGAACGCGCATGAAACGGATTTGCCTGCATGGCCCCGAAAGCACGGGCAAATCGACATTGGGCACGCGGCTTGCGGCGCATTTGGGATGCGAAGTCGTGCCCGAATATGGCCGCGCGTATTGCGAGGCGCATGGCACCGACATCGGCATGGCGCAACTCGTCCACATTGCGCAGACGCAAGACGCCATGAACCGCGCCGCGGCCGCGCGCGCAGCAGAGCTGGGCGCTGGTTATGTATTGTTCGATACAGACCCGCTGATAACGTCAGTGTGGGCGCACATGATGTTTGGCGCAGCAGATGGATATTTCGGCGCCTTTGCCGGTTTTGCCGACCATTATCTGCTGCTCGATATCGACCTGCCCTTTATCGACGATGGCTTGCGCGTTTATGCGCAATCGGCCGAGCGCAAACGCTTTTTCGACCTATGCCGCGCGGAGCTTGATGGACGCGGTGTCCGCTACACGCTCATTCAAGGCGAAGGCGAAGCGCGTTTTACCGCGGCGTTGGCTGCCATCTCAGGCTAAGCCTTCTCCAAAGCTTCGCTTGCCGCGACCCAGCGGGCTTCGGCAGCCTCTTGCGCGGCGACAATCTTCCCGCGCCGTTGCGACAGTTCGCCCATCGTCAGGCTCTTATATTCATTCGCAGCGGACGCCGGATCGAACATCGCCCGGTCAATCGCGCTCAACACAACCTCAAGCTTTGCAAGGTCTGCCTCTGCATCGCTGACTTCGCGCTTAAGCTTGCTTTGCGCCTCACGGGCTGCGGCTTGCGCTTTTTTGTCTTCCTTGCGATCGGCCTTGGATACCTTCTCTTTCGCGGGGCCCTTGCCCAGGATGAAGTCGGTATAATCCTCAATCGTGCCCGAAAATTCGGTTGCGGTCCCGCCATCGACAAGCACCAGCCGGTCGGCCGTTAGCTCCAACATATGGCGGTCATGGCTGACCAGCACTACGGTGCCTTCATATTCATTCAGCGCCTGCACCAACGCTTCACGCGCATCGACGTCCAAGTGGTTCGTCGGTTCGTCAAGGATCAGCATATGCGGCGCATCGCGGGTAATCAGCGCCAGCGCCAATCGCGCGCGTTCACCACCCGACAGCTTGCCAACCTTCGTCGTTGCCTTTGCCCCTGAAAAGCCAAAGCGGCCCAATTGCGCGCGCACCGCGCCGGGGGTCGCGCCCTTCATCTGCTGGGTCATATGCTCCAGCGGGGTATCGTCGCCGTCAAGTTCTTCGACCTGATATTGCGTGAAATAGCCAACGCGCATTTTGCCCGACGCGCTCATCGCCCCGTCCATCGGCGTCAATTGCGCCGCAAGCAACCGCGCGAGCGTGGTCTTGCCATTGCCGTTCCGTCCCAGCAACGCGATCCGGTCATCGGGGTCAATCCGCAGGTTCAACCGCTGAAGTATCGGTTTGCCCGCGGTGTAGCCAACACTCGCCAGATCAAGCGTGACCAATGGCGGCTTCAATTCATCCGGACTTGGAAAGTCAAAGCTTAACGTCGGATCTTCGGCCATCGCGGCAATGGGTTGCATGCGTGCCAGCGCCTTGGCTCTGGACTGCGCCTGCTTCGCCGTGGAGGCACGGGCCGAGTTGCGTGCGACATAATCCTGCAGCTTGGCGCGCTGTGCATCCTGCGAAGCCTTGGCCGCCGCCAGCTGCGCTGCACGTTCGGCACGCTGGCGTTCGAACGAGTCATAGCCGCCGGAATAGAGCGTCGTGGACCCGCCTTCGAGATGCAGGATATTGTCGACGACATTGTTCAACAAATCGCGTTCGTGGCTGATCACCACCATCATCGACGGATAGGATTTGAGGAAGTTTTCCAGCCACAATGTCGCTTCAAGATCCAAGTGGTTTGAAGGTTCGTCGAGCAGCAACAAATCGGGTTCGGAGAACAAGAGCGCGGCCAAGGCAACGCGCATTTTCCAACCACCGGAATAGCTATCGAGCGGCCGGCCCTGCATTTCTTCATCGAAACCAAGCCCGACCAAAATGCGCGCGGCCCGCGCAGGGGCGGTATAGGCATCAATCGCGATCAACCGTTCGTGCAGTTCGCCCAGCCGGTCGGGGTCGGCGCAATGTTCGGCCTCTTCCATCAAAGCCGCACGCTCGACATCACCCGCCAGCACGGTTTCAAACGGCGTTGCCGTGCCCGATGGCGCTTCCTGCGCGATATAGCCGATGCGCGTATTTTTCGGCATATCCATGCTGCCTTCGTCGGCTTCCAGCTCGCCGATCATCACCTTCATCAGCGTGGATTTGCCCGCGCCATTGCGGCCGATAAGGCCAACGCGCGAATAAGGCGGCAGCGTCGCAGTCGCGCGGTCCAAAATAGTGCGGCCGCCAAGGCGCACGGTGATTCCGTTTAAGTTTAACATGATGCCGCGCGCCTAGCAGAGGCGGATGCGTATGTCACCGCATTGCGCACCGCAAATTCCGACTGACGATATGCGCCGATTTCCACAATCGTGACTTTTACAAAACCGCTTTCCCCCACCCGCTTCCGGCAGTCCCCTCTGCGTTGGAAGTCGCGGTCGACATCGGCGAACGATTGCCATCATAAATCAGCTGCTTTTGAAGCACGGATTTATATGCGAGCGATTTGTATACGAAAGCGTTTGCTTGCCGCGCGCCATACAGGCTGCCATCTGTTTGAGGCAGTTGAGGTCAAGATGAATGTAAAGTCAGCCGTCCTACTCTTGTGTGCCTTCGCGTTGCTTGCCGGTTCCGCGGAGCCATTGGCGGCTATGCCCGATCGAATAATGTCTGTCTTGCCGGCTGGTGACAGAGTTATAATTGCCGATCCCAAAGGCGTCATGTGGATACGCGATGTGAAGTCCGCGCCCGAAAGTCAGTGGTCCCCACTGAAACTAACGCCCCCAACCGCAACAATTAGACGGGCGCTGTGTGCGTTGGACGGAAGCGGCGACTGCGCCCTTTTAATCGATGACAAGAAAACAACGACGCTGGGTTTTCTGAGAGCAAATGTTCTTGAGGTTACCGCCACTGGACAGACCGCCAGCAACCTGGTGGGCATATTAACGCCCAATCAGATTTCATTCACTGCAGCAGACGCGACAGGCAAGCGGGCAGTATTTGTTTATGATCTGAGAACGGGACATGCTTCTGCTGTTGGCGCAATTGAACCATCTGAAACGGGCGTACTCGCCAAGGCAAACGGCACAATGCAGATTTTAGCGATTTCCGAAGGCCGGAATGCAAGGCTGTTGTCCGAGGAAAAGCGACGCCCAATCGGCAATCTTGATTTCCCTATCTTCACCCGCTTTGGGTCATTGTATGCGGAAAAATGGTATAGCCAAACCCCCTATAAAATGGGTGCTGCGACATTTGGGATTGGTCAATGGGTCGTCAATGACAACAAGCTTTCTTCCGAGTTTCTTTATTTAAGCACCGCAAACGACGCGGAATTCTCGGCGATACCAGAGTCTTTTACCTCGTCGGCAAACGGCGATATTTTTGCTGTTTATACGGGGAAAGACGGCAAGCGGATTGGCTATTTATGCTCCGAAAACAACGCGGCGACGCCAACATATAGTTTTGGAGTGATCGGAACTGTAGCGTCAGATGAGAGCGTGTCGTTAATCGCCACCGGTGCAACATCGGGGACCTATGCGACTTTCACAAGCCCGCGTTATGGGCAGAGGTTGGTTCATTTAGATCTTGGATCAAGAACGCTTGAATCGATTGCTGACCGTCGATGTAATGGAGCCGCTGTAAACGTGACCTCATTGTTCCACGCACACCAACCTTTGCCACCCGGATGGACAAGCACACAGCGAACGATAAAGACCCAACACGGCACCGTGCTGAATGCGACGATCCTCTCTCCGTCAGATGGGCCGGTTAAAAACGTCATTGTTGATGTTTATGGCGCCTATGGACAACTTCGCACATTCTTTAGACCCGCCGATTCCGTTTTGGCCGCGATGAAATCAAGCGGGACAGCCTTGATTGTTACTACTGTCCGGGGCGATGGCGACCTTGGTTACGAATTTCCAATGGCATCCAAAACGCCAAATCGTCATCGTGCCGTCGAAGATGTGGCGACAATCGGCGAATATGCCCGGGACCGTTTTCTGGGCGCACGCGGCAAAGTCACGGTTCGTGGCCACAGTGCTGGCGGATGGCTGGCCTTTCGCTTAGCGCTGGAACGACCAGACCTTTTTGCCGGGGCGATTGGCTACGCAGGAGCCTATATCTTTGGCGATTACCCGAAAATCGCCAGCAGTGAATTTTTCGGCCCCGGCGATAGCCTCGAGCGGCTGTTTTCATCTGAAATGCTGGCGAAGCAATGCACAGGGCAGCGCTATATGTTCATCCATACCAAAGACGATCCCGTCGCAAGCTTTGCGCAGGCCACGCGCTTTCGTGCAATGATGACAGCGGCCGGATGCAAAACCGACATGATCGCCTTGGAAAAAGGCGGCCACAACATTATCGACGCAAGTATTCCCGATGTACTTCAATGGGGCGGGTCAGGCGTTTTGGCCTATTATACCCCCTTGTGAGAGCTCTCTCGCCATCCACGGCCAAATTCGACCGTTCAAATATTGCACAAAACAGCGAAAAGAACGGAACCGTCGCCCCTTACGCCTCACCCACCGCAACGCCGCCAAAGATCAAAAAACCAATGGCTTGCCCTGCAACAGGTACCGCAATCGCCACGTCGCCAGACAGGCGATTGCGGTGCTTTGCGATAGCCTCTTTGCTAAAAAAGCGTTCAGAGTGTAATCACAGTCTTTTTTG
Source organism: Sphingorhabdus sp. (assembly GCF_044239005.1). GTDB lineage: Bacteria > Pseudomonadota > Alphaproteobacteria > Sphingomonadales > Sphingomonadaceae > Sphingorhabdus_B. Next base: position 15,525 of record NZ_JBIICH010000004.1, on the reverse strand, counting down.
GGCAATTCCCAGACGTTCTTACTACAACAGCCCCATCAGCGGGGTAAGAATATGTTGATACAGATCTACAACCGTTGGCATAGAAAACATCAAAATACTTAAATGCAGAAAACATGGCTGCAGCAGTCAAAACCGCAGATATAATTGCAAATAGAGCAGAACGCCTAGATGAGAGCGCTGCGGTCAATTGCAAACGGTGGTAGATTTTACCAACCGGCCATTGCTATCGTAAGTGTTTTTAGTAGTGCAATCATCACTACGGGTACCGGACGATACCACAGCGACACCGCCGAAGATTAGGTAACCAATGGTTTGCCATGCAACAGGTACCGCAACCGCCACGTCTCCAGACAGGCGATTGCGGTGCTTTGTGATAGCCTCTGATCGAAACAGCATTGGAGATCGCAAAGTAACACTCACCGCTTTTACGGATCGCAGTTTGTTACGGTAGTCTTCGACGTGGTCTTATCCATTTGGATAACCTCAGTGACTTCCGTACAAATCGACTGAAAACGAGTGAGGTAGAACGAAATCAGGAACGCCGTTATGGCCAAGCCGACCATTGCGTATCCATACATCATTCGATCTGTTGTCAAGCGTAACTGCTTCAACTGCATGTCGTGACCGTTCTCGTGGTCGTTGTGTTTCCGTTGACCGTGGTGACGGTCGTTGTCTTACAATCATCTGTAGATTTTGCGGTGATGTACCCAGCTGCTGCCCCAATAATGAGAGGCGCCAATGGCAACAATGCCGGCAAAAGCCCTCCACCTACTTTGTTGATTTCTTCAAAGCTCAATTCCTGAATTCCGCGAGCGGGTGCAAAGGCGGCTTGGTTCATATATGACATAAACTCTCCTCACGTCTTGCGGTTGGTGCCAGCATCGTGCGGGCACAACGCAAAAGGCTGCCCTTCTGCTGCTATGTCAATGGATGAAGGGGCAAATCCGGTTCGTATACGAACCGTTCGTATATCAACTAGGGGAGAAACCGGCTCGTATATGAATCGGCTTATTTGGAAGAATGGGCTGCGCAGATGGCACACCTATTCGATGTGCCCACCCTATCGGCCCCGCGCATCCTTAGTGGCTTCGTGCCTTCGTGCGACACACCGTGATCTTGGAGCCGAAGGGGCGGGACGAACGGAACCGTCGCCCCTTACCCCTCACCCATATCTAGCGCAGCGCCTATACGAACGGTTCGTATACGAAGCGGCAGACTTGGCACGACATGCCGCACGCATCACAACCCAAAAATCGAAACACAAAAAACGTTTCGTGCAGAAGTTTTTGAAAACTGAAAGCCGTGGGTGGTTGATGATGATGAAAGTTACGGGTCTCGCATTTTTCCTAATGACGTTATTCATTCCGGGGCAAGCCTATGCCGAATGGCATGAGGCGAGCAGTGACAATTTTCTGGTGATCGCGGACCAGAATGAAAAGGACACGCGGGAATTCGCCGAACGGTTGGAGCGGTTTCATGCCGCCATGTACTATATTCTCGGGCGCGGAACCCCAAAGGTCAGTCCCTCGAACCGGGTAACGATATATGTGGTGCGGACCTCCAGCCAAGTGCGAAAGCTAGCAGGTGACAAAACCGGTTTCGTTCTGGGCTTCTATCAGCCAAGGGCTGGAGGCTCAGTCGCGTTTACCGCAAGGGTGGACAGTGACGGCGCTAAAGTTTCCCAGAGCGAACAAGTGCTCCTTCATGAATATGCCCACCACGTCATGCACAGCACGAACCAATGGTCGACGCCCCGTTGGCTAAGTGAGGGCTTCGCCGAATTTTTTTCCACCGCGCGATTTGAGAAAAACGGCGGCGTTGGACTGGGGTTGCCAGCACAGCACCGCGCCGCCGAGCTGGCGCTGGCGAGGAATGTTCCTATTCAGGCATTGTTAGACGCCAGCGCTTATAAAAGGCCGAGAAATGGCGTTTATGATGAATTTTACGGCCGCAGCTGGCTGCTGTACCATTATCTGCTGTTGAGCGGAAAACGACCGCGTCAGCTCATCAACTATCAGGTAGCGCTTGCCAATGGCGCGACGGAACTGGACGCTGCAAAAACGGCATTTGGCGACCTTAATCAGCTTGAAAAAGAAATAGATGCCTATCTTAAAAGACCGCGCTTGAGATATGTCCCCATTCCGGGCGAGAATCTGGCAGTGGGTGCAATCACAGTCCGTAAAATGCGCGACGCCGAAGCGGCGATCATGCCAGTCGTTTTGGCATCAAAGCGCGGGGTTGACGCAGAAACGGCCAAGACGCTTCTGCCGCAGGCACAAAGCATTGCGCGCAGCTATCCCAACGATCCATTTGTTTTGGCGGCGCTGGCCGAAGCAGAGCATGACGCAGGAAATGATGCAGTTGCGGTGCAAATGGCCGACAAGGCGCTGGCGGCTGACCCCGCTTCTGTAAACGCGCATGTGCAAAAAATATTTGCGCTGTCGCGCCTTGCAGAAAATGCCGATAATCCGGATGCTGCCTGGAAGCGGACGCGCAAGGCCATCACCGCCCTAAACAAGGTCGAGGTCGATCACCCCATTCCGTTGATCTATTATTACCGTAGCCTGAAATCAGCCGGTGAGGGTATTACCGACGTTGCGACGCGTGGTCTTGATCGTGCATTACAACTCGCGCCATATGACAAAAGCGTGCGTTGGGAGCTCACGCATCAGCTTGTCGCCGAAGAAGATTACGCGACAGCTTATCGGATATTATTGCCGCTGGCCAATGACCCGCATAATCGAAGCGATGATAACCCCGCCATCAAACTGCTTGCGCAGATAAAGCAAGACTGGGAGCAACAGGCGAAGGCGGAGTTACAATAGCAAAGCGGCGTGACCGCCGTGCTGACATTGGCAGCGGCTGGTGCTGCGCTGTTAGGTAAGTAAGGATATGGGGGTCAATTCTATGAGCTTTTTTCGGACATCAGTTTTAATTTCAATACTATTTCTTAGCATATTATCTATTTCTTTTACGTCCGAAATAACAAATATTTTGCTAAATACGTTTAGCAATAACACTAAATTGTTTTTAGTAATATTGATTCTTTGTTTTTCTATTGCTTTTTTGTTACTGATGATATCGAAAATTATATCATTTTTTAAGCGTAGATAAATATAACGATGATGCCGTCATCCTGAACATGGTTCAGGATCTTACTTTTGAAGGGTGCTGGTATTAAGATCCTGAACCAAGTTCAGGATGACGAAGGGACGGGACGAACGGAACCGTCGCCCCTTACTCCTCACCCATCCGCAACGCCGCAATAAACGCCTCCTGCGGGATGCTTACGTTACCGTACTCCCGCATCCGCGCCTTGCCCTTTTTCTGCTTTTCCAGCAGCTTTTTCTTGCGGCTGATGTCGCCGCCATAGCATTTGGCGGTTACGTCCTTGCGCATTGCGGCGATGGTTTCGCGGGCGATCACTTTGCCGCCGATGGCCGCTTGGATGGGGATTTTGAACAGATGGCGCGGGATCAGGTCTTTTAGACGCTCGCACATGCCGCGGCCGCGGGATTCGGCGGTGCCGCGGTGGACGATCATGCTCAGCGCGTCGACCGCGTCGCCATTGACCAGCACGCTCATTTTCACAAGGTCGCCTTCGCGGTGGCCGATCTGGTGGTAATCGAACGAGGCATAGCCGCGCGAAATGCTCTTTAACCGGTCGTAAAAATCGAACACGACTTCGTTGAGCGGCAGTTCATAGACGATCTGCGCACGGCCACCGACATAGGTCAGTTGCTTTTGCACGCCGCGCCGGTCCTGACACAGTTTCAATATGCTGCCCAGATATTCGTCGGGGCAGTAAATCGTCGCCTCAATCCACGGCTCCTGAATTTCCGCGATGCGGTTAATGTCGGGCATGTCGGCGGGGTTGTGCAGCTCCATACTGCGCGCATCTTCGGTCTTCGACCGGCTTAGCTCCAGCTTGTACACAACCGACGGCGCGGTGGTGATAAGGTCCAGGTCAAACTCGCGCGTCAGGCGCTCCTGAATGATCTCAAGGTGCAACAGCCCCAGGAACCCGCAGCGAAAGCCAAAGCCCAACGCCGCGCTGCTTTCGGTTTCGAAACTGAATGATGCGTCGTTCAGGCGCAGCTTGCTGATGCTTTCGCGCAGTTTTTCAAAGTCCGCGGCGTCGGTGGGGAACAGGCCGCAGAACACCACTGGCTGCACTTCCTTAAACCCGGGCAGCGGCTCTGCGGCGGGGCGCTTTGCATCGGTGATGGTGTCACCCACGCGGGTCTGCGCGACTTCTTTAATCTGCGCGGTGATAATGCCGACTTCGCCCGCCGCGATTTCGGACAGGATTTCCAGCTTTGGCCGCATACAGCCGACGCGGTCGACCAAATGCTTTGTGCCGGCGGCCATGAATTGGATTTCCTGACCTTTTTTGATCACGCCGTCGATGACGCGGATCAGGATGACGACGCCCAGATAGGGGTCGTACCATGAATCGACCAACATCGCCTTCAACGGCGCGTTGCGGTCGCCCTTTGGCGGGGGAATGCGCGTGACCACGGCCTCCAACACCTCATCAATGCCGATGCCCGACTTCGCCGAAGTCAGCACCGCATTGTCGGCGGGCAAGCCAATGATTTCCTCAATCTCGGCCTTCACCTTGTCCACCTCTGCCGCGGGCAGATCGATCTTGTTGATGACGGGCACGATTTCATGGTCATGCTCAATGGATTGGTAAACGTTGGCCAGCGTCTGCGCCTCAACACCTTGCGCGGCGTCGACGACAAGCAACGCGCCTTCGCACGCGGCGAGGCTGCGGCTGACTTCATAGGCAAAGTCGACATGGCCCGGCGTGTCCATCAGGTTCAGCTGATAGGTGATGCCGTCCTTCGCGGTATAATCCAGCCGCACCGTCTGCGCCTTGATCGTGATGCCGCGTTCTTTTTCAATGTCCATATTATCAAGGACTTGGCTCGTCATCTCACGCGCCGTCAGGCCGCCCGTTTGCTGGATCAGCCGATCCGCAAGGGTCGACTTCCCGTGATCTATGTGCGCGATTATGGAAAAATTACGGATAAGCGAGAGTTCGGTCATGCAGCCGCCCCTAGCAGGGCTGCCCCGCCCCTTCAAGCATGGCGGAACGCCTGTATCACGCTATGTGAATTGGCATAATGGATGGGGGTGTGTGAAGGAAAGTGGTTTTTGCGTAAATCAGCAAATTCTCTCGCCCATTTTTCCTATGCACTTCGGTCGAGCGCCTTCATCGCTTCGGTGATAGCCACCGTGTCCACGCTGACTTTCACGACCTTACCAAGCAATTCGATGCAGCTCTCTTTATAATCGGCAAAGCGGTAGGTGTTGAATTTTTCGCGGATGGTCGGGTCGCGCGGGGTTTTTTCCTTGTGTTGGTCAAGCACCCAATCGATCGCGCTGCGGTTGCCAAGGCGATATTGCCAAGCCTGCACGGGCACACCGGTTAATTGCGTGTCGTCGTCGATGACGATGTTGCCGGCCTCCTGATTGCTTCTCAGCTTGGGCTTGGGATGGGTCCCCTCGGCGCGCTTGGGCGCTGGCGTATCGATGCGGGTCAGCTTGGCTGGCTTCACATTTTCATAGTCGATATGCAGCTTCAACAACGCCTTGCCCCATTCTACCCACTGGTCGAAATCCGGATAGAAAGGAATACGCGGAAATTCGCGTTTCAGGTTCAGCGCATATTTGTCACGATATAGCGGGTCGTGCAGCACGGCATAGCAGTAGGCAAAGATCGCGTCCTTGGTAATGGCGAGGTCGGAACCATAGTTCGCCGCAAACTGCACTATCGCCCAATCGGTGATGTTATCCACCCGCTCGCCAGACTTGGTGTAGCGGAAGCGAGACAGGCATTCGGTCTTTTCTAAGGTGTCGTATGACGGCACCATGTCTGAAGCCAAAATTTGGGCAGGTTTTGCAGCTGGCACACCGGAAACCATAAGAGTTGGGTTCGATACACCTACGAACAGCCGATGGGTTTGGTACTGCATCTCATTCAACCGTGCCCAATAGTGCATTTGTTTAGCAACGAAAGGCCGATACAGCGATTTGCGATTTCGCTTTTCGTCGTATTCGTAAGGAATATTTGCAGCGAGATCGTTTTTAACTGCACGTGTCAGCTTTATATCGGTTTCCGCAATTGCTTCGCGGCGCTTAGCTTTGCTTAATTTTTCATCCTTAGCCAGCGCAGCAAGACGTTTTCGTTCTCCTTCGTACTTTTCAATAAACCACGGTAGACGATTATCTAACTCGGAACTTTGCCAACCATAAACCCAATCATCACGAGCCGTCACGACCCCAAGCGAATAGAGCTTGAATATCGCTCTTTCGTCTCGCTTATCTGATGCAGCTTTGGTTTCACGATTTGCGATGGGCAAAAAGTCATCCCATTCGCTTTTTTCGCGTTGACTGATCCAATCATGCCTCGCATCGGGCTTAATTTGTATCATCGGCAACGACTTCAAATCAGCGCCGCCCAGCCAGCTCAGTTTATCTTCCGCTGTGTCATCTTCTGGCCGCCGGATGTAACGGATGGTGCAGCCCTCAACGCGTTTCTTCCGCACCAGATAGCAGATCGCCACACCGGTTTGGATACCGAACACATTGTGCTTCGTTCCTGACAGCTTGGGATTAGCGCGCACGTCGCCGCCTAGGTCGATCACCCAGATTTCATTGAAATCCTGCGCCACCATCTTTCGGAAACCGTCGAAGGTCCGGCTCTCGATAAAGCTACGGTTGGTGATGAACGCGATGATGCCATCGTTCTCACCCAACCGATCAGTAGCCCAGCGAAAGAAGCGTGCGTACATGTCATACAGCTTCGTTTTCTGGGCCGTACTCTCTTTGATATAAGTGGCTTTGATGTTCGCATCGATGAACGGATATGTAAGATTTTTGTTATTGTCGTTCTCGTTTTGCTGGTTGGCATTGTATGGCGGATTGCCGATGAACACACTTATCTTGCGTTCATTCTGACGCTTTATCCTTTCCATATTTTCGGTACTCATCCCACCGAACAAATCACCAACGTGGGTCGCGTCTTTTATGCCCTTGACCGACTTCACATTATCCAGCGTATCGACGAAGCAAAGATTGGGATATTCTGCGAACTGTCCCGTAATCGCTGCGTAAGTTGCCTCGATATTTAGGTTCGCTACATAATATGGAAGTATCGCCACTTCGTTAGCGTGCAGCTCATTTTTATATTTGAATCTTAGTTGCTCTTGACCGCCACCGGTTCGGAAGCTTTCAAGCAATTCGACTATGAATGTCCCCGTCCCTGTCGCCGGGTCCAGTATTTCAACGCCTTTGTCGATCAGGTTCCTGTCAAAATGCGTTTCGCACAGCCAGTCGGCACTCTTGATCATGAACCGCACGATTTCGCCCGGCGTGTAGACCACGCCCAGCCGGTCGGCGGCCATAGGGTTATAAACCTTATAGAAGTTCTCGTAGAGACCTTTCAGAAACCCCTGTTTCTCGGTGTGGCTGTCGATCACCGCAGCGGTAGCGCTGATCCCAGCATAATAAGGCTGCAATGCCTTTAGCAGGCGTTGCTTCTCGCCATATCCGAATAACTTGTCTTCCAGCGCATAGAGCGCGGCGGCAACGTTGTTCTGCCGGTGGAAATCGGGATTTTCGAATACCTTGGCAAAGATGTCCTCGGTCAAGATATGCTGAATCAACATTTCCTGCACATCAGCATCCGTTACCGCTGGGTTGATGGTATCGCGCGCATGTTTTAAAAAATCGTCCTGCGCGCGGGCGAAATCTTTGCTCTCCTTGCGCTTCTTTTGGATGATGTCGCGCAGCGCCGTCAGTATATCTGGCAGATCAATCGCAAATTGCCGCACCGCCTTTTTGAAGTCGCGAACCTCCGGCCGTTCGCGCCCAAAGAAACGCGCGAGCAATGGCAAAAGCGCATCGCTGTCATCCATCGCCGCTCGCATCTGCTCATGTCCATCTTGAAATAGGACGGCGGTTACATCATCGGAAAAAAGAATATTTGTTTTAGGATAGCCTTTGCGGAATTTGTCCGTGATTTCGCGATCCAGCTTATCGTCTTGGTCCTTCGCTTCCCAATAACCAAAAGGCACGCCCAATCGGTGTAGCAACGCACCGTCGGTATAGATGCGGTTGCCCTTTGGTGTGACTATGGCATGTTCGGCAACGAAATGCAGATCTTGGCTTTTGCCCCAGCGCTTCAACAATTCCTTAAACGGTTCGCGCACGACGCTTTCACGGCGGCTACCGGATACTTGGCGAAGCCTATCAAGGTCTGCGCGGTATTCGTTGATAAGCTGGCGGCTCATGCCAGCTCTCCAGCGAAAATTTCAAAGCCGTTTCCTGGATGCCTTTTGGCAACGTCCCGGATTTGCCCCAAATAGCCATGTATATCCAAATGAATTGCCCTCCCCGGAACCCATAAGACGTTATAAAGTTCACCTTTTGTGACATTTCATTTTATGTGTGTCTATGGCTATTCTGGATTTTATTTTGGCGGGGTTGTGGGGGTTGCGGATAAGCGTTTTGGCGCTTGCACGTGCGGTGTTCGTCATCCTGAACGTGTTTGACCGCCCGCGCCCGTCATCCTGAACTTGTTTCAGGATCTTAATTTTTATCTTCGGCGTCGGAAGTAAGACCCTGAAACAAGTTCAGGGTGACGAATGGAGGACGTCGAAAGTAACACCCTGAAACAGTTGTGCTCTGCACGCCTTCGGCTCCAGGGTGACGAATGGGAAATGGCGTTTGGGGGTCATTCCGGCACCGACCCCCCCTTGAAATGTAGGATTTGCCCTGCGATCATCGGCGCGGTCATCGGTAACTGCCCCTCTGGCTGATCGGGGTTCGCACAACAGCCGCCTCAATCGTTAAAGCGACAAAGGGGACAATCATTTCATCGTTGCAGGTGCCTTTTGTATCCTTAAGGGCCAAATCCTGCCCTCTTGCGGGTGCTGCGCCGCCGCGGAATTGCCTGTAATTGGCGCAGGCCGGGGTTGACCCTCACCGCCTGCGCCTCTATACGACGTCCAACATCTGCCCCATCGGGATTGGCCTTGTCGTCGCGCAACTTGGCTAAAGCATTGAAGGGTCTGGATTTTCACATACGCGAAACGGCTGCACGGCAGGACCCGAATCTTCGGACCTTTGCCATGCGGCCTTTTCTTGTCTGGTGAAAACGAATTTAGCGCGTTTGACATTTCTAACTGAGGCAAAGCACCTTATGGCAACCCGTACCGCTCCTGCGACACTCTCGCGTCAAAAGCGTATCCGCAAAATCTTCGGTAACATCCACGAAGTTATCGACATGCCCAACCTGATTGAGGTTCAGCGCGAAAGCTATGAGCAATTCCTGCGCTCTGACCCGTCCATTGGTTATGTATCCGGCCTCGAAAAAACGCTGCGCAGCGTTTTCCCGATTAAGGATTTTGCCGGAACGTCGGAACTCGACTTCGTCCATTACGAACTCGAAGATCCCAAATATGACGTTGAAGAATGCCGTCAGCGCGGAATTACCTATGCCGCACAGATGAAGGTGACATTGCGCCTCATCGTGTTTGAGGTTGACCCCGACACCGAAGCGCGCTCGGTCCTCGATATTAAGGAGCAGGACGTATATATGGGCGACATGCCGCTCATGACGCATAACGGCACCTTCTTCGTCAACGGTACAGAGCGCGTTATCGTTTCGCAGATGCACCGTTCGCCAGGCGTTCTTTTTGACCATGACCGCGGTAAAACGCACTCGTCGGGCAAATATCTCTTCGCCGCGCGCGTGATTCCGTACCGTGGTTCGTGGCTCGACTTTGAATTTGATGCCAAGGATATCGTCAACGTCCGTATCGACCGTAAGCGCAAGTTGCCGGTCACGACCTTGCTCTACGCGCTGGGTCTGAACGACGAAGAAATCCTGAGCCACTTCTACGACCGCGTGACATTTGAACGTGGCACCGGTGGCTGGAAAATTCCATTCAACGCGGAACAATGGCGTGCGTCGAAACCGATGTTCGACATCGTCGATGCAAAGACCGGCGAAGTCGTGTTCCCTGCAGGTACCAAGGTTACGCCACGCGCCGCGAACAAGGCGGTCAAGGATGGCCTGACGCATCTGCTGATCCCGACCGAAGAAATCTTTGGCCGTTATTCGGCGTTCGACCTGATCGACGAAAAGACGGGCCGGATTTATGTTGAAGCCGGTGACGAAATCACCGCTGAAAACTTGGAAGCATTGGACAAGGCCGGCATCGACAGCCTTGAGCTGCTCGACATCGACCATGTCATCACCGGCGCTTGGATGCGCAACACGTTGAAGGCTGACAAGGCCGAGAACCGCGACATGGGCCTCGATGCGATCTACCGCGTCATGCGTCCTGGCGAGCCGCCAACGCGCGAAACCGCAGAAGCATTGTTCGCTGGCCTGTTCTTTGACCCAGACCGCTACGACCTCAGCGCCGTTGGCCGCGTGAAGTTGAACATGCGTCTGCAGCTTGACGTTGAAGACACGCTCACCACCTTGCGGACGGAGGATATCCTCGCCGTGGTCAAGGAACTGGTGAACCTGAAAGACGGCAAGGGCGAAATCGACGATATCGATAACCTCGGCAACCGTCGTGTCCGTTCGGTCGGCGAATTGCTGGAAAACCAGTATCGCGTCGGTCTGCTCCGTATGGAGCGCGCCGTGAAAGAACGTATGAGCTCGGTTGACGTATCCACCGTGATGCCAAACGATCTGATCAACGCAAAGCCAGCGGTTGCTGCGGTGCGCGAATTCTTCGGCAGCTCGCAGCTGTCGCAGTTTATGGATCAGACCAACCCGCTTTCGGAAGTCACCCACAAGCGCCGTGTTTCGGCCCTTGGACCAGGTGGTCTGACGCGTGAGCGCGCTGGCTTTGAAGTCCGCGACGTTCATCCAACGCATTATGGCCGTATCTGCCCGATTGAAACGCCAGAAGGTCCGAACATCGGTCTGATCAACTCGCTGGCATCATTCAGCCGCGTCAACAAATATGGCTTTATCGAAACGCCGTACCGCAAGGTCATCGACAATAAAGTCACCGATGACGTGGTCTATCTGTCCGCCATGGAAGAGCAGAAGAACACCATCGCGCAGGCGAACGCCGAACTGAACGCCGATGGCAGTTTTGCCGAAGACCTGATTTCGTCACGTGAAGCTGGCGAATTCCTGATGGCACCGCGCGACCAGATCACGTTGATGGACGTTTCGCCAAAGCAGCTGGTTTCGGTTGCTGCGTCGCTCATCCCGTTCCTGGAAAACGATGACGCCAACCGCGCATTGATGGGTTCGAACATGCAACGTCAGGCCGTGCCTTTGCTCCGTGCAGAAGCACCGTTTGTTGGCACCGGCATGGAAGAAACCGTTGCCCGCGATTCCGGCGCTGCTATCGCTGCACGCCGTACCGGTATCGTCGACCAAGTCGATGCGACCCGTATTGTTGTCCGCGTGACTGGCGACGTTGAACCCGGCAAATCGGGCGTCGACATCTACACGCTGCAAAAGTTCCAGCGTTCGAACCAGAACACCTGCATCAACCAAAAGCCATTGGTGAAGGTTGGTGACGTCATCGAAGCTGGCGACATCATCGCCGACGGTCCTTCGACCGAACTGGGCGAACTCGCACTGGGCAAGAACAGCCTCGTCGCGTTTATGCCTTGGAACGGTTACAACTACGAAGACTCGATCTTGATCTCCGAACGCATCGTGAAAGACGATGTCTTCACGTCGGTCCACATCGAAGAATTCGAAGTTATGGCCCGGGATACAAAGCTTGGACCTGAAGATATCACCCGCGATATTCCAAACGTAGGTGAAGAAGCGCTTCGCAACCTCGACGAAGCGGGCATCGTTTACATCGGCGCAGAAGTGCACCCCGGTGACATTCTGGTCGGCAAGATCACGCCAAAGGGCGAAAGCCCAATGACGCCGGAAGAAAAGCTGCTGCGCGCCATCTTTGGTGAAAAGGCAAGCGACGTACGCGACACATCGTTGCGTCTGTCGCCTGGTGTTGCTGGTACTGTTGTTGAAGTGCGCGTGTTTAACCGCCACGGCATCGACAAGGACGAGCGTGCGATGGCCATCGAACGCGAAGAAATCGAGCGTCTTGCGAAGGATCGCGAGGACGAACGTTCGATTTTGAACCGTGCGACCTACAACCGCCTGAAAGACATGCTCATTGGTCAAACTGCAGCCGCAGCGCCAAAGGGCATCAAGAAGGGCGACAAGATAACTGAGGAAAATCTCAGCGAAGTCGAGCGTCACGAATGGTGGAAAATCGCGGTTGCCGATGACAAGGTTCAGGGCGACCTCGAAGCAGTCAAGGTTCAGTATGACGACGCCGTCAAGCTGATCGTTGAGAAGTTCGAAGATCGTCGTGAGAAGCTGGAGCGCGGTGATGAACTCGCACCTGGCGTGCTCAAGATGGTCAAGGTGTTCGTCGCGGTAAAGCGCAAGCTGCAGCCAGGCGACAAAATGGCCGGACGTCACGGAAACAAGGGTGTTATCTCGCGGATTCTTCCGCAAGAAGACATGCCATTCCTTGCCGATGGTACACCTGTCGACATCGTGCTCAACCCGTTGGGCGTTCCATCGCGTATGAACGTCGGGCAGATTTTCGAAACCCACCTTGGCTGGGCCGCACGCGGTCTGGGCATGCAAATTGGTGAGGCTTTGGAAGAGTGGCGACACAATAACCCGAACCCCGAAGCCGCAGCACCGCCAGCAATCGTGCGCGAGCGTTTGGCGAAAGCCTATGGCGAAGATTATGCCGACGAGATCAAGGACCGCAGCGACGCGGACATCATTGAACTTGCAAGCAATGTCGTCACCGGCGTTCCAATGGGCACACCTGTGTTCGATGGCGCACGTGAAGCGGACGTTACGACCATGCTCCAGCTCGCTGGACTTGACGGTTCGGGTCAATCCGACCTGTTCGACGGCCGTACCGGTGACAAGTTCGACCGTAAGGTAACTGTAGGCATCATCTACATGCTGAAATTGCATCACCTTGTTGATGACAAGATCCACGCCCGTTCAATCGGACCGTACAGCCTTGTTACGCAGCAGCCACTCGGTGGTAAGGCGCAATTCGGTGGTCAGCGTTTCGGGGAAATGGAATGCTGGGCACTTCAGGCATATGGCGCGGCCTACACCTTGCAGGAAATGCTCACGGTCAAATCCGATGACGTTATCGGGCGTACCAAGGTTTACGAAGCGATCGTCAAGGGTGACGACAGCTTTGAAGCCGGTATCCCCGAAAGCTTCAACGTTCTGGTTAAGGAAATGCGCTCATTGGGTCTGAATGTTGACCTGAAGGCGCTCGACTTGATCGAAGGTGACGAGGGCTTTGCCGAGGCAGCGGAATAAGCAGAGCCGGGCGGGCTTAGGTCCGCCCCCTGCCCCTGCCCTTAGGTTTTCATGGGCAAAAGCCCAATGAGGAAAAGATTATGAACGAACTGAGCAAATTCAACAATCCCATCGCCAAGGTCGAAACTTTTGACCAGATCCAGATCGGGATCGCATCGCCGGAAAAAATCCGCAGCTGGTCTTTTGGTGAAATCAAAAAGCCCGAAACCATCAACTACCGTACGTTCAAGCCAGAGCGTGACGGCCTTTTCTGCGCACGTATCTTCGGACCTGTGAAGGACTATGAGTGCCTTTGCGGCAAGTATAAGCGCATGAAGTATAAGGGCGTCGTCTGTGAAAAGTGCGGCGTTGAAGTCACCGTTACCAAAGTGCGCCGTGAGCGCATGGGCCACATCGAGCTCGCTGCGCCTGTTGCCCACATCTGGTTCCTGAAGTCGCTGCCTTCGCGCATCGGCCTGTTGCTTGATATGCAGTTGAAGCAGCTTGAGCGCGTGCTGTATTTCGAAAACTACATCGTTACCGAGCCCGGCCTGACCGCGCTTGAGAAGTTCCAGTTGCTGAGCGAAGACGAATTGCTCGACGCGCAGGACGAATATGGCGAAGACGCTTTCACCGCCAGCATTGGTGCAGAAGCCGTCAAGACCATGTTGATGGACCTCGACCTTGAGCAAGAGCGTACTGACCTGCTCGACGAGCTTGCTGTTACCAAGTCGGAACTCAAGCCCAAGAAGATCATCAAGCGTTTGAAGGTCGTCGAAAGCTTCATCGATTCAGGCAACAAGCCCGAGTGGATGATTTTGGACGTCATTCCCGTCATTCCACCAGAATTGCGCCCATTGGTGCCGCTGGATGGCGGTCGTTTTGCAACGTCCGATCTGAACGATCTCTATCGCCGCGTTATCAACCGTAACAACCGTTTGAAGCGCCTGATTGAGCTTCGCGCGCCAGACATCATCGTCCGCAACGAAAAGCGCATGCTGCAGGAAGCTGTTGACGCGTTGTTCGACAATGGCCGTCGCGGCCGTACGATCACCGGTGCCAACAAGCGTCCGTTGAAGTCGCTGTCCGACATGCTCAAGGGCAAGCAGGGCCGTTTCCGTCAGAACCTTTTGGGTAAGCGCGTCGATTATTCGGGTCGTTCGGTTATCGTGACCGGTCCTGAATTGAAATTGCACCAGTGCGGCCTGCCAAAGAAGATGGCGCTCGAACTGTTCAAGCCTTTCATCTACTCGCGTCTGGATGCGAAGGGTCTTTCGATGACCCTGAAGCAAGCCAAGAAGTGGGTCGAAAAGGAGCGCAAGGAAGTTTGGGACATCCTCGATGAGGTTATCCGCGAGCATCCTGTGTTGCTGAACCGCGCACCGACGCTTCACCGTTTGGGCATTCAGGCGTTCGAACCTGTCCTGATTGAAGGCAAGGCTATCCAGCTTCACCCGCTCGTCTGCTCGGCCTTTAACGCCGACTTCGACGGTGACCAGATGGCTGTTCACGTTCCATTGAGCCTTGAGGCCCAGTTGGAAGCACGCGTTTTGATGATGTCCACCAACAACATCCTGTCGCCTGCAAACGGTAAGCCAATCATCGTTCCTTCGCAGGACATGGTCTTGGGTCTATATTATCTTTCGATGGATCGCCGCGGTGAGCCAGGCGAAGGCATGATGCTGTCCGACATGGCTGAAGTGCATCAGGCGCTTGAGGTTGGTGCGGTCACGCTCCACTCCAAGATCATCGCTCGCGTCCCACAGACCGGTGAAGATGGCGTTGAGCGCATGGTTCGCTTTGACACCACCCCTGGCCGTATGTTGCTCGCAGAAACGCTGCCAAAGAGCCACCGCGTGCCATTCGAAACCGTCAACCGCCTTCTCACCAAGAAGGAAATTGGCGACGTTATCGATCAGGTTTATCGTCACACGGGTCAGAAAGACACGGTATTGTTTGCCGACGCCATCATGTCGCTTGGCTTCAAATATGCGTTCAAGGCCGGTATTTCGTTCGGCAAGGACGACATGATCATTCCGGAAGAAAAGACGGAAATGGTGGCTGAAACCAAGGCAATTGTTGCCGACTTTGAGCAGCAGTATCAGGACGGTCTGATCACGCAGCAGGAAAAGTACAACAAGGTCATCGACGCCTGGTCCACATGTGGTGACAAG
>NZ_JBIICH010000072.1:0-11490 GCF_044239005.1 Sphingorhabdus sp. | reverse complement strand
TTATGCGTAAAGAGGGGGATGTGCTGCTCCTCATTAAGCAAGAACCCGGGCAACCGGTAAAATATTATATGAATAAGTCCGGCATGTCGTCACGCTGGTTCAACGAGATTTTGAAGCAGCTGCTGGCGGCTAAATTGGTCGTGCAAGAAACCTGCCCTGATGACAGCCGCCGGAAACTGCTCAGCTAAACCAGCAACTTTATTGCTCGGCTGTGGTATTTTTATCATAGGCTTTACGTGCATTCGGCGTTGAATGGCACATGACGGGTTCCGTTCGGCGCGTTTGGGATTCGGATGCCGCACAGGGGAACATATTGCGAAATTAAAAAACCCCGCCGTTCCATTCGGACGGCGGGGTTTTTAAATGGTGGGCGTAGCAAGGTTTGAACTTGCGACCCCTGCAATGTCAATGCAGTGCTCTACCGCTGAGCTATACGCCCACAACGCCGCAGCCTCTAGCTGGGCTTTTGCTATCATTCAAGCCTATTTCAGCTCGCCAAAACTTTCCTTGGAAAACAGCCGTTCGACTTCAAGGACAAGGTCTTTCAGATGGAAGGGTTTGGACAGTATTTTGGCGCTTGGCATGGACGCGCTTGCGCGCAGCGCCACGGCCGAAAAGCCGGTGATAAACATGACCTCCGTGCCCGGAGACACGCGGTTACAGTGGCGCGCGAGTTCAATGCCGTCCATTTCCGGCATCACAATATCGGTGAGCAGCAGATCGAAATGCTCTTGTTCCAACAAGGGCGCTGCCGCTGTGCCGCGGTCGACCGCGACCACGTCATAGCCCGACCGTTCCAGTGCGCGCGCGAGATATTCGCGCATGGCCTGTTCATCTTCGGCGAGCAGAATGCGGGTCATACATAATCCTTAAACATCTTTTGGGGCGCCAAATTGCGGCGCTGGGTCTATCTATAATTGCAGAGGCTTAATTTTTTTCACCATTTTGCGCAAAACCTGCCAACAACATATTTTAGTCTAATGAAGAGGGCGTGTTGGACATATCGGCATCCGGATTTGCAATGTGGGGAACGGAAAATATGTCCGTGCCTGTGCTGCTGTCTGTGCCGCACGCCGGGCGCGATTACCCAGCCGCTGTCATTGACGCGCTGCGCGTGCCGCCGGCATCGCTGGTCCGGCTTGAGGATCGCTATGCCGATCTATTGGTGCGCCGTTCGGTACAGTTCGGCCATCCGGTTATTGTCGCCCACCGCGCACGGGCCTGGATCGACCTGAACCGCGATGAACAGGATATCGATGTTGAGATGGTCCAAGGCGCACAGCGCGCGGATTATCCCGCGCCCGGCGTGAAGCAGCGCGGCGGGCTTGGCCTTGTGCCGCGCCGATTGTCGGGCGAAGGCGATTTGTGGAAACGGCAGTTCACTTTAGACGATATCAATGACCGCATTGCGGCGCTGCATCGGCCCTATCATCAGGCCGTATCAACGGTGCTTGAAAATATGCGGCGAAAGTTCGGGGTCGCGATCCTGCTGGATGTGCACAGCATGCCACCGCTCCACAACCCGGCAACTGGCGCGGGGCCGCAATTTGTGATCGGCGACCGTTTCGGCAAAAGTGCATCCTCGCAATATGCCGAATTGCTGATGTCCCGTTTGCAGGGGCACGGATTTACGGCGGCGCTTAATCACCCCTATGCCGGGGATTATATCCTGCGCCGCCATGCCAAGCCGCGTGCCAATATCCATGCGATCCAATTGGAAGTCGACCGGTCGCTTTACCTTGATGCTGATTTGCGACAGCCTGGGGCTGGCGTTGAACCGATGAAGTTATTGATAGCCGGATTGGTGGAGGCTTTGGCGGACGAGGCGCTTGGTTCCTCTGCGTTGATGGCTGCGGAATAAAGCCGCAAGATTCGCGTAAAAAAACCACCCCGGAATGTTCCGGGGTGGCCGAGGTTCAGGGAGTTGATGCCGGTTAGGGCATCGTTGGACAGAAACGGGAGGGGAAGTCTCCGTCCAGAATCAAGAATGGGACCTGAGCATTGCAGTTTCAAGTCAGAGCAAAAACATTCTGCCGCCACTGTCGTTGAGGCGAGGCATGGGTGCGGGCAGTCGTTGATCTGCCTATGTTGACGGCACCAACGCCCGTTTAAGGCCACATCCTTTGGACAAAGGGCATCTTGTCGATGAACTGATGCTTCAAAGCGCCCAAAATATGCAAGCCGATGAGCACGATAAGCGGCGCGGCCAATAGCTCATGCCCCTCATGCCCGATGTCCGCCAGCATCGCATTTTCGCCAACCGCCATATCAATGGTGAACAGGCCAAAGAAATCAACGGGCGCAGCGTTGCCCTTGGCGCCGATCATCAGCCAACCGGTCAGCGGCATGGCGATCATCAGGACGTAGAATAATATATGAGCGCACTGGCCGGCTTTGGCCTGCCAACCCGTAATCTTATCAGGCAGCGCAGGCGGGCGATTGGCAATGCGCCATAAAATGCGGCCAACCGTCAGTAGAAGAATGGAAATGCCAATGGCCTTGTGCGGGCTCATATAGGCCGCGCGTGCGGCGCGGGGCAGGTCTTCGCCCAGATTTGCCAACAGTATGTTGGCAGCGATCAATATGGCAATCAGCCAATGAAAAAGGATCGCGATCTTGCTATATTTTGCCATGCCGTCACTTTCCCTGATGGACAGTGACGGCATGAAGCATTTCGCCTGATTAGGTCGAAGGCAGTTCCGTCACTTGCGGTACCTTACCTTGTGCAACCTGAACTGCAAATATTTCCCGCATCAGCTGCAACGAGAACAAATGCGCGTGGATGAGTGCAAGGATACCGTTCTGGTTCAGCTTGCGCACGGTGTCGCCACGCAATTCGCGCAGTTTCGCTTCGTCGATCATTTTGAAACCACGGTAGATGAATGGCTGTTCCTGACCTTCTTGTTGGATCGACACTTCGCCGTCCATTAACAGGTCAAGCTTTTGCAGCTCTTCAACAAAGGCGTGGGTTTGCGCACCGGCATTTTCGAATTCTTCACAGAATTTCAAAATAGCCTGTGTGTTTTCGCTTGGCTTGCCATCTTCGAACAAGGGCGTGCCTTCTTCGAATTCACCAACGGCGCCCGATGTGGGGTCAAAGCACAAGGACAGCTCTTCGGTGTCGGGACGCAGCTTGGCCAACAGGAAGGGATAGCGGCGGACATATGCAGGGACGTAAACGGGACGCTCGAAAAAGCCTTCCTCGTTCATGAAAGTGTTTACGCCTTCGTTCATGCCCATCAGGACCAGCGGAACAGGATTGTCTGTTGCGGAAAAAATGATGGGATAGGTGCGCGATGCAGGAACGAACTCTTCGATCGTCAACGGGATTGCATGCTGTCCTTCAAGAAACTTTGCATTCTCCAACAGGCGCGATTTCCACGTGACGTGATCGTTGCTGTTGAGCGGGATGAGGTCTTTGTACAGAAGCGGCAAGTTTGCGGCTTGGGGCGCTGTGGCCATGTGAAACTCCAGTGCTTGTTATGGGGCAAAAATTTAATGCGGCGCTTTAGTCGGACAGCGGCCTTTACGCAAGTGGAACAAGCTTGCCGGGGTTCATAATGCCCAACGGATCGAACGCGCTTTTAATGGCCCGCAGCGCCGAAAGCCGGGCAGGCTCGGCAAGCCGCGCGAATTCGTCGATTTTGGATTGGCCAATGCCATGTTCCGCCGACAATGAACCGCCATAAGCGCGCACGCGATCATAGACGTGCGACGTGATCGCCTTGCCATCTCCGGCGTACCAACCCGCGACATCGACACCTTCGGGGGCTTTTACGTGGAAATGGATGTTACCATCGCCCAAATGTCCGAAGGCAACGGTCTTGGTTCCGGGATAGTCCGCTTCGATACGCGGCGATTCTTGTTCAATAAAGCGCGCCATGGCCGCTACTGGAACGCTGATATCATGTTGCAGCGCGGCGCCGGCGGCACGTTCGGCCTCCGCAATCGAATCGCGAATTTTCCAAAAAGCTTCTGCCTGCACGTCGCTGCTCGCGATCGTCGCGTTTTCGAGCAAATTATGGGCGATCGCATCTTCAAGCAGATGCATGGCCAGCTCTCCGGGGCTGGACTGGGCAGGGTCGTCCTGCACAAATTCCATCAAAGCATGCCAGCGGTGTGTTGTGTCGAGCGGCGGCCGTGTGCCCGAAATATGCGTGAGCACGGCACCAAGTGCGCGTTGGGGAAGGATCTCAAAGCCTTCCAAACGATCGCGCCCATGTTTCTGCATGAACAGCAAAAGTTCATAGGCCTGTTGCGGGCTATCGATGCCCGCCCACACGACGCAGCGGTCAATAAGCGCGGGCACGGTTTGCAGCACGGCCTTGGTCACCACGCCAATCGTGCCTTCGCCGCCGATCAGCAGTTGTTTCAGGTCATAGCCGCGATTGTCTTTTTTCAACGGCGCCATGGCGTCATAAATCGAGCCATCGGGCAGAACAGCCTCAAGACCCGCAACGAGGAAACGCATTGTGCCGTGCCGCAACACTTGCGTGCCGCCCGCGTTGGTGGAAATCAGGCCGCCAACGGTTGCCGACCCCTTGCCCCCAAGCGTGAGCGGAAAGCGCCGTCCGGCCTTTGCGGCGGCTTCATGCAGGTTCTGCAAGATGACACCCGCTTCACAGCTTATCAGGCCGGCATCCGCATCGATCGCGGTGA
The DNA here is from genome assembly GCF_044239005.1 of Sphingorhabdus sp. Classification (GTDB taxonomy): domain Bacteria; phylum Pseudomonadota; class Alphaproteobacteria; order Sphingomonadales; family Sphingomonadaceae; genus Sphingorhabdus_B. Next base: position 6,831 of record NZ_JBIICH010000072.1, on the reverse strand, counting down.
TATTGTTCATCCGCCGCATCGACAGGATCAGTTGATCGCCGCTGCTATTGGGGGTGGCCCCGGCAACCATCCCGCTATTGCCGCCCTGTGGAACCAGTGACAGCCGATACTTCGCAGCAACCCTCACAATTGCGGCAACTTCTTCGGTGGTGGCCGGTGAAAGCAATGCTGCGGCGGCGCCTGTAAATCGGCCACGCCAGTCGGTCAGCCATGGGGATATGACGTCCTGATCATCCGAATAGCCTTTTGGTCCCAAAATAGAGCGAAGCTCGGATAAGGCGTTTACATCTGGCACGGCTTTTCCCATTATGTGCAAAGGTTCAGGGCATTTAATTCATGATACGTTCAACCCTATCGGGTAAAGTCGGCAGAACTTCAACTTCATACCGGAATGTTTCTTGCGCATAGTTTTTGCCATAATCCTGCTTGCGGCCGGCCTGACGGCTGTGTCGCAAAAGGCTTGGGCCGATTTTAATGTCGACATGGCGGGCAATGCGTTCGCGCCATTCGTCAAGTTAAAAACCGAATTTGGCCAAGTGCGCGTGGACCAACGCATCATCATTCGTTTGCCGAGCCCTGCGTCCGCACCAGCGGCCGTGGGCGCACAGCGGCAATCGGTTGCGAAGTTAAAATATAAAGAAAAGAAAATTGGCAAATGCCTTTGGGTCGACAGACTGGGCGGTTCGCGTCCCGGACCCGACCGTACGCTCGACCTGTTGACGCGCGACGGCATCCTTATCCGCGCGTATTTGGGTGACGGTTGTCTGGCGCGGGAGTTTTATGCGGGCGCTTATATGGAGCGGTCATATGACGGCAAATTATGCGTGGATCGGGATGTGTTGCATGCCCGCACCGGGGCAAAATGCGCGATCGATAAATTCCGATTGTTGATACCGCGATAGCGCCGGGCGCATTCGGCCAATTACCTTGACATTTCTGCCCGCAGAGACCAATGGCGACGCTCGTCGCTATGGCTTTGGCACCGGTGGCACAGCATCTTCTTTTCCGGAACAACATATGCGTTTTGCCGATATCGGCTTGTCTGATGAATTATTGAGAGCCTTAAGCGAGGCTGGCTATGACGAGCCAACCCCAATTCAGGCCGCTGCTATCCCGCAGGTCCAGATGATGCGTGACATCATCGCAATCGCACAGACGGGCACGGGTAAAACCGCGAGCTTCGTCCTTCCGATGATCGATGTGCTTGCCAATGGCCGTGCGCGTGCGCGCATGCCGCGCAGCCTCATTCTCGAACCGACGCGCGAACTTGCGGCGCAGGTTGCTGAGAATTTCGAAAAATACGGCAAATATCATAAGCTATCGATGGCGCTGCTTATCGGTGGTGTTCAAATGGGCGACCAAGTGAAGGCGCTTGAAAAGGGCGTTGATGTTTTGATCGCGACGCCCGGACGGCTGATGGATTTGTTCGAACGCGGTAAGATTTTGCTGACGGGCTGCGAAATGCTCGTCATCGACGAAGCGGACCGTATGTTGGACATGGGCTTCATTCCCGACATCGAACATATCTGCACAAAGTTGCCGGCGACGCGTCAGACATTGCTGTTTTCGGCAACGATGCCGCCGCCGATTAAGAAGCTGGCGGACAAGTTTCTGTCGAACCCGAAATATATCGAAGTCGCGCGTCCCGCGACCGCCAATATCAATATCGAACAGTTTTTGGTGAACGTATCACCGATGAAAAAGCGCGATGTGTTGCGTGATCTATTGCGCACGGAAGATGTGTCCAACGCGATTATCTTCTGCAACCGTAAGACGACAGTTCGCGAATTGAACACCAGCCTGCAGCGCCATGGCATGCGTTCGGGCGAAATTCACGGCGACATTGATCAGGCGTCACGCCAGAAGCAATTGGAAGCGTTCAAGAACGGCGACATCAATCTGCTCGTCGCGTCCGACGTGGCAGCACGCGGCCTCGACGTTAAGGGCGTCAGCCATGTGTTCAACTTTGATGCGCCATGGCACCCCGATGATTACGTCCACCGCATTGGCCGCACAGGCCGCGCCGGTGCCAAGGGCAAGGCATTTACCTTTGTCACCAAGGCCGATGAAGAAGCCATTGAAAACATCGAAAAGCTGATTGGCACCAAGATCGAACGTCTTGGCAAGATCGAGGCTCCATCGGGTGAACCCGAAGAGCGCGCACCCGCAAAGCGCGGCCGCAAGCCAACAGAGCCAAAAGCCAAGTCCGCACCCGCAGAAGCGGCGGCACCAGTGGAACCCAAGCCAGCACACGAAAAAGCGGCGGCCAAGCCTGCCCGTGAAAAGCCAGCGCCAATGGTTGAAGCTGAACCCGCGCAAAAGCCAAGCGCCACGCCAGCGAGCGATGACGGATGGAATGGCCCAATGCCTGGCTTCCTGGGCGTTGGGTTTGGGACGTCTTAATTACGTTTTTGCTAATCCCGTCACCCTGAACTTGTTTCAGGGTCTTAATTTTGGACGTCGAGAAGTAAGACCCTGAAACAAGTTCAGGGTGACGATACTGCCACGAACCGCGCAGACGCATAATCCGGTCACACAATCCCACCCAACAAAAAAGGGCCCGCATCGCTGCAGGCCCTTTTCGTTTAGGTTCGCGAAGTTCTTAGAACTTGCCGCGCACTGTGATGCCATATGTCCTTGGCTCAGCAAGGAAGTGCGACATCAGCTGGCGACCACCGGGATATTGCCCATCCACAAATGGGGCCGAGGTTGCACCCGCCTGGAATGGCGAGTTGAACGCGACCTGGGCGTAATCTTTATTGAAGATGTTCTGACCCCAAAGCTCAAAGCTCCAGGCTTCATCAGGACCGCGAAGACCGATACGCGCGTTGAATACGGCGAAACCATCTTGCTCTTTCTGCGGGAACAGGTCGGAACCGGTATTGTAATCGCTGGTCATACGACCGTCGATATACACCAGGCCGCTCATGCCATTGCTGCCGATATCCGGCGTCCATGTGATGCTTGAAGTTGCAACCAGTTCTGGCGCGTTGGACAGATTGTCGCCCGGCAACTTGCGCAATGCAGGGTCAAGTGGTGCGCCGGTTTTGCTGCCGACCAGGTTTTCACGATAGCTGGTGTTTGCATATGTTAGACCTGCCGCCACGCGGAAGTTGCGTGCTGGCACCAAGGATGCTTCCAACTCGACACCTTCTGCGCGCACGCCATAGCCCACGTCGCTTGGCGCACAGGCACCGGTTGTTGCCGCTGCTGCGTTGAAGTTGGAGCCTGCTGCCGACAGGTTCTGGTCACGGTCGGCGCCGGCCAAATCCGCGCTACAACCGTTGATCGACTGCACAAGGAACACGGTGCCATTGAACGTATTCAGCTGGAAATTGCTGAAGTCCGAACGGAACGCAGAAACGCTCAGGCTGAGTGGACCATTTGAGAATTTCGCACCGATTTCATAGCTGTCGACCAATTCGGGGTCGAATTGCAATCTGCCCGTCAACGCCTGCGCGCCGCCCGATGCTGCAAATGTGCCGATTGGCGACTTCAGTGCTGAACGGTCAAGGTTGAAACCGCCAGCCTTATACCCACGCGCGAAGCTGCTATAGACCAAGAGGTCGTCGGTTGCTTTCCACGACAGGATTGCGGTGCCGGTGAATTCATCTTCACTGCGCTCGTCGTTGATAGACACGCCGTTCAATTCCGCGGTCGAGTTGCCCTGACAGGACAGGCCAATCAACGAACCCGCAAGTGCACGCGCCGTTGCCGTTGTCAGCGGGTTCACCAAGTCGTCGGTCACAAGGCCTTGGACGGCCGTACAAACGGTGTTGTCATTGCCAAAGGTGGCGTCGAACTTCTTCTTGTCGCTGGTGTAGCGCAGGCCAAGCGTCAGATCGAGCGCATCGGTAATGTGCAGGATGTTGTGCGTGAATGCCGCGAAGTTCGTGCCGTTCTGGAAATAACGGTCGTTGGTGGTGCCCAGATCATTCAGGCTATCAAGCCGCGTGAACGCCGCCAGAATATCCGGACCCGACAGACCCGAAGCGCCGCCGATGGTTGCGGTGCCGACGCCAGGGATGACGCATGATGGGCTGGTGGGCGAATAGAGCCCAGCCAAACCGCCACCCGAAATGATGCGGCATGTTGCAAAGCGGCCATATTGGTTGCCGAAACGCAGATTGTCGCGGACGGTCAGCTTCTCATTCGAGAAAAATCCGCCGACGAGCCAATCCAGCTTTCCGTCAAATGCTTCACCCTGTAGGCGGAGTTCCTGCGTAAAGGTGTGGAATTGACGATAAGCATCATCGCTTGGCGCGCGGTACAGAATGTCGACTTCACCATAATCGGTGTCGGACGCCTGACCGGAACGATATTGGCGATATGCCGTAATCGACGTCAAAGTTGCGCCGCCGAAATCATAATCGATTTGGCCGGAGAAACCATAATCCTTGGTTTCGCCGCTGAAAACGCGGTTGGCGCTGACCGAGATGTTACGGCCATAGCCTTGGTTAAACGCAGCCAATGGTTGGCCAAGGTCACGCAATACGTTGATGATGTTGTTGGATGTCGCTGTTGATGCCACGCCGGTCGTGCTTGGGTTGTTCAGGTCACCAATGAATGGATTGACGGAACCATCGACATAGGTTGCTGCGCAGCATTCTTCGTTACGCGAGGTATAGTCTGCAATCAGACGCACCGACAGCGCATCGGTTGGTTGGAGCAACAACTGGCCACGCAGGAAGTAGCGGTTACGATTGTTGACGTCGCGGCCATTTTGGTCGTCACGGTAGAAACCGTCACGCTTTACATAAACGCCATCGACGCGGAACGCGACCTGATCCGAAATCGGGCCAGTGATGCTCGTTGCAGCGCGCATGAAGTCATAATTGCCGTAGGTCAGCTCGCCATTAACACCAAAGGTGAAGCTTGGCTTTTTGGAATAGATGCTGATGAGACCAGCAGACGAGTTACGTCCGCCCAATGTACCTTGCGGCCCACGCTGCACTTCAACACGGTCAATTTCGCCGAGTTCGTTCAAGCCAATGCCCGAACGCGAACGGTATACGCCGTCGATGAAGACGGGAACCGAGCTTTCGAGGCCGGGATTGTCACCGACCGTTCCGATACCGCGAATACGGGCAGAACCATTGGCTTCCGAACCCGTCGAAGAGACGAGCAACGATGGTGCAACCTGGTTCAGCTGACGAATATCGTTCGCGCCGCTATTTTGGAGGGTTTCGGCATTAACGGCGGAAATCGCCACTGGCACATCTGAAAGCAGCTGGCTGCGGCCTTGCGCGGTTACAACGATTTCTTCTTCCGCTGTATCGTCGGCCTGAGGGGCTTCCTGCGCAAATGCGAGGCTTGGCACTGAAAGCGCAAGGCAAGCGGCCGATAGTCTCAATGCGTGGCTGAGGGATTTGTCACGTCGTAACATATGCTTCTCTCCTGTGTTGAAATTGATATGTTACAATATAACGAATGGACGCACGGCTGTCATCGCTGTTCAGCGCGGTTTTCCTGAAATTCATTCTGTGCGTCAATATTGCAACATTGACATTTTTAACGTTACGGAAAGACTGTTCAGTTTGAACAGACTTTTCCGTAACATATCAACGAATGCTGCGCAGCAATTTGCTTATAGTTTGACAAGCATCTTGCCGGTGTTTTCGCCGCTGAACAGGCCGATGAAGGCTTCGGGTGTTTTCTCAAGCCCGTCTTTCACTGTTTCACGGCCCTTGACCGCGCCAGATTGGATCAGCCCTGCCATGTCGGCGTTGAATTCTGGAACCTGTGCGTAGAAGTCAGGGTAGAGGAAGCCCTTAATCATGATGCGCTTGCCGATGATCATCGGAAGATACTGCATCGGTTGGGCTTTGAAGTCGTTATACACGTCAATCATGCCGCAAATCGCAAAGCGCGCCCATTCTTTGGACGTGGCAAGTGCCGCATCAAAATGTTCGCCGCCGACATTGTCAAAATAGACATCAATGCCGCTTTCGCCCATGTCCTTCAGTGCGGCCATCAACTGCGGCAGCACCTTGCCGGATTTATAGTCGATCACGGCATCGGCACCGAGTTCTTTGACCCAAGCGCATTTTTCTGCGCCACCGGCTGAGCCAATGACTTTCATGCCCTTGGCCTTCGCAATCTGGGTGACGGTCGAACCAACAGCGCCCGCTGCGGCCGATACGAAAATGACTTCACCAGCCTTCGCTTCGGCAACCTTGAGCAAGCCGAACCATGCGGTGCCGCCGGGCATTCCGATGATGCTGAGCCAATGTTGATCGGGAACGCCCAGATCAGGCAGTTTAACCGGCGGCATGCCCGCAGGTGGCGTCTTGTCGCCGCCGAATACGGCGCTATCGCGCCAGCCAGCCATATGAAGAACCTTTGCGCCCACGGGAAAATCGGCATTGTTGCTTTCGGTCACAACGCCGACTGCACCGCCGGTCATGGGTTCGCCAAGCATGAATGGATCGGCATAGCTTTTCGCATCGTTCATGCGGCCGCGCATATAAGGGTCGACGGACAACCAGCTGTTCGCAACGCGGAACTCGTTTGCGCCCAATGGTGCATCGGGTGCTTCGATCATCGCAAAGTTGCTGTCATTTGGAAGCCCGGCAGGGCGGCTAGCTAAGGTCCATGCGCGCATTATCTTGTCTCTCCATTGTTGTTTGCTTCCGCAGCATTTGCTGCAGCATTTTTATATACGGGCCGACCGCCGACCCATGTTTCTTTGACTATCGCATTACGCAGTTCGCGCGGGCTTGCAAGCAATGGGTCGACATCAATCAATATGAAGTCGGCATAATGCCCCGGGGTTAACGAACCAAATTTGCCTTCGGCAAAGGCCGCGTAAGCAGCGCCGGTGGTAAAGCC
>NZ_JBIICH010000070.1:0-11537 GCF_044239005.1 Sphingorhabdus sp. | reverse complement strand
GCCTTGGTACAATTGCCATGCCCTTTTTCATTCCCGTGATCGCGGCCATCTGGGGGTGGCGAGGCGCGCTTATCTTTGGGGGCATCGGTGGCTTTGTCACGCTTGCATTATGGCTGTGGTTCGCACGCGGCGTAAAATTTGATGATCAGGCTGAAGATGCCAATCGCGACTTTTCCGATGGCGGCGCGCCATATGGGCCGATATTATTTGAACGGCGTACGTGGGCGATTGTCATCGCGAAGGCGCTGTCCGATGCAACATGGTGGCTCATAAATTTCTGGCTACCCGATTTTTATCGCAAGGAATTCGGCCTTACGACCAGCGAACTCGCAATACCTTTGGCCATCGCTTTTTTTGGCTCGGGCGCGGGGGCATTGTTCGCAGGCTGGCTGTCGACACGACTTTTGGAAGCGGGCTGGAGCGTCAACCGCGTACGCAAGACGATCATGCTGGGATCCGCAGCCATCGTCGTGCCGCTGCCGTTCGTACTTACGCTGGATTCATTTTGGCCGGTGGCGATCATGATGGGCGTCGTAATGGCCGGACATCAGGGTTTTTCCCTGTCGATATTTTCCATCATTACCGATGTTGTGCCACGCGCAAAGGTTGGCCGTGTAACGGCCTTTGGGGCTTTCATGGGGAATATGGGCGGCGCCCTGATCCAATTGGTGACTGGTGCCGTTTTGGCGGCGGGGCTTGGCTACACCCCTTTATTTATCTTTGCGGCTGTTTCTTATCTGCTGGCATTAGGCTGGCTGCACCTGTTGCTGCCCCATATCCGCCGCGCGGAAGGCGGGGTTGAACCCGCCCCCGCTTAATACCGGGGCGGCTTAACCAGCCTTGGCCAAGCCTTCTGCGTCCACAATGGCTTGCAGTTCGCCAGCTTCGTACATTTCCATCATGATGTCCGAACCACCAAGGAACTCGCCCTTGACGTACAGCTGCGGGATGGTTGGCCAATCGCTATAATCTTTGATGCCCGCGCGGATTTCCATATCCTGCAAGACGTCGACGCTTTCATAAGCGACATTCAGATGGTCAAGAATGGCGATCGCCTTGCTGGAAAATCCGCACTGCGGAAACAATGGCGAACCTTTCATGAAAAGGACGACATCATTGCCTTTGACGATCTCATCGATCCGTTCGTTAACGCTCATTTCAATACTCCAATAATCAGGGGGTGGCTGTTGTCAGCTGAAGGGCATGCAAGACACCGCCCATGCGTCCGCCCAGGGCGTCATACACGGCCTTGTGCTGTTTTACGCGCGGCATGCCGCGAAAGCTTTCGCTGACGACGCGCGCCGCATAATGGTTGCCGTCGCCCGCAAGGTCAGTGATTTCGACAAAAGCATCGGGAAGCGCGGCTTGTATCATTTCCTCAATTTCGTGGGCTTGCATTGCCATTATGCAGGCTCGATAAATTGACGGCGGGCTTCCACCATTTTGTCTTCGAGCGCAGCGCGGATCATCGCGTCATCCACGTCGATACCGGCTGATGTCAAATCGCCAAGTAGCTTACGGATAACGTCTTCGTCGCCCGCTTCTTCAAAGTCCGCCTGCACGACTGATGTCGCATAGGCTGTGGTTTCTTCGGGGGTCAGGCCCATTTTTTCGGCTGCCCACTGACCCACCAGCTTGTTGCGGCGGGCAGTAATCTTGAACAATAGGTCCGCATCATGTGCGAACTTGTTTTCAAAGGCTTTTTCGCGATTGTCGAAAGTTGTCATCATGCCGTTCCAATTTGCTGTTGTTCAAAGATAATGCCTGCATCGTCGCGCAACAAGGCCGGTCGTGTTAAATGTGTACAACCAGCTTTCCAACCGCTGCCCGGTCACCCAAGCGTGCGATTGCTGTTCCGGCGTCCGCCAGCGCGAAGGTTTCCGAAATGCGCGGCTTGATCTTGCCCGCTGCATATAGGTCAAACAGCTCTGCAATATTGGCATGATTTTTCTGCGGCGTACGTGCGGCAAATGCGCCCCAGAAAACGCCGCACACGTCGCAGCTTTTCAGCAATGTGAGGTTTAATGGCAATTTCGCGATCCCGGCTGGAAAGCCAACCACGAGAAACTTGCCTTCCCACGCAATCGACCGGACGGCAGGTTCGCTATAATCGCCACCCACGGTGTCATAAATGATATTGTAGCCGTCCCGGCCAGCGGCCGCTTTAAACAGCTCGGCGACAGCTTTGGACTGGTCCTTGTCGAACGGCTGGTGCGGGTAGACGACCACTTCGTCAGCGCCAGCTTCGCGCGCGATGTCTGCCTTTGCCTCGCTGGAGACACCGGCGACCACACGGCCGCCAAATGCCTTGGCCAGTTCAATCGCGGAAATCCCGATGCCGCCTGCGCCGCCAAGCACAAGGACATTGTCACCCGACTTCATATGGCCGCGATCCTTCAGCGCGTGGATTGATGTGCCATAGGTCATCAACAAAGCTGCGCCATCGTCAAAGGACATGGCGTCGGGCATTTTGAAGCAATTGAACGCTGCGACCGCGACTTTTTCGGTCAGGCCGCCATTGCCGCACAGGCCAATGACGCGGTCGCCAATGGCAAAGCCGGTCACGCCTTCGCCAATGGCTTCGACTGTGCCCGCAATTTCGCCGCCCGGCGCAAAGGGGCGCTCAGGTTTGAATTGATAGAGGTCGACAATCATCAGCGTGTCGGGAAAATTAATCGAACAGGCCTTTACCGCGACCACAACTTGGCCGGGGCCAGCGGTGGGTTCAGGCAGTTCGCCCATGACAAGTGTTTCTGGGCCGCCGCTTGCGGTTGATAATAAAGCGCGCATGTCTCTCTCCTAAACGGGGTTTGGCGCCAGCCAGGGCCGGTCCGCAGATAATTTGGCTTCGTACACCGAAATCGCGTCGCTGCTTTTCAGCGTCAGGCCGATTTCGTCTACACCGTTGATCAGGCAATGTTTACGGAATGGGTCGATTTCAAATTCGAACCGGTCCTGAAACGGCGTGGTGACGGTTTGTGTTTCCAGATCGATGTGAATGTCATCGGTCCGTGCGACTTCCATCAAACGGTCAATCGCCGCCTGCGGAAGGACGATAGCGAGCAAGCCGTTCTTGAACGCATTGCCCGAAAATATGTCGGAAAAGCTTGGCGCAATAACCGCGGATATGCCCAAATCGGCCATCGCCCACGCCGCATGTTCGCGGCTCGATCCGCAACCGAAATTGTCGCCAGCGATCAATATAGGCGCACCGGCATATTCAGGATCGTCAAATACGTTGCCCGGGACCGCGCGCAAGCTTTCGAACGCACCCTTGCCCAATCCAGCGCGGCTAATGGTTTTCAGCCACACCGCGGGGATGATCACATCGGTGTCGATATTCTTCAAACCGACGGGATAGGCCCGGCCTTCAACACGGCTTATCGCTTTCATGCCTTTAGTCCGTGTCCGTCTTGGGTTGATTGTGCGTCATCGGCGCAACTTCGGGCTCAGGTGACATTGGTTCCAGCTTTCCCTTTTTCTGGGTCAGGCTGCGGCGTCCTGCGTAAATCAACGCCGCCATCAATGCCGCCGAACCCACTGCAGCGCCAACCTTGGCTGTGGTCGACCATGTGTCGCCACCATCGGATTTTTTATTGGTCATAAGCCTCTTCCTTGATGCCAACTGCTTTAGCTTCGGCATTTGTGACAAGTAAAGGGAATAGCTTCACCGGCACCGCCGCATAGGCCAGCGGTGCCGCGCATGCGGCACCCTTAATTGGCGAACGCACGGACATCCGTTAGCTTGCCAGCAACAGCAGCAGCTGCAGCCATTGCCGGGCTCACCAGATGGGTACGCGCGCCTGGGCCTTGGCGGCCGACGAAATTCCGGTTGCTGGTTGATGCGCAACGTTCACCAGCGGGCACCTTGTCCGGGTTCATCCCCAAACAAGCGGAGCAGCCCGGCTCGCGCCATTCGAACCCAGCGTCGGTAAATATCTGGTCCAGACCCTCATCCTCGGCCTGTTGCTTCACAAGGCCACTGCCGGGCACGACAATCGCCCATTTGACATTTGCTGCCTTTTTGCGGCCTTTTAAGATTTCAGCGGCGGCGCGCAGATCTTCGATGCGGCTGTTGGTGCAGCTACCGATGAAGATATTCTGCACTTCGATATCGGTCATCCGTGTGCCGGGCGTCAGCCCCATATAATCCAGTGATTTGCGCGCGGCTTCCTGCTTGGACGGATCGGCAAAGGCGGACGGATCGGGGACGATGCCTGTAATCGGCAACACATCTTCGGGGCTCGTGCCCCATGTGACGCTGGGTGCGATATCCGCGGCATCAATCGACACGACCTTGTCATAGGTTGCGCCCGGGTCGGTCGCGAGTGTGCGCCAATAGGCAACCGCCGCGTCCCAATCTGCGCCTGACGGTGCCATAGGCCGGCCCTTGATATACGCAAAAGTGGTGTCGTCGGGTGCCACGAGGCCCGCGCGCGCGCCATGTTCAATCGCCATGTTGGAAATGGTCAGCCGCCCTTCGACGCTGAGCGCGCGGATAACGGATCCGGTATATTCGATGACATGGCCGCTGCCGCCTGCGGCACCAAGCACGCCCGTGATGTGCAGCACCACGTCCTTGGCGGACACACCTGCCCGCAATTCGCCCTCGACGCGGACTTCCATGGACTTTGAACGTGTCAGTTGGAGCGTCTGCGTCGCCAGAACATGCTCTACCTCAGACGTACCAATGCCGAATGCCAGCGCGCCAAGGCCGCCATGGCAAGCGGTGTGGCTGTCGCCGCACACAATCGTCGTGCCGGGAAGGGAAAAGCCCTGCTCTGGCCCGACAACATGGACGATACCCTGCTTGGCATCGGAGGCATTTATATAGTCGATGCCGAACTCCGGCGCGTTTCGCTCCAGCGCTTCCAATTGCTGGGCGCTTTCGGGGTCTGCAATCGGGATTGGTTGTCCGTGGCTGTCCAGACGCGCGGTGGTGGGCAGATTGTGGTCAGGCACAGCCAATGTCAAATCGGGTCTGCGGACACGGCGCCCTGCCGCCCGTAGGCCTTCAAAAGCCTGCGGACTGGTCACTTCGTGCACAAGGTGGCGGTCAATGAAGATCAGGCACGTACCATCGTCGCGTTGTTCGACGACATGGGCGTTCCAGATTTTTTCGTACAGTGTTTGCGGTGTGGACATAATAAAAATGCCATAGAACTGATTGCAACGAAATCAAGTGAGGTGACAATCGTTGCACTTCAATATTCGGTCATTTGCGTCTAATGGGAACAGCATGAGCATTATCAGCATCATCTTCATTGTGGTCGGCACCGTCTTCGTCATGGAATGGGTGGCGTGGTCGAGCCATAAATATATCATGCACGGCTGGGGCTGGGGCTGGCACCGTGACCATCACGAGCCACATGATAATGCGCTGGAAAAGAACGATCTTTATGGGATCGTCGGCGCGGTTACTAGCATCTCCTTATTTGCGATTGGCAGCCCTTTGTTGCTCGGTGAGAAAGCTTGGGAGCCTGCGACTTGGATTGGCCTTGGCGTGCTATTTTACGGCATCATCTACACTGTGGTGCATGATGGCCTCGTGCATCAGCGTTACTTCAAATATGTGCCGCGCAGTGGTTATGCCAAGCGGCTGGTTCAGGCGCATAAATTGCACCATGCCACCATCGGCAAGGAAGGCGGCGTCAGCTTTGGTTTCGTATTTGCGCGTGATCCTGCAAAGTTGAAGGCGGATCTCAAAAAACAACGCGAGGCCGGGACCGCAATAGTCCGCGACGCGGCGATTTAAGCTTCGGGCTGTCGCCAAATCCAGCCGAGACACAATATTGCAACGCCCAGTGGTATGAACGACCACGGCAATGCCAATGTGATCAAGCCAATCGCTATGCTGACGCCAAAGGCGACGGATGCCGACCATTTGCCGCGTCTGCTCACCACCCCTTTTTCGCGCCATGCAACAATATGATGCCCAAAGGCAGGGTGATTCATCAACCGGGCTTCAAGCGCCGGGCTGCTGCGCGCAAAACAAAAGGCCGCCAATATCATAAAGGGTACGGTCGGCAGCAACGGCAGCGCTATGCCAACGGTGCCAAGCGCCAGAGCGCACAGCCCACCAATCAGCCAGAGCTGCCGCTGTATCAATATTGATGGACCGCTTTGGTCACATAATAGCTGTCGAGACCTTCGGGACCGCCTTCGCTGCCAAAGCCGGATTCCTTGACCCCGCCAAAGGGCGCGTCAGGCATGGAAATCACAAAGCTGTTGAGGCCAACCATGCCGGTATCCAACGCATCGGCGACAAGGTTCGCCTGCCGCGCGTTTTCGGTGAAGGCATAAGCCGCAAGGCCAAAGGGCAGGCGGTTTGCCTGTTCAATGGCTTCGTCCAACGTCTTGAATGGCCGCATCAATGCAACGGGGCCAAATGGTTCATTGTCCATGACGTCTGCGGACATAGGAACGTCCGCGAGCACCGTCGGCTGAAAGAAATAGCCCTGTTCGCCGCGCGTGCCACCCGCCAACAGCTTCGCGCCCTTTGCCGTTGCATCTTCCACGAGGGCGGCGATGGCCGAGGGGCGACGCACATTGGCCAGTGGCCCCATGACGGTGCCAGCATCCAATCCGTTGCCGACCTGCACATTCTTCGTATGCGCAGCGAAGCCAGCGACAAAGCGGTCGTAGACGCCCTCCTGCACATAGAAACGCGTCGGCGAAATGCACACTTGTCCGGCGTTCCGGAACTTGGTGGTCGCCGACAAGGTGATAGCCTTTTCAAGGTCGCAATCATCGAAAATGAGCACAGGCGCATGGCCACCCAATTCCATCGTGGTCCGCTTAACGCCGTCTGCTGCAAGCTTCAGCAAATGTTTGCCCACGGGCACAGACCCTGTGAAGCTGACCTTTCGGATGATCGGTGATGCGATCAGGTGGCGGCTCACCATATCGGGAACGCCGTAAATCAGCTGGGCAACATTGCCCGGAACGCCGCCGTCGATGACGCACTGCATGATGCCGCTTGTGCTTGCTGGTGTTTCTTCGGGTGGCTTGGCGATGATCGAGCAGCCCGCAGCGAGGGCCGCAGCCATTTTCTTGCACATCAAATTGACCGGGAAATTCCACGGTGAAAACGCGGCGACGGGTCCAACAGGCTGTTTCAGCACAATCGCGCGTTGCCCCGTTGGCCGGACGAGAACGCGGCCATAGCTGCGCTTGGCCTCTTCTGCGAAATAATCAAACTGCGCGGCGCAGGATAGAACCTCGGTCCGCGCTTCGGCGAGTGGTTTGCCCTGTTCGGTCGTGAGCAGAACGGCGATGCCCTCAGCCCGCTCACGGATGAGATCGGCAACCTTATGCAATATTGCGGCGCGGGCATTCACATCAACGCCGCGCCAATAGGCAAAGCCCTTTGCTGTCGCAGCAAGTGCTTCATCAAGGTCTGCCGCAGTCGCCAGCGGCAGCTCAGCGAGCGTTTCGCCAGTGGCCGGATTTATGACGGTGTGGCAATCGCGGCCTTCGCCCTTGCGCCAGCTGCCATCAATATAAAGGCCTAAATCGGTAGTGTAGCTCATCGAATGTCCCGCAAATTTCTTGTCTTCTGCATGTAGGCGTCAGGTCGTGGGTTTGGAACCCCTTGCAAGCTTCAACAGCCAGAAAACCGGGAACCCAGCCAGCAATAAAGCAACGCCCCAGATCAAAGCTTCGGCCCCCGCACCATAGATCGTCCAGCAGGAATATAGTGCGGCGAGCAACAATATGGCTTTGAAACCCGCTTTGCCCGGCAACTGTCCTTTTGTCATCAAGCGGAACGCAGCGGCAGCGCACCCGAAATACATCACCAGAACAATGGCCGTGGTGAGTAAGATGAGAAATTCGAACATCGACGACATTGACCGGCTGCTGTTCATTAGGATGACCAGCGTCAAAAGTGTTGAGGTGAACAGATGGGCGTTACGCGGCGTACCATTGGCGCCTGCTTTGCCCAGAAATGCCGGGAACAGTCCGTCGCGCGCCAAAGCGGCGGGCATCTCGGCCTGACACATGATCCAGCCGTTCAACGCGCCAAGTGCGCTAATCGCGCCGACCGCGGCGATAGCGGTGCCGGCATTGGTGCCCGCATATATATTTACAAAGTCCGCAAATGGCGCCGCCGATACGCTGGTGATGGCGACAGGCAGCATCAGGACCACCGCGGAGCAGACGAGGATATAAATGATGCCAGCGCCGGCGGTTCCAAAAAGCGTCGCGCGGTTGATGGTGCGTTCGGGGTCCTGCACCTTGTCGGCAGGCACGGTCGCGAGCTCAAGCCCAAGCATGGCCCATAGGGTTAATATGGTGGCGGTGGAAATGCTGGTCGCGGAAATGTCTGCGGTCACAAATGGCCGGACAAGCGCCGTGCCTTGGGTCGCAAGGACATAAGCAGCAAGCCCGATCACCGCGACCAGAGGCAGCAGCTTTGCGATCGTCCAGACGATCTGAACTTGCCCCGCAAGCTTGGTTCCGCGAATGTTGATGAGCGTAAATGCCCAAATAATCGCGATCGTTACTGCCGACGATACGCCATGCGTTCCGACAACCGGAAACAACTGGCTCAGATAACTGACCGCAGCAGTGGCGATGGCGGCATTGCCGACCCACATCGATATCCAATAGGCCCATGCAATCGCGAAGCCCGCGCCGTCGCCAAAGGCCGCACGCGTGTAGGCATATGGTCCGCCCGCCTTTGGCAAAGCCTTACTTAAAGCGCCAAACACCGATGCCACGCACAATGCGCCACCTATGGTGATCAACCATCCAATAACGGAATTCCACCCTAGGGGCGCAAGGCTCGCGGGTAACAGGAATACGCCTGACCCAATCATGCTGCCCATGACGAGCGCAAGTGCCATCCAAAATCCCATCGGACGGCTTGCTTCGGCTGTATTCTGCGTCACTTAAATTCCCCTGTTTCGGTACCATAGCTGGCACGGAAAAAGGGCAAAAGCCAATCTTTGTTTAGGTCCTGACCCTAATGCGCGAGCAACACAGGGATTCCCAATTCGCCCAGCATGAACCGTGTCACGCCACCAAACAAGGTTTCGCGCCACCGCCCATGGCCATAGGCGCCCATGACGAGTAAATCGGGTCGCCACGCATTTACTTCATTCAGCAACCGTTCCTCTACGCTTTGATCACCCTTTGCCGCGACGGCTATTTCGGCGCGGACGCCATGGCGCGACAGATAGGTCGCTGCTTCGGTGACAGGGAATTCTTCGGGCACGGTTTCGACCTCTGCAATCCGCACATGTAATGCCGCCTGAAGCAACGGCAATGCTGCGCGCAACGCGTTGGCTGCTTCAAATCCGCCGTCATATGCCACCATCGCGCGGTCCCATGAGATGCGCTTTGTCGATGCGGGCACCGCAAGTACCGGCGTACGCGACGCTGTGACGACATCGCTGACCCATGCGCGCGCGGTGCCGGGTGTGCCGGCTTCATCCAGCGACATGACCAATATGTCCGCCAGTCGCGCTGCGTTAATCAATGCATCGGATGTCGTTCCGTCAAATATCTGCCAATCCCAGGGCACATCCTCCAATTTTAAATGCGCGTCGGTGCGTGCGCATAACTTTCCGCGCTCCGTTTCGGCTGCATCAAAGGCTTCGGCAATGAAATGCGCACCGCCGAACATGTCAAACGCCACATAATCCTGGGTTGGTCGGGGCAAGACAAGCGTCATATGCCCATTGAAACGGCGGGCAAGATCAAGCCCGGCCTGCAACCGGCTTTCAAAGGCTGCGTCTGCGCCAGCATGTACCATGATAGATTTCATCATCATTTCCTTTTCATATGCCAGAATAGGCCGACTCGGATTGATGCGATTGAGTGTAGGCCGATGCCGAGCAAAGTCTTTGATCGATATCAAACACCGCAAAATGCTTCCAAAGGCCGATATATTATGTCAGCGATGACGGATGGATGACGCGGGGCAAGCGAAGAACGATGTGATCGTGCGGGGCGCGCGCATCACCGATGCCCAAGCAATAGCCGACATTTATGCGCATCATGTTGTGAACGGCACCGCCAGTTTCGACACCGTGCCGCGTACGTTGGAGCAAACCGAACAGAAGATTGCGGACATTTTGGCCCATGGCTGGCCGTTCCTTGTTGCCGAGCGCGAAGGGGAGATATTGGGCTATGCCTACGCCACGGCATTCCGCGACCGGCCCGCTTATGGGTTTACCTGTGAAAACTCGATTTATGTGCGCGCGCAACATGTCGGGCAGGGGATCGGTGTCGCATTGATGCGCCGGCTGCTTGATGAGGCGCACGCATGTGGTTTTCGTCAAATGATTGCCGTGATCGGCGGCGGAGAGCCTGCGTCGGTGGCGCTTCATACGAAAATGGGATTCACTTTTGCCGGCCGGATGCGGTCGGTCGGTCGGAAATTTGGCCGCTGGCTTGACAGCGTGTACATGCAGGCCGAGCTTGGAGAAGGAGACCGGACCGCGCCAGCGCGCGAGCCGGGATGAAGGAGAGAAGATGATGGCAGAGTTTGAATTGGTCGCCGACGGCCTGCGCTTCCCGGAAGGCCCAGTCGTCATGCCCGACGGCAGCGTCATTTTGGTCGAAATCGCCGAGGGGCAAATCACGCGCGTGCGGCCCGACGGCAGCAAGTCGGTCGTTGCAAAGACGGGCGGCGGTCCCAACGGCTTGGCGCTTGGTCCTGACGGCAAATTATACTGCTGCAACAATGGCGGCTTTGAATATATGGAAGCCAATGGCTTTTTAGCGCCGCACGGCATTGCGCAGGATTATTCGGGCGGCCGGATCGAACGCATCGATATCGATACCGGCGCAGTCGAGATACTTTATAAATCGGGTGACTTTGGCTGCAGCCTGCGTGGCCCGAACGATATTGTGTTTGATGCGCATGGTGGGTTCTGGTTCACCGACCATGGCAAGATCGATTATGCCAAGCGTAGCCATGATGTCGTCGGCATCTTTTATGCCAAAGCAGATGGCAGCCATTTGGAAGAGGTCATCTTTCCGTCGAACAACCCCAATGGCGTTGGCCTGTCGCCCGATGGCAAGACATTATATGCTGCCGAAACCTATACGTGCCGGTTGATGAAGTTCAACATCACGTCGCCAGGCAAAGTTGCGCCGGATGCAGGTCCGGGTGGGCCAGGGATTCCCGTATATCGTCCAGCCGGGTATAAATTTTTCGACAGCCTTGGCATCGAAGCAAGCGGCAATATCTGCGTCGCGACGATTGGGGAGTGCGGGATCAGCGTGATTTCTCCGGATGGCGAGCTGGTCGAATTTGTCGCAACCGATGATATCTTCACCACCAACATCGCGTGGGGCGGTGACGATATGATGGACGCGTATATCTGCCTGTCGGGCAGTGGGCGTCTCGTTAAAACCCGTTGGGCGCGGCCGGGGCTTAAGCTGCAATATTGAGACTGGCATTGCATGACATTTAATACGGTAATTTTTGACTTCGGTGGGGTTATCACTTCGTCACCATTTGAGGCGTTTAACCGGATGGAGGCCGAACGCGGATTGCCTCAGGATTTCGTCCGCCGGGTCAA
>NZ_JBIICH010000069.1:0-11605 GCF_044239005.1 Sphingorhabdus sp. | reverse complement strand
TTGGTTAAGTGCCATGTCCAACGACAAAATACGTTGTAATTTTATTACAAAGCTTATGACGCCCTTCGAGCGCTTAAACAAGTCACGTTTGTAACTTGTTGCGACAGCCCTTACTCCTGTGTAGCGTGCGCAAAAGTTAAAAATAGGAGAGGCTCCGCGTGGATAAACGGCTTACATTATGGATTTTGGTGGGGATGATCCTCGGCGTAGCCGTGGGTTACGCAGTCCATGTCAGTTTTGCGCAGGACAGTACGCAGTTCGAATATATCACCAAGACGTTCAAACTGCTTTCGGATATTTTCCTTAATCTCATCAAGCTTTTGGTCGCGCCGCTGATCCTGTCGACCATCGTTGTCGGTATTGCCCATATGGGTGATAGCAGTGCGCTGGGCAGAATTGGTTTCCGGGCAATAACGTGGTTTATCATCGCCAGCTTCATTTCGATTGGCCTTGGACTGTTGATGGTCAACCTGCTCCAGCCTGGCATTGGCGCGCCGGTAGATACCATCGCCAATGCCGCTGCCACGATTGGCGAGGTCAAGAAACTCGACTTCTGGGATTTCATCCTGTCGATTTTCCCCAAAAATGCGTTCGAAGCGATGGCGACGAACAATATTTTGCAGATTTTGGTGTTCGCATTGTTCGCTGGTGTCGCATTGTCCGCTGTGGGCGAAAAAGGTGCGCCGCTCGTTCGGGGTGCGGAAGCCCTTGCCGAAATGATGCTGCAAATCACACATTATGTGATGCGTTATGCACCTGTTGCGGTGTTTGGCGCGCTTGCCGCCGTGGTTTCCAAAAGCGGCCTAGCGATTTTGCTGACCTATCTTGAGCTCGTCGGTGAATTCTATTTGTCGCTCGCATTGTTGTGGACGATCCTTTTGTCGATTGGAGCGATCTTCTTGGGCCGACGCATTTGGACGCTCATTCGTTACATCCGCGAACCGATGCTCATCGCTTTTTCGACCGCATCTAGCGAAGCGGCGTTGCCGAAATTGTTTGAACAGCTTGATCGTTTCGGCGTCCCGCGCCGGATCTCCGGCTTCATGCTGCCTTTGGGCTACAGCTTCAACCTTGATGGTTCGATGATGTATATGAGCTTCGCGACCATCTTCATCGCGCAAGCTTATGGAATTGATTTGTCCATCGGAACGCAGATCCTGATCCTGCTGACACTGATGATTTCTTCGAAGGGCGTAGCCGCCGTGCCTCGCGCATCGTTGGTGGTGATTACCGGCACGCTGGCGATGTTTGACTTGCCTGTTGAAGGTGTCGCGCTGATCCTCGCGATCGACCAGTTCCTCGACATGGGCCGGACCGCAACCAACGTCGTTGGTAACGCCGTGGCAACGTCCGTCATCACCAAATGGGAAGGCATGCTTGAGGTGGAAGAGCCAGAGTTTGTCGAACCATTGCATGCGCCTGCGCACACTGCAGCGCACGGCAAAGCCGGGCTGGACCTTGCCAGCGACATGGTGACTGACGAGCGAAAAACGAAGCTTTAAGCGGGGTGCTTGTGCCCAAGCAAGGTGCCTTTGGCACCTTGGCTGTCGAGCTTAAAGTCCATATCATGATGCTCTTTGCGCCACCGGCGGGCGACTACACGCTCGCCGGGACGCGCAGCATCATCGAGCAGCACACGGCCACCGGGACGCAAATTCGGAAATAGGCTCGCCGCCGCGCCACGCACATGCGGATGAAGGGCCCATGGTGGCCCGTCGACGATCAGCAAATCGATTTCAGCCGGTATATCGCTCAATTGATACCAATGGCCCGGCCAGCCAGCCGGTGGCGGTCCCAAGGGCGCATGGCGGACGTCGACATCCATATTGTTGTCACGGATCCAATCCTGCGTCGTCGACGCAAATTCCCCGTGCTGGTCAAAGCTGACGATTTTTCCGCCACCAAATAGTTGCAGTGCCCGCGCCGCAACAAAAGTCGATGCCCCGCAACCCAACTCAACCACCTGTTGCGGGCGCATTTCTTCGATTGCAGAAACGATGTGCCACAAAAAATGCGTATCTGCTTTCCAGCTGCCCAAATTGGGCAACGCATCCTGCGGCAAATCAAGATAAGCGAGCAGTTCCGCCTTATCCTTTTTACGGCCACCATCGAGGCTGCGCAGCAACCATGGCCATTGGATGGCGCCATAAGCCATGACCATGAACCGGTCGCTCAACGACAATGTGAGATCAATGTCGTCGAGTGGCAAAAAAGCCGTGGTTTCACGCGTGGTCATATGGTCCTCCAATGACCCTGTGTCGCCAACAGTCAATGCCGCATTTTTCAGACTGTCCGATTTTCCATACGCTTTGCGATGTTAGAACCATCAATTGTCGACATCATTATGTCGCTGATGCTTTACAATCGCGAAAATAGTTGAATAACTGCGCATTGGAGAAGGAGAAAAGGAATGCATGATCGAGCGTCTGTGCGCAGCGGTGGATTGGCTATAACCAACCCCAAGATAATGCTGTTCGCGCTTCTGCTGGTGTACATTCTGAACTTTCTGGACCGCCAGATTATCAATATTCTGGCCGAACCTATAAAGGGCGAGCTTGGGCTGAGTGATACGCAGCTCGGTTTGCTGGCTGGCCCTGCTTTCGCGGTTTTTTATGCTGTTCTGGGCATACCAATCGCCCGCTATGCGGATAATGCAAAGACCAACCGGGTTTGGCTCATCTCTGTTTGCCTTGCGGTGTGGTCCGCTATGACCGCATTATGCGGTGTTGCGCAAAACTTCGTTCAACTCGCGCTTGCGCGTATTGGCGTTGGCGTCGGTGAAGCTGGTTGCACCCCTGCTGCACACTCGCTGATCGCAGATAGCGTGCCCGCCGAAAAACGGTCTTCGGCCATCGCCTTTTTCGGACTTGGGATCCCAATTGGTGGACTGCTTGGCCTCATCATTGGCGGGGTCGTCAACGACCAATATGGCTGGCGCATGGCGCTCATGCTGGTTGGTATGCCGGGGATATTGCTGGCGTTTGTGTTGCCATTGCTCATCCGCGATCCACGGCGATGCGCCGATAGCGCACATTTCAACACCGCGGACTCGCCCGTGAAGGCAAAACTGTCGATTAAAGATGCTGTGCGTGAAGTCTTTGCGTCCAAGGCCTATTTGTACGTCTTTATCGCCGCATCGTTCACCGCCTTCCTCAGCTACGGCAAGGGTCTATGGACGATCAGCTTCTTCATCCGGTCCCACGGCCTATCAACGACCGAGGCGGGGCTTGCTATGGCGGTCGCGCTTGGCATTTCCGGCATCATCGGCACATGGCTTGGCGGGAAAATGGCCGATGTTTTTGGCAAGCGTGACAAGCGGCATATCTTGACCATGCCTGCCATCGGCATGGCGATTGCCGCTCCGATTTTATTTGCCGGTTATTGGGCCGAAGATTGGCGGATTGCCGTCGCCCTGCTCATTCTGCCGACCATATTGAACTCGGCTTATTACGGCCCTGCTTATGGATGCGTCCAAGGCCTTGTCCGGCCAGAGGCGCGCGCCATTGCGGCATCGCTTGTTGTCTTTGGACAAAATCTCATCGGGCTTGGCATGGGCCCATTGTTGTTCGGCGTGCTATCCGATTGGCTGCAACCCATGGCCGGCGACGAAAGCGTCCGCTGGGTGCTTTATGGTGCAGCCTGGCTTGGGCTCATCCCCGCCTTCTTCTTCTGGCGCGCTAGCCTGCGGCTGAACGCAGAACTGAAAAGCGGTTAATCCGCAAACGGATCGCGGACCAAGATCGTGTCTTCGCGCTGCGGAGACGTCGATACCAAGGCAACGGGCGTTTCGATCAGTTCCTGAACGCGGGTGATATATTTAATCGCCTGAGCCGGAAGGTCGGCCCAGCTCCGTGCGCCAGCGGTCGTTTCCTGCCAACCGGGCATTTCTTCGTAAATCGGCTCGACTGCGGCCTGCTCTGCGGCATGCGCGGGCAGATAATCATATACCTTGCCATTCAGGCGGTAACCTGTGCAGATTTTGATCGTGTCGAAACCGTCCAAGACATCCAATTTCGTCAGCGCAATTCCTGTGACACCGGACACCGCGCAGCTTTGACGCACGATTACGGCATCAAACCAACCGCAACGGCGTTTTCTGCCCGTTACGGTTCCAAATTCATGACCACGTTCGCCCAGCCGCTGGCCCGTTTCATCTTCCAACTCGGTGGGGAAAGGCCCCGAACCAACCCGCGTGGTATATGCCTTCACAATGCCAAGGACAAAACCGGCCGCGCTTGGGCCAAGACCAGATCCAGCTGCGGCAGTACCCGAAACCGTGTTTGATGATGTCACGAATGGATAGGTGCCATGGTCGACATCCAGCAAAACGCCCTGCGCGCCTTCGAAAAGGATCCGCGCGCCTGCCTTGCGCACTTGGTTCAACCGTTTCCACACTGGCTGCGCATATTCGAGAACGAATGGCGCAATTTCCTTAAGGTCAGCAATCAGGCGGGCACGGTCTACGGGCGGTTCGCCAAAACCGGCGCGCAGCGCATCATGGTGCGCGCACAAACGGTCCAATTGCGCATCAAGCGCATCCAAATGCGCAAGGTCGCAAACGCGAATGGCGCGGCGGCCGACCTTGTCTTCATAAGCAGGGCCAATACCGCGGCCCGTCGTGCCGATCTTGCCCGAACCGGCGGCGGCTTCGCGCAAGCCATCCAAATCACGATGGATCGGCAAAATCAGCGCGCAATTGTCGGCGAGTGCGAAGTTTTCGGTTGTAATCGAAACGCCCTGCCCACGCAGCTTCGTCATTTCGTCGCGCAACGCCCATGGGTCCAGAACAACACCATTGCCGATGATCGACAGCGTGCCCGTCACGATACCCGACGGCAGCAGCGACAATTTATATACATTTTCGCCGACCACCAATGTGTGGCCTGCATTATGTCCGCCCTGAAACCGGACCACTGCATCGGCGCGTTCCGCCAACCAGTCGACAATCTTACCTTTTCCCTCGTCGCCCCACTGAGCGCCAATTACGGTTACATTTGCCATCAGATATTCCCTGTCAAAGCCAGATAGCTCTGGGGCCTTTTTCTGCGCAGGAGCTTTTTCCTGCGAAGGGATTCGCCATGTGCTCCGTTATGATTATGATGGCGCTGCGTCCACCCTAAAGCAACGTGATGGACGATTTCAGACGATAACTGCCTGCCCGTTTGCCCATTTATGGGTGCAGCCCAGCACGGCGGCGCTGTCATTTTCGTCCAACGCAGCGACCGTAACCCAACCTTCGCTACGCAATTTCGCGCCGGTGGCGGCATCGGTGCCGAGCGGCAGGAACAGACGCTGCGCGGTGCTTTCTTCGGCCAAGTCAATCAACGGATCTGGATAAAGCGAAAATCCAGTTGCTGCTTCAGACGGGCCATCGGCGCGGTCGATATAATAAGTGCCACCACGACCGAGCGCGGCGCTATAGCCTTTGGCGAAGATCGTGAAGCCGAACCAGCTTTGATATTCAAAGCCATGCCGTTCGGTTGGATCAAGCGTCACATTGGCACGACCGGCGACCGTTGCTGCGATGCTTTCCAGCGCCTGGATTCGCGAGGCAAGTGCACCGCCAGCATCAATCGCACGCAATTTTTCAACCGCCGCATCAAATGGCCCCGTAGCCGCGAGCAATGGCAGATAGGCATCCGCGCCCAATACGCTAAGGCCGCCAGCATCCTTCATATCCAGTTCGGAACGCACGGCATCAATTTTATCGGGAGCCAAAGGCAACGCCTTTTCAGCAAGCCGTTCGACCAAGTCAGGGAGGGTAAAATCGATGGTGATGTCTTTAACGCCCGCTGCCTCCAGCGCATCGATGGCGACGCCAACAATTTCGCACGCCGCAGCAACGCTGTCATTGCCTATCAACTCAGCGCCCAGCTGCGTCAATTCACGCTCTGGTCGCAGTTGCTTTGCCTTCAGGCGCAGAACCTGACCATGATAGCACAAGCGCAGCGGCCGAGAGGATTCTTGCATCCGCGTTGTCGCAATGCGCCCGACCTGCACGGTTATATCGCCACGCAAGGCGAGCGTATGCCCGGAAACGGGATCGGTAAAACGCAAATGCTGATTCCGCGCCGCGCCGCCACTGCGTTCGGCAAGCGCGCTTTCAAATTCAGCAATGGCTGGCGCCACTCTGGCATAGCCATAGCGTGTCAGCACATCGATCATGGCACGCGACACCCGCGCCGCAACCTCCGCTTGGGGAGGAAGTCGGTCGCGGAAGCCTTCAGGCAGCAAGTCGGGCGGAATCTTCATGCGCGTTCTTTACGCGAAAAGTTCTGGCGGGGAAGCCCCGCTTAGAACTTAAGCGCCTTTACTGTCTTTACGCCTGGAAGCGACGCCAACTGCTTAAGAACAGCCTCTGGAATTGCTGCATCCATCGACAACAGCAGAACCGCCTCGCCGCCTGCACTGCGGCGACCCAAATGGAAGGTGCCGATATTCAAGCCAGCTTCACCCAATGCCGTACCGACACGGCCAATGAAACCCGGTGCATCTTCATTGACGATATACAGCATGCTGCCTTCGAGCTCAGCTTCAAGGCTGATGCCGAAAATCTCGACAAGCCGCGCTTCGCTGTTGGCGAACAATGTGCCTGCAACCGAACGTGGTCCTTGCGCTGTGTTCACCGTGACACGCACCAATGTGTGATAGGCACCGGCCTTGTCATGACGGACTTCACGGATATCAAAACCGCGTTCTTTTGCCAAAAACGGTGCGTTGACCATGTTCACCGCGTCCGAAAAACGCCGCATAAAACCGGAAAGGACAGCGGCGGTAATGGGCTTGATATTCAATTCGGCCGCAGCGCCCTCAACCTCAATGGCGATATTATCCAAATTGTCGTGCGCAAGTTGGCCAACCAGTGAACCCAGCTTTTGCGCCAAGGTCATATATGGCTTTAACTTGGGCGCTTCTTCGGCAGACAGGCTTGGCATGTTGAGCGCATTCGTCACGCCGCCATTGACGAGATAATCCGCCATCTGTTCGGCAACTTGCAGCGCAACATTAACCTGCGCTTCGTTGGTCGACGCACCCAAATGCGGTGTGCAGATGAAGTTTGGCGTGCCAAATAACGGCGATTCCTTGGCTGGCTCTGTTGCGAACACGTCTAATGCAGCGCCGCCAACTTGGCCGCTGTCCAACGCTTCTTTCAACGCGGCTTCATCGACCAGACCGCCGCGCGCGCAGTTGATGATGCGCACACCCTTTTTGGTTTTCGCCAGATTTTCTTTGGACAGGATATTGCGCGTCTGATCGGTCAACGGCGTGTGCAAGGTGATGAAATCAGCCTTGGCCAGCAGCGTGTCCAAGTCCGCCTTTTCCACGCCCATTTCAATGGCGCGTTCCGCCGTCAGGAACGGGTCAAACGCAACGACCTTCATACGCAGGCCAAGCGCGCGGCTTGCGACGATGGAACCGATATTCCCTGCGCCGATCAGGCCAAGCGTCTTGCCGGTGACTTCAACGCCCATGAAGCCGTTTTTCGGCCAGAGGCCAGCTTGCGTCTGCGCGTTTGCTTCCGGCAATTGGCGTGCAAGTGCGAACATCAATGCGATCGCATGTTCGGCGGTGGTGATCGAATTGCCGAACGGCGTGTTCATAACGACAACGCCCTTTGCCGAGGCGTTCGGGATATCCACATTGTCGACGCCGATGCCGGCGCGGCCAATCACCTTCAAATTGGTGGCGGCGTCGAGGATGGCCTTCGTGACCTTGGTCGAGCTGCGAATGGCAAGGCCATCATAATCACCGATGATGGCGGCGAGCTCTTCAGGGCTTTTGTCGGTAATGACATCAACGTCACAGCCGCGTTCAGCGAAAATCTTCGCAGCATTGGGATCCATTTTGTCGGAAATAAGTACGCGTGGTTTGGTCATGTTGAAATTCCTATATGTCTTTTGTCGTCATCCCCGACTGATCGGGGATCGATGGACTGAAATGTCGGCTTGCGCGGATATGTACGTGCCCGGATTCCCGCATGCGCGGGAATGGCACGGGTGGGATTTAAGCTTTGGCTTTCTTATAAGCCCAATCGAGCCAAGGGCCGAGCGCTTCAACATCTGCGGTATCGACAGTGGCGCCGCACCAAATACGAAGGCCCGCAGGGGCATCGCGATATCCGGCAATGTCATAAGCCGCATCTTCCGCCTCAAGCAGTGACGCCATTTTCTTGATCATCGCTTCGTCCGCACCCTCAACGGTCAGGCACACCGACGTCGTTGACCGAATAGCAGGATCAGCGGCGAGAAAGCCGAGATAGTCACGTGTCTCAACGATTTTTGCGAGCGCAGCAGCATTGGCGTTGCTGCGGGCCATAAGCCCCTGCAAACCACCAACGGTTTTCGCCCACTCAAGCGCAAAGATCACATCTTCCACCGCAAGCATCGATGGCGTGTTAATCGTCTCGCCCTTGAAAATGCCTTCGGCGAGTGCGCCTTTCGACATCAAGCGGAAAACTTTTGGAAGCGGCCATGCCGGGGTGTAATTTTCAAGCCGTTCAACAGCGCGCGGTCCGAGAATGAGCACGCCATGCGCACCTTCGCCGCCCAGCACTTTTTGCCAGCTGAACGTTGTGACGTCCAGCTTGTCCCAAGGCATATCATAGGCAAACACCGCCGACGTCGCATCGTTGAAGGTCAGGCCTTCACGGTCGTCGGCAATCCAGTCACCATTTGGAACGCGCGCACCTGAAGTCGTGCCGTTCCATGTGAAAACCACGTCATTGGAAAAATCTACCGCGCTCAGATCAGGAATTTCGCCATAGGGCGCATTCATGACGGTCGCATTCAGCTTGAGCTGCTTGTTGACGTCTGTGACCCAGCCCTCGCCAAAGCTTTCCCACGCCATCATCGTGACCGGTCGTGCACCAAGCATGGTCCACATCGCCATTTCGATTGCGCCGGTATCCGAACCGGGGACAATGCCAATGCGGTGCGTGTCAGGCACCTGAAGCACTTCGCGCATCAGATCGATCGCCAGTTGAAGGCGCGATTTGCCAATTTTCGCACGATGCGAACGGCCAAGCGATTCGGTTTGAAGTTTTTCGGGGCTCCAGCCTGGCGGTTTCGCACAGGGACCGGATGAAAAATATGGACGCGCCGGTTTAACGGCGGGGGGTACTATAGTCATGTAAGCTTCTCCTTGCAGAGAGCAGCGCGGCGTTGGGGCCGCGTGGCCCGGAGCCGCGTTTAAGCGCAGCCCCGGCTTTGTCAATGACTATCGCAAAATGTGATCAGTAACCGGCCTTACGAAACAAAACTTCGCCGCGGCGACCAACATATAATTTCTCAAGCGTCACAGGGTGGAAATAGGCTTCAACACGGTCGCCTTCTGGCGTTGTGCCGTACACTTCATAACAACCACCATCTACCTTGGTTTTGCGGACGGTCCAGCCTTCTTTGGTGAGTTTATCGGTAAGTGCCTGTTGGCTTTTCCAACCCGAAACCGGTCCTGCCTTGCAGGTGATAACGCCGGTTGCCGATGCCGGTACCGATGCGAAAGCAATTGCGGTCGCTGCGGCGAGTGAAAGTGAAGTCAATAAACGCATATTCATGCTCCTTTAAATGCAAATTTACGGGGAAGAAAAAAGCGTGCCGCCACGAGCAAGGCCAATGGGGCGAAATGAACGAGCGCTGGGCCTAGATTGTTATGGATGAATATCCAGTGTACCAGAACAAGCACGGCAGCGGGATACACAAGGCGTTGCAGCCGCTTCCATCCCGCTTTCAGCGCGCGCATCGATGCATCATTACTGGTCAGCGCGAGCGGGATAAACAATAGCATGGCCGCCCAGCCCGTCCAGATGCCCAGCGCCAGAAATTCGGCAATGATGTCGTCGATATTGCCCATATCGATGAGGTAAAAAGCCAAATGGGGCACCGCATAAGCGAACGCAGCGACACCCAGCGCACGGCGGCGCTGGATCAACCAGCTAAGCCATGGGCGTGGCCCCAGCAATGACAACAACGGACTTAAAACCATCGCGACAATCATAAAACGCGCGGACCATTCACCTGTCGGATGCAGCATATCCATCGCGATGCGGTCACCCGCATAGAAGCTGCGCATCATCAATATCGCTGGCAAAGACAGCAATATCCAAAACACCCACTTCTTATTAAGAATGATTCGCAACATGCATCCGCGATAATCGCGCCAGCCACTGTGCGCAACGCGGAAATTGTATCAATATTCACGCCTTTGCCGCGATACCGCGTTCATCGGGTCGATTTGGTGCTGCACACCGCTAAGATTTTGCTATGACATCTTACATGGCCGCCGTCACTGCTCCAAGAATTCTGCTTGTCGCGAGCGCGCTGCTATTGGCGTCCTGCAGCGCGCGTGAGGCCCCGAAAACGACACGCACGGGTGCAAACGCAACAACGGAAAATGTGCGGCAGTGCTTGGCAAGTTTGAAAGAAAAGTCAGTCCGCTTTGCCGGCTTGCCCAACAAAAGTTTTGACGGCGGGTGCCGCACGATCGACACGGTCAAGCTTATGGATTTTGGCACGCCGGCCACCAATTTGGGTGCGATGACGTGCCCGCTGGCCGCCAACTTTACCGATTGGGCACGCTATGCCGTGCGTCCCGCCGCCAAGCAGTATTTAGGCGCTGAGGTCGTCCGCATCGAGACAATGGGCACGTTCAACTGCCGGAACATCTATGGGGGACGTTCGGGCAAATTATCCGAACATGCCTTTGCCAATGCCGTCGATGTCTCCGCGTTCGTTTTGCGCGATGGCCGCCGCGTATCCGTGCTCACAGGCTGGAACGGATCAAGCGAAGAGCGCGCGTTCCTGCGTCGCCTGCACCAGTCCGCCTGCAAACGGTTCGGCACCGTGCTTGGCCCCGATTATAACGCTGCGCATGCAAACCATTTCCATTTCGACATGGCCCGATCGATGCGCAACGGCACATCCTTTTGCCGATGAGGGGCTTTTGCCGATGAGGGGTGGCAGAACACGCCCTTGCACCCTATATGCAGGGTAATGACAGACACAAAAATTAACGATCGCCGCTTCTACAAAGCACAACAAGAAGCGGACTTTGCTGAACAGCAACTCTCCACCCCGCAAACGCAAAGCAAGTCTTACCGGCTCGCATTTCAGGACACCGACTTCCTGTTGCGTGAGGATTTACGGCCAGTTCGTTTCCAGCTGGAACTGCTCAAAACCGAAATGTTGCTGGACGAGGCTAACATCGGATCGATGTTGGTGATCTACGGCTCTGCGCGCATTCCCGAAGCCGATGGTGCAGATGCCTTGATCGCGGCCGCAACCGACGAGCGGTCCAAAATCATCGCCGAACGCATGAAGGAAAAGGCGCGTTTCTACGACGAATCCCGTCATCTTGCGCAGCTGGCGGGACAAGCCAATGTAACGGACGAAGAAGGTCGACGCCACTTCGTCGTTTGTTCGGGCGGGGGCCCATCCATCATGGAAGCCGCCAACCGCGGCGCGCACGACGTTGGCGCGGAATCCGTTGGCCTCAATATCGTGCTTCCGCATGAGCAGGCGCCAAATCTGTTTGTGACGCCGCGATTGAGTTTCCAGTTCCACTATTTCGCGTTGCGCAAAATGCACTTCTTGCTGCGTGCACGTGCCGT
>NZ_JBIICH010000068.1:0-11636 GCF_044239005.1 Sphingorhabdus sp. | reverse complement strand
CCGGTTTCAAACTTGACCTCACCCAAACCCATCATGCGGGCGAGCGGTTTTTGTTCGATGCTGACATCCTGAATACGCTCATAGGGGATGGAGCGTGCCGTCCGGTTCAAAATCCCTTTCTCGACACGAATGTCATGTTCGCCGACGAAATAATGAAACCGCAGCCATGCCAACCAGCGAAAGAACAGGCTGAATAACAGAACAAGCGCGATGACGACGGGAATGAGAACCGGATTGTCGGCTTTGCGAACACCGAAGATCGCGGCGATCATCGGAAACACCAACTGTGGAAGCCCCGAGACAAAGCCCACCAACAAGCCGCTAATATGCAGCCGCTCGCCGTCGACTGCGGGCGTCAGAACCTCCACCGCATCAACGGCTTCGTTCACAAGCTGTCCTGCCGGATCGCGGCGCGAATGGCCTCGCGCATCGCCAGCGCGTCGGCATTGGCCAGACCGGGCAACGCCACTTTGCTGTTGTGGTTGCCCGCCGTATGTACCGTCAGCGTGGCGAGGCCGTAGCGCCGATCAATTGGCCCTTGGTCAACATCGATATGCTGGATGCGCCCGAACGGGACGATCGTGTCACGGTAAAACATGTAACCGCGCACAATGCGCAGCCGGTCGGTGCCCATATCATAGCCCCAATGCCGATATTTGCGCGCCGGGACGGTGAACGCGACAAAGACATAGAAAAGCAGCATCGGTACAATGAAACTGCCCGGAGGAGCGGCTTGCGCAACCTCAAGCACGCCTGCACCGATGACAAAGGGCAGCAATCCAATCGCTGTCGCAATGCGTGTCGTGGTCACGAATGCGGGGTCGAGCGGGGTGAGTTCCGTCGCGATATTTTCAGTCATGGCACCGATATGCGCACGCTGTGTTGCGTTGGCAAGACGGTTAACGTTATTCGCTATATGAAGAGTGCGATAAGCTTAACGCGCCAGCGCGGTGTTCGCTTCGTCCACCAGCTTGGCAATGATATCGACCACGGGCCGTTCGACATGGACCATGCCAACCGACTGGCCGGCCATGACCGAGCCATATTCAACATCGCCGTCAATCACCGCGCGGCGCAACGCCCCTGCCCAATATTTCTCAATCTCAAGCTGCGCCGTTTCCATGTCGATTTCGCCGCGATCAAGCATTGCGGCAACCTCGACCTGTTTCTTGGTGAACTCCTCAGTGCCCTTGTTCTTCAGCGCGCGGACAGGAATGACCGGCAAACGCGGGTCAATCTGGACGCTGGCGACCGCATCGCGGGCATTGGCGCGCAGGAACGCAGCCTTGAAATTGGGATGGGCAATGCTTTCATGCGCGCAGACGAACCGCGTGCCCAATTGCACACCCGCCGCGCCCATTTCGAGATAGCTTGCAATCGCGCCGCCCCGCGCAATGCCGCCGGCGACGAAAATAGGCAGTTGATCGCCCAGCTCTGGAAGGATTTCCTGCGCCAAAACGCTGGTCGCCACGGGGCCGATATGCCCGCCCGCCTCGCTACCCTCGATAACCAGCGCATCCACGCCGGAGCGCGCAAATTTCTTCGCGAGCGTCAGCGCAGGGGCAAAGCAGATAACCTTTGCGCCAAACGCCTTGATCGCCTCAATGCTACCCTTGGGCGGTAATCCGCCCGCGAGCACGACATGGCTCACGTCATATTTCGCGCAAACATCAATCAGTTCCATGATTTGCGGATGCATGGTGATCAGGTTCACACCGAATGGCTTGGACGTTAGCGCCTTCGTGGCGGCAATTTCCGTATCCAGCAATTCGGGCGTCATCGCCCCGCACGCAATCACGCCAAACCCGCCGGCGTTGGAAATAGCCGACACAAGGTTCCGTTCCGAAACCCAAGACATCGCCCCGCACATAATGGCGACGTCGCAGCCAAGGAATTCCGCGCCGCGTTGCATAAGGTGTTGAAGTTTGGTCATAGCGGTCTCTTATCGGTCGCTAGGTGGCAATGAAAGCGGTTTACTCCGCATCCAACCCATAAGCGGTGTGCAGCACGCGCACGGCCAGTTCGGTTTCGTCTTCGTCAATCAACACCGAAACCTTGATTTCGGAGGTCGAAATCGCCTGAATGTTGATCTTGCGGTCGGCCAAGGAGCTGAACATCGTCGACGCGACGCCTGCATGGCTTTTCATGCCGACGCCGACGACGGAAATCTTGGTCACCTTGGTATCGGGGATCAGGCGGTTGTAGCCAATCGCGTCGCGGCGGTTTTCCAAGATGTCGGTGCAACGCACAAGGTCCGCCTGTGGGCAGGTAAAGGTCACGTCGGTCTCGCCTTTGTCGCGGCCGACATTTTGAATGATCATGTCGACGTTGATATTTGCGTCGGCAAGCGGCGAGAAGATGTTCGCCACCGCGCCCGGACGGTCGGGCACGCGCGTGAGGGTGATCTTCGCCTCATTCTTGTCGGCGGCAATTCCGGTGATCAGTTGGCGTTCCACTTGATACTTCTCCAATTCTGCGTCGGTCACAATCATCGTGCCGGGGATACTGTCAGCGTCAGGCGCGCTTTCATCAACGAATGAAGACAGCACTTGCACGCGCACGCCTTCCTTCATCGCAAGGCTGACCGAACGGGTCTGCAAAACCTTTGACCCGACTGATGCCAGTTCCAGCATTTCTTCGTAGGTCACGGCCTTCAGCTTGCGTGCGCGGGCCACGATGCGCGGGTCCGTGGTGTAAACGCCATCAACATCGGTGTAGATATCGCAGCGGTCGGCATTCACCGCAGCGGCCACGGCAACAGCAGAGGTGTCAGACCCCCCGCGACCCAAGGTGGTGATGCGGTTATCATCGGTCAGGCCCTGAAATCCCGGAATGACGGCGATATTGCCCGCCTTCATAGACGCCAGCAATTCGTCGGTGTCAATCGAACCAATGCGCGCCTTGGCATGCGCGCTGTCGGTATGGATCGGCATTTGCCAGCCCAACCAGCTGCGCGCTTCGCAACCGAGCGCCTGCAAGGTTATCGCGAGCAAACCCGCAGTAATCTGTTCACCAGCAGCGACCACCACGTCATATTCGGCGGGATCATACAGCGCGTTCGCCTCGCGGCAGAAGTTGACGAGCCGGTCGGTATCGCCCGCCATAGCAGAGACAACGACGGCAACTTCGTCACCACGTTCGGCCTGACGCTTCACCAATTGCGCGACACGGCGGATACGTTCCGTTCCGGCCATAGACGTGCCGCCAAATTTCATTACAATGCGGGCCATGAAAACCTTGAAAAGTCGCTATACTACAATTGAGGGCCCTGATAGGGACAGGATATGACAAACGCAAGCGCAGCAACGACAATAAACGCTACGGAAGCCGCCCATTTTGGTGGCTTGGCGGCCGAATGGTGGGATCCAAAGGGTTCAAGCGCCATGCTGCACAAGTTGAATCCCGTGCGGCTTGGCTTCATTCGATCCGCCGTCGACGCGCATTTTGGCGGTGATGGCAAGGCGCGTTATCCGCTGGTGGGCAAGTCTGCGCTTGATGTTGGCTGTGGTGCGGGGCTGCTGTGTGAGCCACTGGCGCGCATGGGGGCGGACGTGACGGGCGTAGATGCCGCGCCCGAAAATATTGATGCCGCAACCGCACATGCGGGGCTGTCGGGACTATCAATCACCTATCGCGCGGGCGAAATCGCTGCCCAAGGACTTGGCCAGTTTGATATCGTCTCGTCGATGGAAGTCATTGAGCATGTGAACGATCCAGCCGTGTTCATCGGCGAACTGAAACGCCATATGAAGCCCGATGGTTTGCTGTTGCTATCGACGCCAAACCGCACCCCTGCCTCGCGCATTTTCCTCGTCGAGGCCGCCGAGCGGCTTGGACAAGTCCCGCGCGGGACGCATGATTGGGACAAGTTCCTGACGCCCGATGAATTGACGTCACTTCTCAATGATGCGGGAATTGAGATTGTCGACATGCAGGGCATTGCGTTTTCGCCCATGTCCGGGCTGCATTTAAGCAGCAACATGGCGTTGAACTACATTTTGTCCGCGCGGTTGCGGGGTTAACACCAGCGCCAGACCGTCACCCTGAACTTGGTTCAGGGTCTTACTTCGTGCGCCCGAAAGAAAGTAAGATGCTGAAACAAGTTCAGCATGACGATTTTGGGATTAGGATGACGCTTTTAGCCTAAGCCTCAATCATAGCCCGCATCGGCATATTGGTCGTCGGCCAAGTCGGTAAAGCGGGTGATCTTCGCTTCGAACTTCATCCGGACGCGGCCCGTTGAACCGTGGCGCTGCTTGGCGACGATAAGTTCGGCGACACCAAAAATGCGCTCCATCTTTTCTTTCCACGCGTCATGCGCGGCTTCGTTGACGGGGTCGGGCTGCTTGGCCGCTTCGTAATAATCTTCGCGATACACGAACCAGACCATATCGGCGTCCTGCTCGATCGAACCGGATTCGCGAAGGTCGGACAGCATCGGACGCTTGTCCTCGCGCTGTTCAACCGCACGGCTAAGCTGCGAAAGCGCAATCACAGGCAGGCCCAGTTCCTTGGCCAAGGTTTTCAGACCACGGCTAATTTCGGAAATTTCATTAACGCGGTTATCGCCGGAACGGCTTGAGCCCTGAAGCAACTGCAAATAGTCAACGACGATCAGCCCGATGCCATGCCGACGCTGCAAGCGCCGTGCGCGGGTACGCAATGCAGCGATGGTCAGCGCCGGCGTGTCATCAATATAGAGCGGCAATTCCTGCAGCTCGCGGCTCGCGCGGGACAATTCCCGGAAATCTTCGCGACTGATTTTTCCCATACGCAGCAGTTCGGAACTGATGCCCGATTGTTCGGCCAAGATACGCGTCGCCAGCTGATCCGCCGACATTTCGAGGCTGAAAAAAGCGACCTTGGCGCCAGCGCCTTTGGCTTCTTCAATGCCGTCTTCACGTTCGCGGATCCACCGGCGCGCAGCGTTGAAGGCGATGTTGGTGGCAAGCGATGTCTTGCCCATGCCCGGGCGACCAGCGAGGATGACAAGATCGGAATTGTGCAGGCCGCCGCATTTGGCGTTAATGCTATCCAGGCCGGTGGTCACACCGGACAGACTACCACCCGATTGCAACGCTTTTTCAACATTGCGGATCGCCTCGGTCGATGCGGCGAGGAAGCTCTTCATCGAGCCGGTTTCACCTTCGCCTTCGGCGACTTTGTACAACGCGCTTTCCGCGGCTTCGATCTGGCCTTTGGGGTCAACGCTCTCGCTTGTGTCGAGCGCATTGTCGACCAACGTGCGGCCAACCGTCACCAATTCACGCAGCAACGCGAGGTCATAAATCTGCTGCGCAAAGTCGCGCGCGCCGATCAAGCCAGCGCCATCCGCCGTCAGCTTAATCAAATAGCCTGGGCCCCCAAGCTCGCGCATGGATTCGTCGGCCTCAAAAAATGGCTTCAGCGTGACCGGCGTCACCAGCATGTTCCGGTCAATCAGACGCAATATCTGTTCGTAAATGCGGCCGTGCAGCGGTTCAAAGAAATGGTCGGGCTGAAGTTTGATCGACACATCTTCGATCACCCGGTTATCAATCAGAATTGCTCCAAGAAACGCGGCCTCCGCCTCAATATTGCGGGGAAGGCGTTGGGGTTCAGCTTCATTCGCTGCTGCAAGTCTGATAAGGTCGGCCATGGCTCCCTATCCTTTAGCATGTTCGGCTTCGCAAGGGGGGACAAAAAGAAGTGCGGGGATATGGCTGTGGACAACAATCGGACAACAAGATGTTCCACAAACGGGATAGCGCTTGCCCCAAAAATATCTCAAGCTAACACAGCAGCATGAGCGACCCGCGCATCATCAAAGTCGACTTGGACGAAGCAACGATACTTCGGCGCAATGCCGATATCGAGCAGGAGCGGCGCGTCGCGATCTTCGATCTGATCGAAGACAACTTTTTCAAGCCGCTGCGCGATATGGGCGATGGCTATGCCGGGCCATATCATCTGGTCATCAGCGTCGCCGACGGCCGCCTCATCCTCGACATCCGCCGGCCCGATAATGCGCCACATGAAATGCTCATCCTCAGCTTGGGCCGTTTCCGCCGCGTGGTGAAAGACTATTTCGCCATTTGCGACAGCTACTATCAGGCCATTCGCAAGGCGAGCGCTGCTGAAATCGAAACCATCGATATGGCGCGGCGCGGTGTGCATAATGAAGCAGCCGAGTTGTTGATGGAACGACTTGAGGGCAAAGTTGAGGTTGATTTCGCTACGGCCCGCCGGCTGTTCACGCTCATTTGTGTGCTGCACATCAAAAGCTGAGCGCCGCGCAGCGTAAAATCTTCTCCATTCGGACGGCCATTGCGTAACGGCTATCGACTTCGCGCGGCGGTAACGCCTAGAGGGACGAATCACATGCTTGAACAGAGGGTCGCATGACTGGGGGTAAACGCCAATTCGTCCGGTGGGGCATTATCATGCTCGGCATCGCGCTCGCGGTCTATGCGGGCTGGCGTTATGTGACCGCTTGGGCACCGTCGCGCGATGAATATCCGGTTCAAGGCATTGTGGTCACCCAAAGCAATGGCCGTCCCAATTGGGCGGAGCTTGGCGCAACGGGTGTCGATTTTGCCTATATCACTGCGGTCGAAGGCGCGCACGCGCGCGACGCAGAATTTCAAGCCAATTTGGCAGGCGCGCAAGACGCCGGCATCCGTTTCGGCGCGCTCCACCATTTTGACATTTGCCGTCTGGCATCTGACCAAGCGACGATGTTCATTACCAGCGTTCCGCGCAACGAAAGCGCCCTGCCGCCGGCGGTCCAGCTTGATTTTTCCGATACCTGCCAAGGGCGTCCGAACCGCGCGCTGATATTGTCGGAACTCGCGACATTCCTGAACCAGATAGAGGCGCATAGCGGCACACCCGCAATCCTGCTACTCACGCGGGAGTTTGAGAAGGAGTATCAAGTGAGCAAGTCGATTGATCGCACTGTTTGGCTGGAGGGCAATTGGTTGACCCCCGATTATTCTGCGCGGCCATGGGTTATGTGGACGGCCAATTTGCAGCGTCGCATCGACGGCGTTGACGGCCCTGTGCGCTGGGTTGTGGTGCGCAAATGACCGACAGCACGCAAAAGCTTGTTCAGCTTGCCATTGATGCCGCCCAAACCGCTTATGCGCCTTATTCAAACTTTCATGTCGGCACGGCCTTGCTGCTTGATACAGGCGAAATCATCACGGGCAGCAATTTTGAAAACGCCAGCTATGGCATGACGTTATGCGCCGAAACGGTCGCGATCGCCAAAGCCAATAGTGACGGCAAATTACGCGCCATTCGCGAAATCGCCGTGGCAGGTGGCTTGGCAGGGCATGTGGGTAAAGCAGCTGACCCCATTACCCCGTGCGGCCGATGCCGCCAGATTATCAAGGAAGTGGCGGACCTGACGGACACCGATATTCCGGTGCATTGCGCGCACGCAACGGGATATGAAACATTCCGGCTATCGGAATTGCTGCCGCATGGCTTTGGCCCCGCAAATTTGAAATAAAGCCCAACGCGCGTGTTGCGCACGATAATTTCTACGCCGCCACTTGCGCTCACACCGTAAATTGGCAAAAGCAGTCCCGTAACAGGGAGTGATTATGTCCATATTGTCCGACATCTGGATCCGCGAGCAAGCCCATGCGACCGGAATGATTGAACCGTTTGTCGAAGCACAACGCCGCGATGGCTGCATCAGCTACGGCCTGTCCTCTTATGGCTATGACGCCCGTGTGGCCGATGAGTTTAAGATTTTCACCAATGTCGACAGCTCCATCGTGGACCCCAAGGAATTCGACCCGAAAAGCTTTGTCGACCGCAAGACCGACGTGTGCATCATCCCGCCGAACAGTTTCGCGCTGGCACGGACCGTTGAATATTTCCGTATACCCCGCGATGTATTGGTCATCTGCCTCGGCAAATCGACCTATGCGCGCTGCGGTATCATCGTGAATGTGACCCCGCTGGAGCCAGGTTGGGAAGGGCATGTCACGCTCGAGTTCAGCAATACAACCCCGCTGCCCGCAAAGATTTACGCCAATGAAGGTGCGTGCCAGTTTCTGTTCCTAAAGGGCGAACAGCCTTGCGAGACGAGCTATGCCGACCGTGCCGGTAAATATATGGGCCAGCGCGGCGTGACTTTGCCCAAGCTTTAAATCTGCCTAATTCCAAGGTTATGTTTCTTATGGGCCGGTCGCGCGTTACCGTTGCGACCGGGTTTTCGGCATTCGTCCGCTAAACGTTTTTAGCAACCATCCCGCAGCTGGTGCCGACTAAAACCATCTCTCCCTTTTGACATTGCCGCACGCGCAGCCCATCAGGTTGGGCAACAGAATCAAGGGAGAGAGCAGAATGTCAGACGCACGCGAGTTCGATATCATTGTCTATGGCGCCACCGGATATACCGGACGACTGGTTGCCGAATATCTTAAGACCAAAACGGGTCTCAAATGGGCAATGGCTGGACGCAGCGCGGATAAGCTGGCCGAAGTGCGCGACCTCATCGGCGCAGCCGCCGACACGCCGTTAATCGTTGCCGACGCGTCTGATCCCGCTTCGCTGGATTCGATGGTGAAGCGCACCAAAGTCGTGTTGACCACCGTTGGACCCTATCAGCTTTATGGCAATGAACTGGTCGAAGCCTGCGTCGCCAATGGAACCGACTATACCGATTTGTGCGGAGAGCCCGCATGGATGCGCCAAAAGATCGACCAACATAACGAAGCCGCAAAAGCATCGGGTGCGCGCATTGTCTTTTCCGCTGGGTTCGATTCCATCCCCTTCGATCTTGGCGTGTTGATGCTGCAAAAGCATTGCATTGAAACCTTTGGCGCACCAGCGCCACGCGTAAAGGGCCGCGTCCGCGCGATGAAGGGCACATTTTCGGGCGGCACAGCGGCCAGCATGAAGGCGACGATGGCTGCGGCTTCAAAAGATCCTGCAGTCATCGGATATCTGACAAACCCATTCAGTCTTGCCGGCGGATTTGAAGGTCCGGCGCAGCCAGCCGGCAACAAGCCCCAATATGACGAAAGCATCGGCAGTTGGGCCACAAGCTTCGTCATGGCACCGATCAACACCAAAAATGTACACCGCACCAACGCCTTGCTTGGTCAGGCCTTTGGCGCGGATTTTGTCTATGACGAAATGATGCTGACCGGTCCCGGCGAACAAGGCGAAGCGATGGCCAAGCATGTCGCGTCGACGCCGATGATGGGTGGGGACAATGACCCCAAGCCCGGCGAAGGCCCCAGCAAAGAAGAGCGCGACACTGGCTTTTATGATGTGCTGTTCATCGCCGAATATCCCGATGGCCGGACCGCGAAGCTTAGCGTGAAGGGCGACCGTGACCCGGGCTATGGTTCAACCAGCAAGATGATCAGCGAAACAGCCATTGCGTTGAGCGAAAATCAGGGTGCGGGCGGTGTCACCACGCCGGGCGCGGCGCTGGGTGAAACGCTGGTTGACCGGTTGCAGAAATATGCCGGACTAAGCTTTGCCGTTGAGGGCTAAACACGCTTATCATGCGCCAGACGGGATAGGACAGGAACGATAGTGAAAAAACTACCTTTATTGGCCAGTTTGCTTGCGCTGAGCATCGCTGCACCAGCCGCCGCGCATGATGGTCCAAGCCCGGAACGCCTGAAGGCGGATGTTGAAAAACTGGTGAGCTTCGGCACGCGGCATACCTTGTCATCGGCTACCGACCCAAAGCGCGGCATTGGCGCGGCACGGCGCTGGGCACAAAGCGAGTTTGAGAAGATTTCCAAAGCCTGCAAAGGCTGCCTGACGACCGAGTTGCTTGAACGGAATATGTCCGGCCCACGCATTCCCAATGGCGTGAACATCGTTGACGTACTTGCGATCAAGCCCGGTAAAATGGGCTGGAACCATGTCATCATTATCGCTGGCCATATCGATAGCCGCGTGTCCGATGTGATGGACTTCACCAAAGACGCACCCGGCGCGAACGACGACGGATCGGGAAGCGCGCTCGTTATCGAAGCCGCACGCTTGATGTCGAAAGAGCCGCAAGGCGACGCGACCATCGTCTTTGCGCTTCTCTCGGGCGAAGAACAGGGCTTGATGGGTGGGCGCTTGCTTGCGGAAACGGCCAAAGAACGCGGCTGGAAAGTCAGCGCTATGCTGAACAATGACATTGTCGGCGGTACGCTTGGCACCGACGGTCGTATCGTCAAAAATGTCGTGCGGGTCTTTAGCGAAGGCATCCGCGCATCGGAAGATTTGTCCGGCCAAATGGCGCGCCGCAACAGCGGCGGCGAAGACGATGGCCCAAGCCGTTCGTTGATGCGCTATGCCGACAATATTGGAGCGAAGGTATATCCCGATGTGACACTGGACGTATTCGGCGTCCGCCGCCCCGACCGCTTTGCGCGCGGCGGCGATCACCTGCCCTCGCTAGATCTCGGTTTCCCTGCAATCCGCTTCACCGTTGGCGTCGAAAATTATCACCATCAGCATCAGGATGTGCGTACCGAAAACGGCATCGAATATGGCGACACCGTCGACAAGATGGACTTCGACTATCTGGCCAAGGTCACAATGTTGAACGTCGTTACCGCCAATGCGCTTTCGGTCGCGCCTCCAGCTCCGGCTTCGGCGACTTTAGGCGGTGCAGTAACCTCTAACACGACGGTCAAATGGGATGCAGCGCCGGGCGCGCAGCGGTATCGCATTTACCAACGCCGTGCAGACGCGCAGGATTGGGTCTTTGTCCGCGACGTACAAGGCACCGAAACGGTGCTTGAGGGGTTGATCGTGGACGATCATTTCGTCGGCGTCAGTTCGGTTAGCGCGTCCGGTGGCGAAAGCATCATCACCTTTGCCGGGTTGCCACCCCGCCGGTAAGCCCATCTGCAAAACAAAAGGACGCAATATGCTTTAGGGTCAGGCGACGAGCGGCTCTTCCATTTCGTCGAGATCGCGCAGCACATAGCCACGGCCCCAAACCGTTTCGATATAGTTTTCGCCGCCACATGCGAGCGCGAGTTTCTTGCGCAGCTTGCAGATGAAAACGTCGATAATTTTGAGTTCAGGTTCGTCCATGCCGCCATACAGGTGGTTCAAGAACATTTCCTTGGTCAGCGTCGTGCCCTTGCGCAGCGAAAGCAGCTCAAGCATCGCATATTCTTTGCCGGTCAGGTGCACACGGCTGCCGTCGACTTCGACGGTCTTGGCATCAAGGTTCACCGCAAGCTTGCCCGTGCGGATAACCGACTGCGAATGGCCCTTTGACCGGCGCACGACGGCGTGAATACGCGCGACAAGTTCGTCGCGATGGAATGGCTTGGTCACATAATCATCGGCACCAAAGCCGAACGAGCGTACCTTTGAATCCATTTCGCTAATGCCCGAAAGGATCAGCACGGGAGTCTGCACCTTGGCCACACGCAGCTTTTTCAGAACATCATAACCGTGCATATCGGGCAGGTTCAGGTCGAGCAATATGATGTCATAATCATACAGCTTACCCAGATCGAGACCCTCTTCGCCCAAATCGGTGGTGTAGACATTGAACCCTTCGGTCGCGAGCATCATCTCGATGGCCTTGGCCGTAGTTGGTTCGTCTTCAATCAAAAGCACACGCATTGGGCAAACCCCTCTTTGAAACCCTTGCACCCTCAAAG
>NZ_JBIICH010000178.1:0-2905 GCF_044239005.1 Sphingorhabdus sp. | reverse complement strand
ATATACCGGAAACGTCCAAAAGCTTTCATATCAATAGCGCGACAGTTCCACATCCATCTTGCGGTAGCCATGAACGAAGCAGCCCGCGACGCGCTCTGGTTCACCCACCACATTTGGTCGCAGGCGGCGCACTGCCATTTCTTCAAGCAAAATGCGGATTTGCAATTCGGCCAATCGCGCGCCGACGCAGCGGTGGATGCCATATCCGAAGGCCAAATGGCGACGCGCGTTTTCGCGATCGACAATCAGCTTGTCTGGGTTTTCGAACACCGTCTCATCCCGGTTGGCCGATAGATACCACATGCCAATCTTGTCACCAGCCTTGATGGGCGCGCCGAACAGGTCATGGTCCTGCGTAGCGGTGCGCCGCATATGCGCCAAAGGCGTTTGCCAACGAATGATTTCGCTGACGGCGTTGGTGATGAACTGGGGATTTTTCTCCAGCTTTTCCCGCTCGTCGGGGAAGCTGTTGAGCCCATAAGCATAACCCGACATCGAATTGCGGGTCGTGTCATTTCCGCCCACGATGAGCAGAATGAGGTTACCCATATATTCAAATTGAC
Source organism: Sphingorhabdus sp. (assembly GCF_044239005.1). Taxonomy (GTDB): domain Bacteria; phylum Pseudomonadota; class Alphaproteobacteria; order Sphingomonadales; family Sphingomonadaceae; genus Sphingorhabdus_B. Next base: position 2,342 of record NZ_JBIICH010000178.1, on the reverse strand, counting down.
TCATGTCCTTCATCGGCGAATGGATCATCCGGCTGATAAGGTCGGGCGCTTCGCCGCGATCTTTGCGTTCGTCCCACAGACGCTGAAAATAGGCGCCCATTTCAAACATTTTGGCAAGGCGCGCCTGACGCGTCTCTTCGGAACGGAACAGTTCGACGTCGCCCGCCCAATCGGACCATTCGGTCAACTTGCGGCGGTCTTCCCACGGGAAATCGAAAAGCAACGCCAACATCTGTGTGGTCAGTTCGATGGATACCAGGTCGACCCAGTCAAAGGTTTTGCCAACCGGAAGCGAGTCCAAAAGTTCGCCCGTGCGACGGCGGATATCGCCCGACATGCGGTCCATTTCACCCGGTGTGAAGGCCGGTGCGATGACACGGCGTTCTTCGGTGTGCTTGGGCCGGTCCATCGCAATGAACATGGGCATGACGATTCTTTGGTCTTCGGGGATTGGCTCGGCGAGCGCATCGTCGTCGATTAAGGTGATGCCACCATGTTCGAATGACGATGAATAAATGTCGGGCAGCGCTTCGACATGTTGAATGGCTTTGAGCGTCGTGACATTCCAATAACTGCCGAAATCGGAACCCTCAATCTTGTTGATCGGCGCTTTTTCGCGCATCTCTTTAAAGATGGGGTGCCAGCGATCCTCGGTGTAAATGTCGGGCTTTGTGACGTCCCAATGATGTGGTGCCTTGTTCAATTCCCAAGGCAGTGAATCGCTTTCGATTAGGGGGGCAGTTGCCATTGTTTTCGACTCCTCTCAGCACCGAAACTGCCACTACTGACAGAAATGTCAATCCAGTTTTGAACCGCAACCTATTAAAGGTGATTACACGTTCATCCGGGCATTTTGATGAAGCCGAATAACCGCCGCGCACCGTCATCCTTGGCACGGCCAGCGCTTCCTGATTTCATGACGTTTTTCTTAAAAAGATACACACCCAGCCGCAGTAACAATATCGCAAAGAAAATCTGGCCGATAATCGCGACGGCGTGATGCCACAAAACCGGTTCAAGCGCGGCGCGCCCAATCATCGCAAAGGGCGAACTGAATGGGAAAATGGCAGCAAATTTCTCGATCGGTTCGCCTGTTTTGGTCAGGGCATAAGATGCGAAGAAGAAATTGATCAACTGCGCCATGGTGACGGGCATGGAAATGGTCTGCACCTCACGCACCGTGGCCGCCATTGCGCCGATTCCAAGAAAAAGCGCGCCGAGCATCAAATAGGTCATGATGAAATAGGTGAAGCACAGGCCAATGAACATGGGCCAGCCAACCGCCGGCGTTGGGAAATTTGGCAAATCCGGTCCGATCGCGGCAAAACCAATCAGCCCAACGGTTGTCCAAACCAATATGCCCAGCAAGGCCATGCCGAGCATTGCAAACAATTTGCCCAAGAACACCGATTCCATCGGAATGGAGGCGGCGAGAATTTCGATAATCTTGTTCGATTTCTCCTCCACCAGATTGGACAGCACCATGCCCGCCAGCAAAATTGTCAGGAAGAAAACGAGTATCTGCCCACCCTGCGCAGTCACGGTGCGCAGGGTCTTGTCGTTGTTCGCCGACTCGACAACAATATTGGGTGTCGAGCGCGGCAGCGTCATTGTCCCGCCGCTTTGCGCATAGCCTGCCAACAGTTCAATGTCGGCACGTTCGCGTTTTATGGCGTTGGTTGTGCCTGTTATCACGGGTTCCGCCAACGTGCCGGTGACGACAACGCTGAGGTTATCGGTCGTTTTTGTGAGATAGCTTTGCGGCGCTTTTTGATCCGCAGCAGGATCGCCCACGACGACCATGCGGGCAAAATAGCGGTCTCCCAATGTCTTCGAAAGCGACTCGCGCGCGGACAGGATTTTCCCTGCATCCTCTTTGGCCAAGGCGATGCCAACAACGGGTTGCGACACGTCTTTGGCGATTTGCCCACCCAAATTACCCGCCGCAAATCCGACAAGCACAGGGAAGAAGGGCCCGAGCAAGAAGAAGATAAAGGCCTTGGAATAGATGATCGCCGTAAAATCCCGGCGGGCAATGACGAAGGCGGCGCGGATAATTTCCTTCATTTCGCTTCTCCCACATGCGCGTCATCCATTTCCGCGGCGACCGCTTCACCAGCGATGGCCACGAACGCATCGTGCAGCCCCGGTCGTTCGATCGACAGCGATTTGACGCCCGCCTTGCCCTCGACCAGCGCCGTCAGCAGCGGTTCCACCCCGGTTTCGGGCAAGGTGAAATGCCACCAATGCCCTTCTGCTTTGGTTTCAGGGGGCAGCGCCGATCGCCATGGCCCGTCCAACGTTTCGGTTTCCAGATGCACCTGCGGCCGCAAGCGGTCACG
>NZ_JBIICH010000067.1:0-11760 GCF_044239005.1 Sphingorhabdus sp. | reverse complement strand
ACCTTCTGATATATTCGGCTTTAGTCACTGCCATGCCCGAACTTAGCCGTATTGAACGTCCATCTGTCCGCGTCACCCGCACGCTTCTTCCTGCTGTTGAAAAGCGCATGGCGGAACTGTTCGATGCTCGTTTCAATGCTGATGATGTGCCCCTCACCCGTGATGCGCTTGTTGCCGCGATGGCGGATTGCGACGTGCTCGTGCCGACTGTTACGGACTCCATCGATGCCAGCATCATCGCCGCCGCCCCGCCGCGCCTGAAATTGATCGCGAGCTATGGTGCTGGCGTTAATCACATCGATTTGGCCGCAGCAAAGGCCAAGGGCATCATGGTGACGAACACGCCCGGCGTGTTTACCGACGATACCGCTGACCTGACGATGGCGCTCATTCTGAACGTACCCCGCCGGCTTGGTGAAGGACACCGTGCCATGCGCAATGGCGAATGGAGCGGCTGGAGCCCCACAGGCATGCTGGGTCATCGCATTGGTGGCAAGACGCTAGGCATCATCGGCCTTGGCCGTATTGGAGAGGCCGTTGCCATGCGCGCCAAGGCATTTGGCATGAATATCATTTACAACAAGCGCAGCCGCTTGCCCGCCAGCGTTGAGGATGAACTGGGCGTCACGTTCGAACCCGACATCGACCGGCTGGTGGCCCGTTCGGACATCATCACGCTGCACTGCCCGTTAACGGCGGACACCGACAAAATCATAAATGCCGAACGCATCGCGCACATGAAACCCAACGCGTATGTCATCAACAGTTCACGCGGTGAATTGATCGATGAAGACGCATTGATCGCGGCACTGCAAAGTGGTCGTATCGCGGGCGCAGGGCTTGATGTGTACACGCATGAACCCGCCGTAGACTCGCGGTTCTTGAGCATACCCAACGCGGTGCTGCTTCCGCATTTGGGCAGTGCCACAGTCGAGGGGCGCGAAGCATCGGGCGAGCGCGTGATTACAAATATCCGCGTATGGGCCGACGGCCACCGACCGCCCGATCAGGTGCTTGAGGGCTGGCAATAAGCAATTTTCTTTCGATTGCGGTAAGTTAGCCGTAATTTTGTGCCTTGAGGCTTTGTTACGCCGCGCCTAGAGACGTGGCAAATAAGCGGGTGGGGAAAATTATGATCCAGAAATTTGTGCAGTCAGCGCTGGTTTTAAGCGCAGCCATGTCAGCGCCAGCGATGGCACAGACCGGCATGGTCGCTATCCCTGAAACCAATAGCGGCGATAGCGCGTGGATATTGACCGCATCGGCCCTCGTGCTGATGATGACGCTTCCTGGGCTCGCACTTTTTTACGGCGGATTGGTTCGCGCCAAAAACTTCTTGTCGGTCCTCGTTCAATGCGGCGCGATTGCCGCTATTGCGTCGGTGATCTGGATTGTCATTGGCTACAGCCTCGCCTTTTCCGTGAACGGCAACGGCTTCATTGGCTCGCTTGAAAATGTCATGTTCAATGGCTTGCTCGATTCTGTCCGTGAGGGGCAGACGACGGGTGAGCTTGCTTTTGCACTTTTCCAAATGACATTTGCGATCATCACCCCTGCCCTGATCGTCGGAGCATGGGTCGAACGCGCCCGCTTTGGCTGGGTCGTGGCTTTCAGCGCCTTATGGTCGCTGCTCATCTATGTCCCCGTGACCCGCTGGGTTTGGGGCAGCGGTTTTCTGGCCGACCAGGGCGTCATTGATTTCGCCGGTGGCATTGTTGTGCACACCACGGCGGGTATTTCAGCGCTTGTTGTCGCGCTCATGCTTGGCAAGCGCATTGGCTTTCCCAAAACGCTTATGCTCCCGCATAGCCCCGCGCTCACAGTGGCAGGTGCAGGCCTGCTCTGGGTTGGCTGGTTTGGCTTCAACGGCGGATCGGCTTTGGCGGCAAATGACGCGGCCGCCAGCGCGATTATCAACACCCATGTCGGGGCCTCGGTGGCAGCAATTGTCTGGCTGATGATTGAACGTATCAAGGTCGGTAAGGCCACAGCCGTCGGCTTTGCAACTGGCGCAGTCGCTGGGCTTGCGACGATCACGCCTGCAGCAGGGGTCATTGGCCCCGGTGGCGCGATCATTCTCGGCATATTGGCAGGCGTCGTCTGCTTCTGGTTTGTCGGCCTTGTCAAAGGCACGCTGAAAATCGATGACTCACTCGACGTTTTTGCGGTGCACGGTATCGGCGGGATACTTGGTTCCGTCCTGCTGGCCGTCTTTGCAAGCGAGGCGCTTGGCGGCGCTGGCTATGCCGAAGGTGCGGGCATGGCATCGCAATTGTGGGTTCAGGTGAAAGCCGTGGCCATCGTCGGTGCCTATTCCGCCGTGGTCACGCTGATCATCGGCTATCTGGTTTCGATGGTTGTACCGATGCGTGTCAGCGAAGATCAGGAGCGTGATGGGCTTGATATTTCAAGCCACGGCGAACGCGCTTGGGATTTGGATTAAGCCGCCCCTGACTTGGCCTAATGCATCAGCGCATATGGCAGTGGCCCCAGTGGGGCTGCTCCGCAAAGGCAACGTAATATTATATAGCCCTTGGTCGCAACACTACGCGACCAAGGGCTATTTTCGGTAAGCTAACCCAGGATCAATCGCCCGTCAGGATGCGGTCCATCAACTGCTGCACAGTTGGGACGAAACCGTTCGAATAGAACGGATCCTTACCGAACAGATAGGCGCTATGCCCTGCGAACATCAGGTTTTCATCGATGGGCGCGCCGTGCGCAATGTTCTGCAATGCCTTTTGAATGCAGAAGCTGCGCGGATCGGCGAGGCGGCCCGTCGAATTATTGTCATGGTCCTTCCACGACGAAAATCCGCAATGCGACAGACAGCCCATGCAATCCTTCTGATCCTTGCGAATGACTTCGCCCGACGGCGGCGTCACAAAGACCAAAGTGTTGTCCGGCGTCTTCAAAGCGACCGTAAACCCGCGTGCATCCCATTCGCGTGCCTTCATCAGGTCCGCAGGCTTCACCCAGAAATTCTTGCCCTTCACGCCGACATCCAGCTGCGCGGTGTGTTCCGCATCGGCGGCCTGCACATAGGCAATCTGGCGTTCTGAACGGGCCTGCAACTCAAGCAGGAACGGATTGATGACCGCGCTTGAATAGAAACCTGTTGGCGAAAACTGATGCAACAGCACGCCGTCTTCAGGAATTTTCGTCAGCGCGTCTTTCCAACCCTGTGGAATGGGGCTTTCCTGCGTGAGCAATGGCCGCGTACCCAGCTGAAATGCGATTTGCCCAAGCTCTGGATTATCAATCCAGTTGTTCCAGTCACGCAAGAACCATACGCCGCCCGCCATGACGATCGGCACGTCGTCCGAAATGCCCTCGACGCGCATGACATCGCGCAGCGCCTTTACGCGTGGATAGGGGTCTTCGGGGCTACGAGGGTCTTCCGCGTTGGAAAGGCCGTTGTGGCCACCGGCCAACCAAGGATCTTCGTAAACCACAGCGCCCAACCATTCGGGCACCTTGTGATAGGCGCGTTTCCACAATGCACGGAATGCACGTGCAGAGCTGACGATAGGCAGATAATATACGCCATATTGCGCCGCGATTTCGGAAAGCTTGTAAGGCATGCCCGCGCCACATGTGACGCCGGTGACCATTCCCTTGGTCGCTTCCAATATGCCGTGCAAAATGCGCTGCGATCCGCCCATTTCCCACAGCACGTTGATATTGATGGCGCCTTTGCCATTGGCCATTTCATGCGCCAGGCGAACCTGCGCTATTCCGCCACGGATGCCGTATTCCACGAGCTCTTCATGACGTTCCGCGCGTGTTTTTCCGTGGAAAACCTGCGGGATCATCTCGCCATTTTCATCATAGCTGTCGGCATTAACCGCCGACACAGTGCCAATGCCACCGGCGGCAGCCCATGCGCCAGAACTTGCGTGATTGGTAGCAGCAACGCCCTTGCCGCCCTCGACCAAAGGCCAAACTTCGCGGCCACCATAGATAATGGGTTTCAGACCCTTGAACACAATCACAACCCCCAATATTTATATCAAAAGCGCCGTTCAGCGTGCTCGCGCGCTATCGCAATTATCTAGCTTTGTCGCGCAAAATCGGCACGTTTCATGGCGGAACCATATAGCTGCCGATAACGCGCAAACATTGTCTCTTCATCATATAGTGCACAGGCCAGAGAGCGGTTGGCGATGCCGAGTTTTTCCCGAAGTCCGGCATCATTTGCTAGCTCTCCGATAGCTTGCGCCAAAGATGCCTCGTCGGTGCGCGGGACGATGAACGGACGGTTTTCGCGTGCAACGATATTTTTTACGTCGCCAACGTCGGTAGATACCACCGGAATGGCGCTGGTCATCGCCTCCAATAGTGAGGTCGGATATTGCTCGCTATCCGACGACAGCGCAAAAATATCGAACAGGCGAATATAGCGCGCCGGGTCACGTAAATAGCCGGGCATCATCACACGGTCCGCGATACCAAGCCGCTCTGCCTCCGCCATGATTGCACCATGCTCTGGCCCGTCACCCACAATCGCGAGCCGGACATTCGGCCCAGCGGCTGCAACCGCACGCACAAGCCGCGGAAGATTTTTGATCGGGCGCAGCCCGGCGATCGTGCCGACCACGATCTCGCCATTGCGTTTCTGAAAGCCTGGAAAAGATCCACGCTGCGGCCGCCGGTTAAAATGGTCGGTATCGATGCCATTTGGGAAACGACAAATCTTGTCCAGCGGCTGATGCCATATGGTTCGGGCGATATGCTCAAGCGTTTTCGACGGGACGACCAACGCATTCGAACGCTGCAACGCAATCGTGCGAAACCAGTTTCGCCGTTTTTTCAGCCGGTCGATTTCATCATCGTTGAACCCGTCTTCATGGTGGATCAATGGCGGTAGACCCATGCTGCGTGTAAACAGTGTATGCGCCATCACGCCATCCATCGCGCCCCAATTATATGTTAAAACGAGATGGAATTTCTTCATATAATGGGCAAGCTGACGATAGCGCCCAATGGCTGGCATGCCTTTCAACGACGGTGCGGCGTCTTTCGGGAATGTAACCTTCACCCGCCGGTCAATCGCATCGGCAGCGCCAAAGGCATCATCAACCGCCGACAAAACGCTATGTTCGGCCTGATCGCCAAAATGGTTCATAAGACGAACCGTGCGCGATTCCTGATCGCCAAGGTTAAAGCTGCTATGCAAATGGAGGATGCGGACCGCCGCCATACTTGCCTTTCCTTCTCGCACCGCCCAGATGCTGTGAATGATTATCGAACCTATGCACTCTCCCTACCGTCCTGATCCACAAATCGCCAGTCTGGGTGAAAAAATTGGTGACCCTGTGCGCGCGGCCAACTTCCCCGAGACGATATTGCGTTTTCGCAACGATCGGTGGGCGGCAACTGTTGGGCTGGATGGATATGACGACGCGGCGTGGGTCCGCCATTTCGGGCGTTTTGAACCGCTGCCCGACAACATGCCCGAACCTTTGGCACTTAGGTATCACGGGCATCAGTTTCGTGTGTACAATCCCGATATTGGCGATGGACGGGGATTTCTGTTCGCGCAGCTGCGTGACGGCCATGACCGGTTGCTTGACCTTGGGACCAAAGGTTCGGGCACCACCCCTTACAGCCGGCGCGGAGACGGAAGGCTCACGTTGAAAGGTGGCGTGCGCGAGATATTGGCCACCGAAATGCTGGAGGCGCTTGGGGTCAACACTTCCAAAACATTCTCGCTGATTGAAACCGGCGAAGAATTGATCCGCGGGGATGAGCCCTCGCCCACCAGATCCGCCGTCATGGTTCGGCTCAGCCATAGCCATATACGTTTCGGGACGTTCCAACGCATCGCGGCGGAGGGCAATGAGGCGCTGATGCACAAGCTCATCCATTATTGCCTCGAACATCTTTACTGCGTCGAAGTTTCGGACAACGCCGCGGCACAGTTGTTGGAGCTCGCGGTGGATCGCGTGGCCGACCTTGCCGGGTCGTACATGGTCGCAGGCTTCGTCCACGGCGTGCTCAACACCGACAATATCAACATCACCGGCGAAAGCTTTGACTATGGCCCATGGCGTTTCACCGAAAAATGGGACCCAAGCTTTACCGCAGCCTATTTCGACCAATCCGGACTTTATGCGTTCGGGCGGCAAGCCGAGGCATTGCATTGGAACCTTGGCCAACTCGCGGTTGCGCTGCGATTGGTGTCAGACGCGCCGCCGCTGATTGCCGCACTGGAACGCTTTCCCGACCTCTATCAACAATCAGTCATTCGCCGGTTTTTATGGCGACTGGGCGTTGTGTCGAAGGGCGAAGACGCGGATAAGCGCCTGGTCGAAGCCGCCGAACGCGCGATGGTCCGCGATCAAATCCCCATCGCTGCATTTTTCCACGGCCACAGAGGTGGAAGGACAGGCGCATTCGCGTCCACGGGGGCAGACCAAGCCGCATTTGAAGACATCTTGCGCGGTTATGCGCCAGTGAACGCATCGGACGATTATTGGGCAAGCAACCCCGTCTGCGCAATGTTGATCGATGAGGTCGAGATGATTTGGGACGCCATTGCCCAAAAGGATGACTGGCAGCCTTTATATCAAAAACTGGCGCATATTCAGGGCTTGGGGAAAGCTTTGAAGCATGAAGGCTGATAATTGCAAAAGTCTGCGGACCTGATTGCGCGCGAGGCGGACAATCTACGTTCGTAAGTAAACGTACCGCTTAAAAATCGGCACCGATAAAGTTCTTCTAACCCACGGCCAACTAATCCTGTTTTGAAGCTTGGACGGTGGCCGTCCATTTTGGTGTCATGGAAAAAGCACGAGTCTATTTGGTGGGCGCTGGCCCCGGTGACCCCGACCTGCTGACGGTGAAGGCTGCACGGCTGATCGCGTCGGCCGACGTTGTTGTGCATGATGGCCTTGTCGACGCCGCGATTATGGCGCTGATCAGCCCGTCCGCACGGCTGATTTCAGTCGCAAAAAGCCGGTCGCGCCATTCTGTGCCGCAGGACGGCATTAACGACATTCTGGTGCGCGAAGCGCAGGTTGGCCGGATCGTTGTCCGGTTAAAGGGTGGCGATCCGTTTATTTTTGGGCGCGGCGGCGAAGAAGCCGAAGCGTGCCGTGACGCGGGAATAGATGTTGAAGTTGTACCCGGCATCTCTGCGGCCATGGGCGGCGCTGCGGCGACGATGCTGCCACTCACCCACCGCGATGCCTCCAGCGCCGTCACGTTCGTTGCTGGCCAGTGCAAGGGCCTGACCGACCAGAATTGGGCTGGCCTTGCCGGTAAAGGTCGCACGCTGGTCATTTACATGGGCGTTGCGACCGCTGCGGATATTACCGAAAAGCTGATTTCCGACGGCCTGTCACCCGATACGCCCGTTGCGGTGCTCGAACGCGCTACGCGGCCCGATGCGCGCGCGATGCAAACGATCCTCACCGATTTGGGCGACCTGATTAAACGTGAAGGCGTCCAATCCCCTGCGATCATCGTGGTCGGCGACGTTGTCCTCAAATCAGATGCCGAAAACCGGCTCAAACATTTTGCCAAACAGGCGGAGAAAATTGCGTGAAGTTACTGACTGGAAATGAATTGCGCTCTGGCGCTGTGACCTGGTGGACAGGCAGCGGCTGGTCGCTCCATGTTGAAGATGCGGTTGATGTTGGTGAACATGGCGAAGCCGTGCTGCATGCCGAGGAAGGCGCACGCCGTGTGAACGCGCCCTACATCATCGACGCAGTTGCCACACCCCAAGGGCCCCGCCCCGCGCATATCAAGGACAGGGTCCGTGCGCTTGGGCCAACGGTGCGGCCAGACCTTACATTGAAACCCGCTGACCCAGCGGCAGGCGACTGGATAATCTGATATGTATAAATATGACCATTTCGACCAATCGATCGTCGATGCGCGCGTTGCCGAATTTCGCGATCAGGTAAACCGGCGTATCGCGGGGGAGATTACGGAAGACCAGTTCAAGCCATTGCGGCTGATGAACGGACTGTATCTCCAATTGCATGCCTATATGCTGCGCGTCGCCATTCCTTACGGCACGCTCGATAGCCGCCAGATGCGGATGCTCGCGCACATCGCCCGCAAATATGACCGCGATTACGGCCATTTCACCACGCGCCAGAATATTCAGTATAACTGGATCAAGCTTGAAGAATGTGCGGATCTGTTGGAAGAACTGGCAACGGTTGAAATGCATGCCATTCAAACCAGCGGCAATTGCATTCGCAACATTTCGTCGGACCAATATGCAGGTGCGGCGGCGGATGAAGTCGCAGATCCACGTCCTTGGGCGGAATTGCTGCGCCAATGGTCCACATTCCACCCTGAATTCAGCTATTTGCCGCGCAAGTTCAAGATTGCGGTCATAGCCTCCCCCGAAGATCGTGCCGCCATGCGCTTGCATGACATCGGATTGGAGCTTGTCCGTCAAAATGGCGAATTGGGTGCGCGCGTATTCGTAGGTGGCGGCATGGGCCGTACGCCAATGATTGCGCCAGAGATCAACCCGTTTGTCAAAGCCGACGACCTGCTCAGCTACATCGAAGCCTGCTTGCGCGTGTACAATCGCTATGGCCGCCGCGATAATATTTACAAGGCGCGTATCAAGATACTCGTCCACGAAATTGGCGCAGACGAATATCGCCGTCAGGTTGCGGAAGAATTCGCCCATGTCAAAACGCTGGGCATCGATCCGCCATTGGCAGAGCTGGAACGCATCAGCGCCTTCTTTGCGCCGCCTGCATTTGACGCAGCCGACGTTGAGCCCGATCGCAGCGATCCCGATTTTGCGGTTTGGCTCGATCAGAACGTAAAGCCACACAAGCAAGCCGGTTACGCAATCGTCAACATCAGCCTGAAGCCCATTGGCGGTATTCCGGGCGATGCAACATCGGCGCAAATCGATGTGATGGCTGACCTTGCCGAGCAATATGGCTTTGACGAATTGCGCGTCACCCATGCGCAGAACATCGTCCTGCCACATGTGGCCAAGCGCGATCTGCACGCGGTGTGGCAAGCATTGCGCGAAGCCGATTTGGCACATGCCAATCTTGACCTGATCAGCGATATCATCGCCTGCCCCGGCCTCGATTATTGCAGCCTTGCCAACGCCCGTTCGATCCCCGTCGCGCAGAAAATTGCGACGCGCTTTGCCGACATGGACCGGCAACGCGATTTGGGCGAACTAAAGCTTAAAATCTCCGGCTGCATCAACGCCTGCGGGCATCACCATGCGGGTCATATCGGCATATTGGGTGTCGACCGGAAGGGTGTGGAAAATTATCAGCTGACCTTCGGCGGCTCTGGCGCGGAAGACGTCAGCATCGGGAAAATCATTGGCCCCGGCTTTGATGAAGACGGCGTTGTCGACGCGGTCGAAAAGGCCACCGAAGTCTACAAGACGCTGCGTGAAGGCGATGAACGTTTCATCGACACATATCGCCGTGTCGGCCTCGAACCCTTTAAGGAGGCGATCTATGGTTGAGTTTCGCTATCGCACGGATGAAGTCACCGAACAGCCATCGGTGACGCTCGATGCCTTTTTGGACCAGTCAAACGCAACCGCCGTCCGGCTTGAACCAGATGACGACGCACGCGCACTGATCCCGTTTTTGGATCGGCTGACGCTTATCGAAGTTGCGTTCCCGAAATATCGCGACGGGCGCGGCTACAGTTCCGCGCGCATCTTGCGTGAAGCTGGCTACACCGGCGAACTGCGCGCACAAGGTGATGTTCTGGTCGACCAAATTGCGTTCATGCGGCGCTGTGGTTTTGACAGCTTTGCACCCGAAGCGTCGTTAAATCCCGAAGCCGTCGCGCGCGCGCTTTCGACCTATGACCAATTTTACCAAAAGGCCGCGGACGCCGCGGTTCCCGTTTGGAAGTTACGGCATGGGTGAACTGGTTCGCATCGCCGACCGTATCAACACCGCACCACGTTATACTGAGGTGGACGCCGTCCGTCTCAACAACATGTTCCGTGGGCGCGATACCGTCGAGATGCTGACCGTTTTGCTGCGTGAAAATATGTTGGGTGATGCGGCGATAGTATCCAGCTTCGGCGCAGAGAGCGCCGTTTTGCTGCATTTGATTGCCAGCATTGACCCCGCCACGCCTATATTGTTCCTCGACACCGGGAAGCATTTTCCGGAGACGATTAGCTATCGCGAGGAACTGCGGAATATTCTTGGCCTATTGGACCTGCGCATCATCGCCCCCGACCCTGCGCATTTGGCGCAAAAGGATGGGACTGGCCTGCGCTGGTCTTATGACCCCGATGGCTGCTGCGAAATTCGCAAAGTCCTTCCGCTGAAGGCTGCGCTTGCGGGTTTTGACGCCCAGTTTACGGGCCGAAAAGCCTTTCAGTCCGCAACCCGCAAGGCATTGCCACGGTTCGAGATCGAGGAAGGCCGCCTGAAGGTCAATCCGCTTGCAGATTGGGACAAGGCTAGGATCGAAGCCTATATGGCCGAGCACGCACTGCCTGTGCATCCCCTGGTGGCGCAGGGCTATCCGTCGATTGGCTGCTCACCCTGCACCACGAAGGTTGCGCCAGGCGAAGACCCACGCTCGGGTCGCTGGAAGGGCTGGGATAAGGTTGAGTGCGGAATTCATGGAGCCGTCACGCCGCTGGATGACAGCGCAAACGACCCGATCTTTTAACCGGCGCGCGAATTCAATCCTTCTGGAAAAAATAGGCTTGAATGTCCGCCGCAATACGCGCGGGACGAAGGGTCACCGCGTCGATGCAACACCAGCTTGATTTAACCTCAGCCAGCACGTCTTCACCGCGCTTGATGACCGTTTCGTAAAACGACCGGGCGCCCTGCACCTTTTCAAGAACGACAGAGGCGATAACGACATCATCAAGAAATGCAGGTTTCCTGTAAGTGATTTCATGCTTTAACGCGACCCACAGATATTTGGCGGCGGCCTCAGGCGGTGCAAGCTTGTGCCAATGCGCGAGCACCGCATCCTGCACCCAGTTCAAATAGCGCGCGTTATTCACGTGCCCCATGAAATCGATGTCTGCAGGCAATACGCCGATATGATGAAGGTGCGAGAGCGCTTTTGTCATGATATTTCCAAGATAGTCGTAAGCCCGAAAATTACATCCCCATTGCGGATTAAACCGGAACAAATAGATGCATTCATCGCAAAAATTTGTGGCCATGACTTGCCGCGGGATTTTTCGTTCCCCACATGACCCAAATGCGTGGATCTGGATGGACATATTGGCGACAAACCAACGCCTTTCGCTGGACGATGCTGACAATTGGGTGGATATTGGTTTTGGGGTCTCCTTTATTAGGCCCAATCCCCGGTCCGGGACCGCTGATCATTCTACCCATTGGCCTCGCGTTCATCCTGAAAAACTCGCTTTGGGCCAAAAAGCGCTATGCGCGACTTTCGCGGCAACATCCCGAATATGCACAATGGGCCAATTGGGCGCTTCGGCGGGGCAAGGTTACCGACCGTCCAGCGTTTCCGGATGTGAAAGGTGATTTCATGCACCTGTTCCGCCGCGACGACATAGACATGAAAATGCCCTGACCTGTGTTGACTTTTAGCCTTTCGGACCGTATCGGCCACTGCAACAGAAGCGGTCGCTGCGCAGATTCGGCGGCCCTTTTCATTTCAAGACGCAAAAAATTTAAGGATTACAGTCATGAAGCGCACTTTTCAGCCGAGCAATCTCGTGCGTGCCCGTCGCCACGGTTTTCGTCTCCGTATGTCAACCGCCGCTGGCCGCAACATCCTGAACGCACG
>NZ_JBIICH010000003.1:0-41998 GCF_044239005.1 Sphingorhabdus sp. | reverse complement strand
GGTGTTCCCATGAAGGCAAGACGCATCGTCACTTTTCCTTTGTTCGAAAGCCCCCTAAGACCCGCAGCATGGCATCGCAAGAAATAGACGCATTGGCACAGGCATTGTCGAAATTGCCCGGACTTGGCCCCCGCTCGGCACGGCGGGTTGTGCTGCACCTCATGAAAAAGCGTGAAAGCGTTTTGATGCCACTTTTGCGTGCGTTGGAGCAGGTCGAACAACGGCTGGTCGTCTGCAGCACGTGCGGAAATATCGATACCGGTAACCCCTGCGGCATTTGCGTCGATCCGCGCCGCGACATCCGTTCCATCTGTGTTGTTGAGGACGTATCCGATCTGTGGGCGCTGGATCGCTCGCGGTTGTTTCCGGGAAAATATCATGTGCTGGGTGGCCGGTTATCCGCACTGGATGGCGTCCGGCCGGAGGATTTGAACATCGAGGGCTTGGTTGTCCGCGTTGCCGCGGGCGGTGTCGATGAAGTCGTCTTGGCCATGAATGCCACGCTGGAGGGGCAGACGACCGCGCATTATCTCGCGGAACGGCTTGAACAATTTCCGATACGCTTGACCCAATTGGCGCATGGCGTGCCCGTTGGTGGTGAGCTGGATTATCTGGACGATGGCACTTTGGCGCAAGCATTGCGCGCCAGACGTCCAGTCGGTTGATTTATCGTACGACCGTCCCTATTTGCGACCCATGGCCATATTACCTATTCTTGAAGTGCCCGATCCGCGGCTGAAAACCATTTCGACGCCTGTCGAGACATTTGATGCGGATTTGAAAACGCTCGTCGATGACATGACCGAAACGATGTATGCCGCGCCCGGTATTGGGCTGGCCGCTATTCAGGTCGGGGTGCCCAAGCGCCTGTTGGTTATCGATTTGCAGGAAGAGGAAGGCGAGGGTGATGAACCCGTTCGTAATCCGCGCGTGTTTGTGAATCCGGAAATATTGGACCCGTCGAACGAACACAGCCTGTATAATGAAGGTTGCCTGTCCGTCCCTGACCAATATGCAGAGGTCGAACGCCCCGCGCAAATCCGTGCACGTTGGCAGGGCCTTGATGGCAAGTTTCATGAAGAGACAATGACCGGCCTAATGGCGACCTGTCTTCAGCACGAGATGGACCATCTCGAGGGCATCTTGTTCATTGATCACCTGTCGCGGCTAAAGCGTCAGATGGTGCTCAAGAAAATCGAGAAAGCCCGCAAAATGGGCGGCGGCCATGTCCATAATGAGCATTGCCGCCACTAAATTGCGTTCGCCGGACAAGTTCCCGGCTTGATCCGCCGCGTTACTTTGCGAATTGAGTCGGTGCTGGGCTGATTGTCACGAACTTGCCCGACTGAATTTCCTGCACCTCAAGCATACGCTCGGTGAGGCCATTGGGCATGAAGCGGAATGCGCCATCAACGCCGATGAAGCCTTGCGGATCGGTAAGTTGCACAACGGGGAATTTCGTCCCCGGACGCCAGTCACGCGCCACCCGCGCGATCAAAAGCACTGAATCATAGCCAAGGCTGGAAAGCCGCAGTGGCGCCTTGCCGAACCGTGCCCGATATTTGGCAGCATATTGGGTATAGAGCGTGTCGGAGACGCTCGCAAACCAACCGCCATACATGGCCGGGTTGCCCGCCAAAGACCCATCGATATTCCACAAATCGGTGCCGAGAATTTTTGCATTGCGCATCCCGTTCCGCCGAAGTGCGGGCACCAATACGACGCCTGCACGGCCACTGTCGGCAATCAGGACAGCATCAATTTGCCCTAGCTGCGCCAACCGGCGCGCCGCTGCATCGGCAGACGCTGTTGTTCCATTAGATTCTTCGATGGCAACAAGCGTTCCGCCCGCGCTGCGCACTGCAGACGTCAGATTCGATTGCGCACGCTGGCCATATACATTTGTCGAAACAACGCCTGCAAAGCGGTTATAGCCTTGCGAACGGGCGTAGCGGACAACGCGATCAATGGATTGATTGGGCAAATGTCCAAGCAAGAATACATTTTGCCCGGCAACACCGACATCGTTGGAAAAGCTGATGATGGGCACAGCTGCGGTGCGCGCGACTGCGGCGGCCTCAACAACATCGTCGCCACGCAACGGGCCCAATATGACCTTGTTTCCATCGGCAATCGCGCGCTTTGCCGCTGCTGCAACGCCGGTGCCGGTGTCGTAGGTGATCATGCGGATGTTGGTCGCTTTGGTGTCGGCCAGTGCAAGCGCGGTCGCGTTGGCGATGGATTGGCCAACGTCGCCGTCTGGACCAGTCACTGGCAACAGCAACGCCACGCGGTGCATGCCGTCCAACGGGTCCTCGGACACCACAGGGGCTGGCCCTTTGCTCCCACGCGGGGCGGTGGCGCAGGCCGCGAGCAAAACGACCGAAGCCAAAACCAGCAGCTTTTTGATCTGTCCTGCTAAAGCTTGCGGCGTTGCGCCGCTTGCTGCATTGGATGCGCTCATGAATTTTCCCTTGGGTAGAAGCATATAAATCAGATGATGTTCGAATCGGGCTTATATGTCGTTGCGACACCAATCGGCAACCTTGCAGATATGTCACAACGGGCGATTGATCTGCTGGAAGCCGCAGAAATTGTGGCTGTAGAAGACAGCCGGGTAACCGGTAAATTGTTGCATCATCTTGGCCTGAAGAAAAAGATGCGGCGATATAACGACCATAGTGGCGAGGCAGAGCGCGAGTCACTGGTCGCCGCTGCGCGCGGCGCGGTTGTTGCGCTGGTATCGGATGCAGGCACGCCGCTGATTTCAGACCCCGGTTACAAACTCGTGCGCAGCGCACGCGAGGCAGGCGTGCCGGTGTTCACAATCCCCGGTGCAAGCGCGGTTACGGCGGCGCTATCGATTTGCGGCTTGCCGACAGACCGCTTTTTGTTCGCCGGTTTCCTTCCCAATAAAGCCAAGGCACGTGTCGAAACGTTGACGGAGCTGGGTCAGGTAAAGGCCACGTTGGTTTTTTACGAGGCCGGGCCGCGTCTTGCCGCGTCGCTTTCCGCCATCGCGGAGACCTATGGCGACCGTGAAGTCGCCGTCGCGCGGGAACTGACCAAGAAATTTGAAGAGGTTGTAACGGGCACCGCATCTGAACTTGCCGCGCGTTATGCTGCGCAGGAACCAAAGGGTGAAATCGTCCTGATCATCGGTCCGCCGGCGGATGACGTTGCCTATGACACCGGCGATGTGGACGCGGCATTGCGCGAAGCACTGGATACGATGTCCGCCGCTAAGGCCGCTGGCGTCATTGCCAAGCGTTTCGGGCTGGAGCGCAGCGACGTCTATACGCGCGCTACGCAACTGAAGTCGAAGTGAACCGGTTGGCCGCAGAAAAATTGGGGCGGCGCGGCGAAAATATTGCTGCCTGGTTTTTGCGGTTAAAAGGGTGGCGGGTCGTTGCCATGCGGGTGAAAACGCCGCGCGGCGAAGTCGACTTGATCGCACGGCGCGGCAAAACCATTGCTTTCGTTGAGGTAAAAGCGCGCGCAAATGTGCGTGATCTCGCCACCGCGATTGACGCTTACAGATTACGCCGCGTTGCAGCTGCGGCCGAAATTCTGCTCCCGAAATATGGAAAAGAATGCGAAAATATGCAGATAGACGTGATTATGGTTGCGCCATGGCGTTGGCCGAACCATCTGCCAAACGTCTGGCACGGATAAGGACAAGCAAATGGCAATACAAATGGCGGTCCAGATGGACCCGATGGACGGCATCAATATTCATGGCGACTCCAGCTTTGCGCTGATGCTGGCTGGCCAATCGCGCGGCTATGATATTTGGCATTATGATGTGATGTCATTGACGCTCGACGCCAACGACCGGCTCACCGCGCTCGCACATCCCGTGCATGACCTCCAACGCGTGGAGGGCGCACATTATCGGTTCGGCGCGCCACAGCGCATCGATCTGGGCTCTGACATCGACGTCGTGCTGATGCGGCAGGACCCGCCATTTCATGTGGGCTATATCACCGCGACCCATTTGCTCGAACGCATCGAGCATGAGACGTTGGTGGTCAACAACCCTGCCAGTGTGCGCAATGCGCCGGAAAAAGTCATGGTACTCGACTATCGCAAGTTCATGCCACCCACGCTGATTACGCGCTCACTTGATGAAGTGCGCGCGTTTCAAAAGGAACATGGCGCGATTGTCGTAAAGCCGCTGCATGGCAATGGCGGCAAGGCCATTTTCCGGATTGAAGCCGATGGCAGCAATGTCGGCGCGCTGTTTGAGGTGTTCAATTCGACATGGCCCGAACCGCATATGGTGCAGCCATTCCTGCCCGACGTTGCGAAGGGCGACAAGCGGATCGTTCTGATCGACGGCGAAGTCACAGGGGCCATCAACCGCCGTCCGGGTGAAGGCGAATTCCGGTCGAACCTTGCCGTGGGCGGCAGTGCCGAAGCAACGTTGTTGACCCCGGAGGAGCAAGAAATTTGCGCGGCGATGGGGCCGCGTTTGAAGGAACTTGGGCTGATATTCGTCGGCATTGATGTCATTGGCGGAAAATGGCTGACGGAAATCAACGTAACCTCGCCAACGGGTATCGTCGCGATTGACCGGTTCAATGGCACAGATACCGCCGCGAAGATACTTGATGCCATTGAACGCAGGCTTGCCGGCAGGGGTTAATGGAAGACTGGATTATCAGGCTCGTCGAATGGGGGCATTATTGGGGCGTCGCCCTGCTGATGCTGCTGGAGACGGTTTTCCCGCCCGTCCCGTCGGAGGTTATTATGACCGTGGCGGGTGTGTCGGCGGCGCGGGGCAATATGAGCCTTTGGGGCACGATCGCGGCCGGAACCGCAGGCGCGATGCTTGGCAACTGGCTGTGGTATTGGCTGGCCATAAAGTTTGGCGAAGCGCGGATGCATGTGTTTATCGACCGCTATAGCCGTTGGCTCACGCTTGACTGGGCAGAGATTGAACGCGGGCATGGGCTGTTTCGCAAGCATGGGCCAATCATCGTGCTTGTGGCGCGCATGTTGCCGACGCTGCGTTCATTGATTTCGATTCCCGCTGGTCTGTTCGGGATGTCGCTGCGCCGTTTTCTGGTTTTCTCCACGATTGGAACGGCGGGGTGGAGCGCGGCTCTCGCCTGCGCGGGCTATTTCTTGGGCTCACAATTTGACGATATCGAAAAGTGGCTTGGGCCTTTGTCGACCGTCATCATCATCGGCATATTGGGGTCTTATGTGTGGCGTCTGGCGCGCTGGAAGCCCAGCCCTAAGCCCGTGCCTAAGCCCGTGGATGCGCGTTCTGATATTCATCCAGAAGCATAGCCGTATCGACGGCGGTATAAATTTGCGTTGATGATAGGCTGCTGTGGCCCAGTAGTTCCTGAAGACTGCGCAAATCTGCACCCCCGGCGAGCAAATGCGTTGCAAAGCTGTGGCGCAAGGCATGCGGCGTGGTGCGTTCCGATAGGCCAAGCCGCATGCGCGCACCTTGCACCGCGCGGCGCACAAGTGCGGGCGCCAATGGCCCACCGCGCGCGCCACGAAACAACGGCTGGTCTGCAGCCATCGGATAAGGGCACAGCGCAATATATTCCTGAATAGCGGTGCGGACTTGATCGAGCAGCGGCACAATGCGCGTCTTGTTTCGCTTGCCGGTGACGCGCAGTGTCGTGCCAAGCGGCAAGATATCGCCGAGCAGCCCCGTCGCTTCGCTAACCCGCAGTCCGCTGCCGTACAGCAGAAGAAGCAAGGCCCAGTCACGTGCGCCAACCCAGCCATCGTTCGCGCTTTCTGCGACGTCATCCGCGAGTGCGAGAACATCGTCGGGGTTTACGGGGCGCGGCAGGCTGCGTTGCACGCGCGGGCCCTTCATTGGCGGCAGGGTTGCGTTTTCGCCCAGTGCAAAGCGCAAAAAATGACGGGCGGCGGACAATTCACGCGCGGTGGACCGGTTGGTCAGTCCATCGCCACGCCGGTCCGCCAAAAAGGCGCGCATGTCAGCGGCGGAAATTTTCATCAGCGTTGCGCGGTCGACTGCCGCCCCCCAGTGCAATTGCAGAAAACCGGTAAGCCGGTCTGCCGTGGCGTGATAGGCGCGGACACTATGCGGCGACATCCGGCGATTGTCGGTCAGGAACGTCAGATATTCGGCGAGCAGTGACATTATGCCGACATGCTATCAGGCGGCCGCATCCGCCTCAACCGCTACTATTTGCGGAAGGATCGCATCCAGCAACGGCATGCCTTGCGGCGTTACGGTAACGCGGTCGTCGGTGCGGGTGATGAGACCAAGGCGCGCGATTTTGTCGACAGCCGTGAAATCCAGCATCTTGTCTGGCGCAATACCCGTGCGCGATGACAGGCGGTCAAGGCTGATGCCTTCGCTCAACCGCAGTCCCATGAGCAAGCTTTCGGTTGCACGGCTTGCGGGGTCGAGATGATCTTCGGCGCTGATGCCATGCGCGTTGCGGTCGACTGCATACAAAAAATTCTCTGGTTTTTTATGACGTTGTGTCGCATAGTTCAGACGTCGTCCATGTGCGCCGGGGCCAATGCCGATGTAATCATCATAGCGCCAGTAACTCAAATTATGCCGGCTTTCATGACCCACGCGCGCATGGTTGCTAATCTCATAGGCTGCCATGCCCGCCGCGCGCGTCATGTCCTGCGTCATGTCATAGAGCGTCGCCGCATCGTCATCGTCGGCGGGGGTGAAGTGCCCCGTGCGCACGAGCGTTTCGAAACGTGTGCCTGCCTCAATCGTCAACTGATATAGCGACATATGATCGGTGCCGAAGGACAATGCGCGCCGAAGCTCCGCGTCCCATTGTTTGGCTGTTTGTTCGGGCCGCGCATAAATCAGGTCAATATTGACGCGGCCGAAATGCTGCTGCGCAACCGTGAGCGCATCAAGGCTCTCCGCAACCGAATGCGCACGCCCCAAAAAGGCCAAGGCGGCGTCATCGAGCGATTGCAGGCCAAGCGACACGCGGTTGACGCCAGCTTTGGCCAAATCGGCAAAGCGCGATGCCTCAACCGAGGACGGGTTTGCCTCAAGTGTAATCTCGATATTGTCCGCAAAGCCCCAATGTTGCGCAGCGGCGTCAATCAACGCGGCGACTGTTGAAGGCGGCATGAGCGATGGCGTGCCACCGCCGAAGAAAATGGAACTGAGCTTGCGGTCAGGTGTCAACGCTGCTTCGTAGGCCATATCCGCGAGTAAGGCTTTGCACCACGCGTCTTGGTCTACGCTTTCGCGCACATGGCTGTTGAAATCACAATAAGGGCATTTGGAAACGCAAAAGGGCCAGTGGATATAAAGGGCGAGCGGCGTGCTCAAAAAACGGCCTCAACCAATTTGCGGAACGCATCTGCCCGATGGCTCATGGCATGTTTCTCCGCCGGGTCCAGTTCCGCAAAAGTTTCCGTGCGGTCGGTTGGCACGAACACCGGATCATAGCCAAAGCCCAATGTGCCGCGCGGAGGCCATGTCAGGCTGCCCTGTACGCGGCCTTCGAATATTTCTTCATGACCATCGGGCCATGCAAGCGCGAGGGTGCAGATAAAATATGCGCTTCGGTCGGTATCTGGACCAAGCTCGGCCAATTTGCCTTCGACTTTACCCATGGCCATATACCAGTCACGTCCTGGGCCCCCTTCGAACCGCTGCTTTTCCGCCCAGTCCGCTGTGTACACTCCGGGCGCGCCGCCAAGCGTCGCCACGCACAGGCCGCTGTCATCTGCCAAGGCAGGCAGGCCTGATCCTTGCGCAGAGGCATGTGCTTTCAGCAGCGCATTTTCGGCAAAGGTCGTCCCTGTCTCTTCGGGCTCAGGCAAGCCAAGCTCACCCGCCGAAACCGGTTCGATACCGAAGGGCGCCAGTAAGGCGCGGATTTCACGCACCTTGCCCGCATTGTGGCTGGCAATGACAAGCTTGCCGGGCTGCAATTTGCGATGGGTCATATATTCTTGCCTTGAACCATATTGTCATCCCCGCTTTCGCGGGAATGACATGGACTTTTAACTCGCCAAAAGCGGTTACTTTACAGCTTCAGCTTGCACCGCGAATATCCGGTCGGTGCCCATGCGTGCGAGACGGAGCAAGCGCAGCAGGCTTTCCTCATCATAGGTCGCACCTTCGGCGGTCGCTTGTACTTCGGCGATTTGTCCGCCTTCGATCAGGACAAAGTTCGCATCGGCGTCAGCGCTCGAATCTTCGATATAGTCGAGGTCAAGGACGGGCGTGCCGTTGACGATGCCGCAGCTGATGGCAGCGACGCGGCCGCTGATCGGATCTTCCTTAATCGCACCCGAAGCAAGCAGGCCATCGACCGCAAGCCGTAAGGCGACCCATGCGCCGGAAATAGCCGCAGTGCGTGTTCCGCCGTCGGCTTGCAACACATCACAATCGATCGTGATCTGATGCTCGCCCAGCTTTTTCATATCTACGACAGCGCGTAAAGAACGGCCAATAAGGCGTTGAATTTCTTGTGTTCTACCGGACTGCTTACCCTTCGCCGCTTCACGCTGGCTGCGGGTGTGCGTGGCGCGTGGAAGCATCGAATATTCCGCCGTCACCCAACCTTCACCCTTGCCACGCAACCATGGTGGAAGGCGATCTTCGACGCTTGCGGTGACAAGCACGCGGGTGTCGCCAAAGCAGATGAGGCAGCTGCCCTCTGCATGCTTGGTGAAATGGGTTTCAATCGAAATGGCGCGCATTTCGTCTGGCGCACGGCCTGATGGTCGCATGATAGACTCCTGATAATGGGTTGAAGGATGCAATAGCTTGCCCCGCTTGCTTTGCAAGCGCGCTGCGCTAAACCGGCAACCGTGAGCCAAATTCCAATCAATGAACTGAACGATCGCACGCGCGTCATCTTCCGGATGGTGGTCGAAAGCTATTTGGACAATGGCGCGCCCGTGGGGTCGCGAACGCTTTCCAAATTTGCGGGCCTGAATTTGTCGCCCGCCTCCATTCGCAATGTGATGCAGGATTTGGAAGAAGCAGGATTTCTTGCCTCGCCGCACACCAGCGCCGGCCGTGTGCCCACCGAAAGCGGGCTTCGTCTTTTTGTCGACGGCATGATGCAGTCGGCTGAACCATCCATGGAAGAACGCCGTGCGATTGAATCGCAAATCATGGGCGATGGACCAATTGAGGAAGCGTTGGCGGCGGCAACGTCGGTGTTGTCGGGGCTATCGGCCTGTGCCGGAATCGTGCTTGTCCCCAAACGCGATGCGGTGTTGAAGGCATTCAACTTTGCGCGCCTGTCGCCGACCCAAGTTTTGGCCATCATGGTAGGTTCGGACAACAGCGTCGAAAACCGGTTGGTGGCGATTGACCCGGCTGTTTCCGATTCGGCGTTGGTTGAGGCGTCCAACTATATCTCCGCCCGATTGTCGGGTTTGACCTTGTCAGAGGCGCTGGAGCATCTTGATCGCGAAATTCGGGCGGAGCAGGCGGAGCTTGATGCGGCAAGCCAGAAGCTCGTGCGCGATGGTCTGGCGATCTGGTCGCTCGATGCCAATGACCGGCCAGTGCTTATTGTGCGCGGTCAATCGAACCTGATTGATGACGCCGCAGCCGCCGACCTTGACCGGGTGCGCCAGTTGCTCGACGAATTGGAAAGCAAGGAAGAAATTGCGCGGTTGGTCGACAGTGCACGCGATGCGCAATCGACGCGAATCTTCATTGGTTCAGAGAATAATCTGTTCTCGCTGTCTGGCTCCTCGGTCATCGCTGCGCCTTATCGCGAAGCCGGTGGTAAGGTGGTCGGTGTCGTGGGCGTCATTGGCCCGACACGGCTCAATTATGCCCGCATCGTCCCGATGGTCGATTTCACGGCACAGGCGCTCAGCCGGCTAATAAAGTGACGCACGGCTTGATGAAACCGAATTGGTTTCTATATGCGCAAAGCAACAGGCGGCGTCGGTGCCGCAACAATCATGGGTTAATTAGGTTATGACGGACAAGAAAACAGAATCTGCAGATGCAGCAGAAAAGGAATTGGAAGGCGTGCCCGAGCATATGAAGGATGACGCCTCAGAAGCGACCGACTCGGTCGACGCCAAAATTGCCGCGCTCGAAGACGCGCTCGCCACGGCACAGCAAGAAGTCCTGTATGCGCAGGCCGAAACCCAAAATGTGCGCCGCCGCATGGAAAAGGAAGCGCAAGATGCGCGCGCGTATGCCGCAACTGGCTTTGCCCGCGACGTCCTGTCCGTGTCCGACAATTTGGCCCGTGCATTGGAAGCTATCCCCGCCGAAATGCGCGAGAGTGAATCAATGAAGCCGCTCGTCATTGGCCTTGAAGCCACTGGCCGCGAACTCGACAGCGTCTTTGCCAAAAACGGCATCACCCGCATCGCCGCAATGGGCATGCCACTTGACCCGAACCAGCATCAGGCGATGGTTGAAATCCCAAGCGCAGATGCTGAACCGGGCACCATCGTGGCCGAGATGCAGGCGGGTTATATGATCAAGGATCGCTTGCTGCGCCCTGCATTGGTTGGGGTGGCTAAAGCGGCGGAGTGACGCCTGTCCTATCATGACCATCACACCGGGGGTGGTCTAACCTAACGCGCTCCGCTATCCAGCGCGTCCTATGACCACAGCGGCATTCCCTTTGGACCGTCAGTCCCCTTGGCGCGATGAATTTCGCGCGACATTGTCGCTTGCCTGGCCGTTGATCTTAACCAACTTGTCGATGTCGTTGATTGGCGCAACCGATGTGGTGATGGTGGGGTGGCTGGGGCCAACCGAGTTGGCAGCGGCATCGCTGGGGTTCAACCTGTGTATGACGGCGGCCATTTTCTGCATGGGTCTCGTTACCGCGACAGCGCCGATGATGGCGAGCGAGCGCGGCGCAAAGGCCCATTCGGTGCGCGATATCCGCCGCACATTCCGGCAAGGATTGTGGGTCGCGGTTGCGATCATGATTCCGATCTGGTTGGTCCTGTGGCAGGCGGAGACGGTGTTGCTGACGCTTGGCCAGCAAGCCGAGCTTGCGTCTAAAGCCCAAAGCTATGTGCGGGCCTATATGTGGTCGATCCTGCCATTTTTGTGGTTGATTATCGCACGTAATTTCCTGTCGGCATTAGAGCAGCCAATGTGGTCGCTCGTGATGGGAATCATGGGCGTTTTTGCGAACGCGGCATTCAACTATGTCCTGATTTTTGGGAAGCTTGGCCTGCCGCCTTTGGGACTGGTCGGCGCGGGCATCGGCAGTATTCTTGCCAATATGTTCATGTTTTTGGGTATGGTTGCGGTGATCACCTATCATCCCAAATTCCGGCGATATCATCTTTTTGGACGTTGGTGGCGCAGCGATTGGCCGCGTTTTCGCGCGCTTTGGAAACTGGGCCTGCCGATTGGCGTGACGATGGGTTTGGAAGGTGGCGTGTTTGGCGTTGCCGTCATGCTCATGGGGTTAATCGACACTGCCTCGGTCGCAGCGCATGCCATTGCGCTTCAGGTTGCAAGCGTGACGTTCATGGTGCCGATGGGGCTTGCGCAGGCCGCGACAGTGCGTGTGGGCATTGGTTATGGCAGGCGCGATCCTTCGCTGATCCGGCGTGCGGGTTGGACCAGCTTCGTCATGGGAACCGGGTTCATGGCGTCTATGGCCGTGTTGATGTGGCTGTCGCCCGAATTACTGATTGCGCTATTCATTGATCGCGACGCCGCGGTCAATGCAGAGGTTGTGCGGCTCGCCGTCAGCTTCCTTGCCATCGCCGCTTTGTTCCAGATTGTTGATGGCGCGCAAGTCGTCGGCGCGGGCATGCTACGGGGATTACATGACACCAGCGTGCCCATGTTGTTCGCGGCCTTTGGCTATTGGGTGGTCGGCATTGGCGTTGGTGCGTGGTTGGCATTTTCGCAAGGGTGGAACGGCGTTGGCATCTGGGTCGGCTTGGCGAGCGGGCTGGGCATTGTTGCCATACTCATGCTCGTCCGCTGGTCGCTGCGCGCGCGGCTCGGACTGCTGCCTTCAGAAGCGTAACATGCCGTCATATTGCGGGCGCGCCTGTAACCTTGGCACCTAAACATTGGAAAAGGGTATGCCCTAGCCGTCGATTGCCTTTTTCTCGTCCGGGTCAGTGCCGTCGACTTCCTGCACGCGGGCTTTCACCAATATGCGGGCATTGTTGGAGAACAGAAATTCCGCTTCGATCACGCCAAGCCGGCGGGGGATAAGGTTGACGCCCCACATCATCACATGCTTGCCGCCCTTTTTGAAAGCGACGGTTTCGTCTGCGGGAATGCGGACGCGTTGCAGGGGCACCATCGACACGGCCCCCGTTTTCGGATCCACCGTCACATCGTGCATTTCAACGCGGATGGCGGACGGCGAACTGACGCGCAGCAAATAGACATCTTCGGGGCCGCCATAGACGTTGAAATGAAATGCCGACGGATTGCTGTCGACCGGCGATAGCGTGAGCACCGCCTCTTTAACCTTTAGCTGTGGTGTCGGGCCGCATGAGCCCAGCAATAGTGCACTTGCTGCGGCTGCAACTGTGAATATCCGTCGGTTCATATAATCCTCGTTTCGGCATTGGCTTTGCTGTTCAAAGCCGGGACTGTGACTACTTTTTCCCTATCTAGGGTTGCCGAAGTCTTGTGCCAAGAGATTTGGCACCTATATCGCCGCTACAAGGTTGCATTACGGGAAAACACCGGTGCCTGATAGGGCCGGACCGTAAGTGGCCAGTAAGCGTTCAATTTTAAAATTTCGGGGTAAAGTTTTTATGGCTAAAGTTATTGGTATCGACTTGGGCACGACAAACAGCTGCGTTGCGGTAATGGACGGCGGCAAGCCCAAGGTCATCGAAAATGCGGAAGGCGCACGTACGACGCCATCAATCGTGGCCTTTGCTAAGGACGGTGAGCGCCTGATTGGTCAACCGGCAAAGCGTCAGGCCGTCACCAATCCGGAAAGCACGATTTTCGCAGTGAAGCGCCTTATCGGCCGCCGCTTCGATGATCCAATTACCAAGAAGGACACAGAGCTTGTTCCTTACAATATCGTCAAGGGCAAGAATGGCGACGCTTGGGTAAAGGCTGGCGGCGAAGATTATTCGCCATCGCAGATTTCGGCGTTCATTCTTCAGAAAATGAAGGAAACGGCAGAGGCGTATCTTGGCGAAACCGTCACGCAAGCCGTTATCACGGTTCCTGCGTACTTCAACGACGCACAGCGTCAGGCGACGAAGGATGCGGGCCAGATTGCGGGTCTTGAAGTTCTGCGTATCATCAACGAGCCAACCGCCGCTGCGCTTGCGTACGGCATGGACAAGGATGAGAACAAAACCATCGCGGTCTATGACCTTGGCGGCGGTACGTTCGATATCTCGATCCTCGAAGTCGGCGACGGCGTTTTCGAAGTGAAATCGACCAATGGCGACACGTTCTTGGGCGGTGAAGACTTTGACAGCAAGATTGTGGAATTTTTGGCAGCAGACTTCCAAAAAGCCGAAGGCATTGACCTGACCAAGGACAAGCTCGCGCTTCAGCGTTTGAAGGAAGCGGCTGAAAAGGCGAAGATTGAACTGTCATCGACACAAACGACTGAAGTCAACTTGCCGTTCATCACCGCTGACCAAAATGGTCCAAAGCACCTCGTGAAGACAATCACCCGTGCCGACCTTGAAAAGCTGGTCGATGACCTCATCAAGCGCACGT
The DNA here is from genome assembly GCF_044239005.1 of Sphingorhabdus sp. GTDB lineage: Bacteria > Pseudomonadota > Alphaproteobacteria > Sphingomonadales > Sphingomonadaceae > Sphingorhabdus_B. Next base: position 28,335 of record NZ_JBIICH010000003.1, on the reverse strand, counting down.
TGGAGCCTTGCAAAAAGGCTTTGGCTGACGCTGGTCTGAAGGCTGATGCCATTGACGAAGTTGTCATGGTTGGCGGTATGACCCGCATGCCAAAGGTACGTGACGTTGTTAAGGCGTTCTTCGGCAAGGAACCGCACACGGGCGTAAACCCTGACGAAGTTGTTGCCATGGGCGCAGCCATTCAGGCAGGCGTGTTGCAGGGCGACGTTAAGGACGTGTTGTTGCTTGACGTAACGCCGCTGTCGCTTGGTATCGAAACATTGGGCGGTGTGTTCACCCGCATGATCGACCGGAACACGACGATCCCAACGAAGAAGAGCCAAGTTTACTCGACTGCGGAAGATAACCAGAATGCGGTTACCATCCGCGTGTTCCAGGGCGAGCGTGAAATGGCGGCGGATAATAAGCTGCTCGGCAATTTCGACCTTGTTGGAATTCCACCCGCACCGCGCGGCGTGCCACAGGTTGAAGTGACATTCGACATTGATGCCAACGGCCTCGTCAGCGTAACTGCAAAGGACAAGGGTACGGGCAAGGAACAGCAGATCAAGATCCAAGCCTCGGGCGGTTTGTCCGACGCCGACATTGATCAGATGGTTCGTGATGCCGAAGCCTTCGCTGAAGAAGACAAGAAACGTCGTGAAGCGGCAGAAGCCAAGAACAATGCCGAAAGCCTTGTGCACACGACCGAAAAGCAGTTGTCTGAGCATGGCGACAAGATTGACGCTGCGCTGAAGGGCGAAATCGAAGCGGCTGTTGCGGAAACCAAGACGGCCATCGAAGGTGGTGATGCAGAAGCGATGAAGGAAAAGGCAACGGCCTTGGCGCAAATCGCGATGAAGCTTGGTGAAGCCATCTACAAGGAAGAGCAAGCTGCGGCATCGCCCGGCGCTGCGACCGAAGAAGCCCCTGCCGACGACAATGTTGTCGATGCAGAATTCTCCGAAGTCGAAGACGACAAGAAAGACTGATGTTGAAAATTCCCGACCGTCGCCAGCAAAACACAGCGACGGTCGGGAAGCCGGGGGGTAGTCAGTCATGAATCTTGACATCGATTATTACGAATTGTTGGAAGTCGAGCGGACAGCGGACGAAAAGACGCTGAAGTCCGCCTATCGCCGGATCGCGATGGAATGCCATCCCGACCGCAATCCCGGCTGCGATAAATCCGAAGCCAGATTTAAAGCGGTCAGCCAGGCCTATGATGTCCTGAAAGATCCGCAAAAACGCGCGGCCTATGACCGTCTTGGCAAAGCTGCGTTTGAAAATGGCGGCATGGGCGGCGGCGGCCAAGGTGGCGCAGGCTTTGGTGACTTTTCCGACATATTCGAAAGCTTTTTCGGCGATGCCTTTGGCGGACGTCAGCGTGGCCCCGCACGCGGTGCAGACTTACGCTATGACCTCGAAATTTCCCTCGACGAAGCCTTCCACGGCAAGGATGCGGAGATCACCATCGACGTGGCGACAGCTTGCGGCACCTGTGAAGGGACAGGCGCAACGCCGGGTTCAGGCAAGCGCCGTTGCAACCTGTGTGCGGGTCACGGCAAGGTGCGCGCGCAGCAAGGTTTCTTCGTGGTCGAACGGACTTGCCCGACCTGTCATGGCCGGGGTGAGGTTATCGAAGATCCATGCCGTGTCTGTGCCGGCGAAGGCCGGAAGGACGAACGCAAGACCATATCCGTAAATATTCCGCCGGGCGTGGATGAAGGCACCCGCATTCGGGTTGCGGGCAAGGGCGAAGCTGGGCCTTATGGCGCGGCCGCCGGTGACCTCTACATCTTCATCCATTTGTCGCGGCACAAGGTGTTCGAGCGTGACGGCACGACATTGTTCTGCCGTGTGCCCGTAAGCTTTACCACAGCCGCGCTGGGCGGCGAAATCCGTATTCCGGGTCTGGATGGTGCTGAACATATCATCATCGTTCCAGAAGGCATCCAGTCGGGCAAACAGCTGCGCCAGCGCGGGGCAGGGATGCCTGTCCTGCAAGGACGTGGACGCGGCGATATGGTCATTCAAATCGATGTTGAAACGCCGTCCAAGCTGTCAGCGCGCCAGAAAGAGATCTTGCGCGAGTTCCGCGAAACCGAAACCGGTGAGGAATGCCCGCAGTCGACTGGCTTCTTTGATAAGCTCAAAGGGATTTGGGACGGCATCGCGCCTTGATTGCGATGTGGTGAAATGATCGGTCAGGTTTCGATCTGATCAATCTCGTTCCGCAATGATGCGATCAGGGGCTGGACATATTTCAGCCGATCCTGCTCCTCATCCAATATCGCATGGAAGGCGAGCCTTTTGTAAGCTCGCACCCTGCTTTCGGCGAAGTCATGACCGGCGGGAAGGGACGACACCAAAATGTCGATGAGCCGTTCCGCGCCGTGCAACCGTCCCCACAGATAATCATTCTCGCGATAGGACCGGCTGAAAAACGCGCCGAAATTGTTGAATTCTATGCCCTTCAACGTGGCTGCGGCGCCACCTTGGCGGATGGAGTTGCAGTCTTCGGGTGAAATGCGGTCCACTTTGACGGGGTCAAATTCGTCGAACCCTTCGTCCTGCAATAATGGCAAGGTCGCGATGTCGTACAGCGCATAACCCAGATAACCGAGAAGCATGGCCCGCCGCGCCTCCACCGGCAGGGCGAGGAGCGCGGCGCACAATATCGCATCCACACGCAGGTCGGTTTGGACGAGGTCGCGCTGTGCCGCCAAATGGTCCATGAGTCCGGCCGGGTTGGTGACGCCCGCCTTTGCCGCCATGGCGAAATCGACGCCGAGGAATTCCGCCGTTTCCAGATCCAGATACATCGCCAGACAGCGATAAATAGCATCACGGATCTGCGTGATGTCGCTTTCGGGTACATCGATGACATTTTCGACCTCTTCCGTCAGATGCCGCGCAAGGAAGCGGAGGCGGCGAATTCTGAACCGTAAATCATGCGTGCCAAAAAAGGCGATGGACTGTTTGGTCGCTTGCTTGCCGCTGTCATGTGGCATGCTGTCCAACCCCCGTGTCCTGATTTCGGTCCACAAAGCCGCTCTCAAGTCGCGGAAAAACCCGTTATTGGCATCGGGCAGGCTGCGCCGCGCGGTCGCCACAATATCGTCGACGACGCCCGCAAGCTTGAGATGGCCATAGGCCCGATAGCTGAAGCCAGCGGCCAGTATCGCCTTTTCCTGGGCAGATTGGCGCCATTTCTGCATACGGACGGCGGTCGGCTGGCTCAGGAACCAGGTCTTACCCAGCAACGCCTCGACGGTGGTTTCGACTTCGTCCCGTAGGCTGTCGATCACCTGTCGCATCCGTTCGATCCGTTCCGACCGGCCCGTGATTTTTTCCAAGCTATCGCGGATCGGTTGCTCCCGCGGGATGTTCGATGTCGCGCCAAATATTGTTGCGAAAAAGCCGGGCGGTTTGCGCGGGGTGTCGGCGCTGCCATCGGCATTCCGCCGACCGAAGCGGAAACTTGGCCGGCCGGGCTTTGGGTCAATATAGACAAAGCGGCGGTCGACTTCGCGGCGCGCGGGTCGGTTGCGCAGAGCAGCTATCGCCTGATTAAACGGCGCGTTGGCGAGGACGGAACCGTCAATTAGCATGGTGTCTTCCGCTGCATTGGCGGCAAATTGCTGCGGCAATATACGTTTCAGAAATGCGCTCCGCCCCAGCCATGGCACATTCTCACGCGCCAGCAATCGGTCAAGTTCCCGCACCGAAAAGGGCGGGAAGGCTCCGGGGAAGCTCGCGGTTGCGCGTGCCGCAAAGATGAGTTCGGCCATATCGGCAAGGCCCGTCCGCCCGCGTGTCGAAAAGTCGACGGTGATCCGATGCTCCGACTCCGTTACCTCGGGCGGGCTGTTGAGGCGCAAGACTTGATCATGCCCGTTAAAATCGGTGACCGTCACAAACAGGTCGAGCGGTTGGTTGATAGGCAAAAGCGGCGATCCGGCTTTGCTCGCCGCCATGGCCTTCAACGCATCCAACAACAGCTTGGAAAAGACATTGCCACCAAAGGGTGGCGCGAACCAGCGGGCACGAACGAAGCGCGATAGCTTGGTTGCCACCTCGTCCTGTGCTTCCTTCGCGACCGTCTGTTCAACCGCGCCACCGCGCCGCCGCAATATCATCCACGCAATCGGTGTTGCCCAAAATTTGGAGAAGCGCGACAGCGGGCGGGCATCGGGGTCCAGCAGGACGTCCACATCCGCCATTTCAAGCCACATGTCGGTCAGCGGCTCCAGCGACTGCCCTGTGACAATGGCTTGGGACAGAAATATCCCGTTAATGCCGCCTGCGCTTGAACCGGCGATAATATCGGTCAGCACGCGCAGCTTCGTCCCGCTGACCTGCGACATTTCGGCGAGTAAGTCGTGATAGACGGACTTGCTGCCCCGGGCGGCAGGCGCTGCATCATGGAATGCGCGGCTGGCGCGGACCATATGCCAAATCTCGCGCGTGACCCCATGCATGTAGATGGCAAGGCTTACCCCGCCATAACAAATGAGCGCCAGCCGAAGTTCTTTTTCACGCATGCCGATGGTGTGACACCGCCAAAGGGCGTGCGCAAGCACCGATGCGTGCTTTTTACGACTTGAGTTCTTGATATGTTCTGATAGTTTCCGCTTATGGCAAAGGCAAAGCGCAAATATGTATGTCAGGCATGCGGTTCGGAAGCGAACCGTTGGCAGGGGCAATGTGACGACTGCAGCGAATGGAATACGCTGGCGGAAGAAGCGAGCGCGACGGTCTTTGAGCTGAAGCATCATTTGCATTCGGGCGGACGTTCGGTGGAACTGTCGGGGCTGAACACCGACATCAAGCTACCCGATCGCGCCTCGACCGGCATCGCTGAGTTCGACCGTGCGTTGGGTGGCGGCCTTGTGCCGGGTTCAGCGACTTTGCTGGGCGGTGATCCGGGCATTGGTAAGTCTACGTTGCTGTTGCAGGCGGCGGCCAATCTGGCGCGGCGTGGGCTGAGCGTTGCGTATATTTCGGGCGAAGAGGCTGTCGACCAAGTGCGTTTGCGCGCACGGCGGCTTGGGCTCGGCGATGCGCCGGTGCAATTGGCGGCGGCAACCTCGGTCCGCGACATATTGACTACCATGGGGAAGGGCGCGCCGCCCGCCTTGCTGGTGATTGACTCGATCCAGACGATGCACAGCGATTTGATTGAAGGCGCCCCGGGCACCGTCAGCCAAGTGCGGGCGTCGGCGCAAGAGCTGATCCGTTTTGCCAAAGAGCGTGGCTCTGCATTGATGCTCGTCGGCCATGTCACCAAAGACGGAACGATTGCCGGACCACGCGTGCTTGAACATATGGTCGATACGGTGCTGGCGTTTGAAGGTGAGCGAAGCCATCAATATCGTATATTGCGCGCATCGAAGAACCGCTTTGGCGGTACCGATGAGATTGGCGTTTTCGCCATGGCGGAAGAGGGCCTGACCGAGGTTGGCAACCCAAGCGCGTTGTTCCTGACTGACCGCGCCGAACAAGTGACTGGCGCAACGGTGTTTCCGGCGTTGGAAGGGACGCGGCCAGTGCTCGTTGAAATTCAGGCGCTTACCGTGCGTCTATCCAGCGGTGCTACGCCCCGGCGCGCGGTGGTCGGATGGGACAGCGGACGGCTCGCGATGATATTGGCGGTGTTGGAGGCACGCTGTGGCCTTAGCTTTTCGACTGCTGAAGTATATCTGAACATCGCGGGTGGCTATCGCATTTCGGACCCGGCGGCGGACCTTGCGGTCGCGGCGGCGTTGGTATCTGCCCTTGCCGAGCGGCCCTTGCCGTCGGATGCTGTCCTGTTTGGGGAAGTCGCTTTGTCTGGCGAGATTCGCCCCGTCGCGCATGGCGCATTGCGTTTGAAGGAATCGGCCAAGCTTGGCTTTAGCCGGGCACTTGTTCCGCCGTCGGTGAAGGGACAGTCGGGAATTTCCACGCAAGAGTTCCGCACGCTGGCCAATCTCGTTGACCATATGCTGGGACGTCACTAAATCCGTTCTTAGGCCATGTCATATGCGACAGAAATCAAGCGCTTTGGCGGCTTGAATGGCGATATTAGCGCACTGCGGACGAGGTGCGACGGATTATAGATTGGGCAGCAGCTTCACATGACCGCATTTGATATCATTGTATTTTTCCTAATCGGCAGCGGCGCCGTTTTCGGCTTATTGCGCGGTTTTGTGCAAGAGACGCTGTCGATGATTGCATGGATATTGGTTATCGCTGCCGTGCGCGTGTTGCACGCCCCTGCCACGTCTGCACTGGCGGAAACCATTGGGTCGGAAACTAGCGCGGCCATTGCGGCATTTCTTGCGATTGTTATCGTCATCTATGCACTCGGTAGATGGATCGCAAAATCGCTTGGCGCGCGATCGCGCAAATCGCTTTTGGGGCCATTTGACCGTGTTTTGGGCTTTGGCTTTGGAATGTTGAAGGGGCTGATGATGGCGACCCTCATATTCCTGTTGCTCGTCATGGGTTACGGCATGTTCTTTGGCGCGGATGAGGCGCGGCCGGAATGGATGACACAATCACGCACCTATCCGCTGCTGAACGCCAGTGGGACAGCCATGTCTGATTTCGTTCGGGAGAACCGCGGGGCCGACGACGAAGCCGCGGGAACAAACGAGTGAGCGATTCCGCTCTCTACAATCGCGATATACTCCGCCTCGCGACCGCGTTGGTCGCAAATGACCGTCTTGACAACCCCGACGGGTCGGCAGAGGTCCGATCCCCTGTCTGCGGAAGCCGGATGCAGGCAGATGTCATGACCGACGCAAGCGGGCATATATGCGGGCTGGCCTTGCGCGCAAATGCCTGCGCCTTGGGTCAGGCCTCCGCCGCCATTTTACGGCAGAACGCCGATGGGTTGAGCCTATCGATGCTTAATGACCTGCGCGATGGCATTGCCCAAGCATTAAAGCGCGAGGGAGCGATGCCCGATATTTGGCCTGAACTCGATCTGCTTTCGGCGGCGAGTGATTATCCGTCACGGCATGCGGCCATCTTGCTGCCTTATGATGCGGTTCTGGCTGCGGCGCAGAACATCAAAGAGAAAAGCTGATGGAGGACGCGCCGCATAATCTTGTTGCGGACGTGATGCTCGGCGGGGTTGTGCTGCTGGGTGCAGCGTTGATTGCCGTGCTTATTTTCCGCCGCCTCGGCCTTGGCGCGGTGCTCGGATATCTGGTTGCCGGTATCGCCATCGGTCCGGACGGACTTGGCCTGATTGGCGCGCCAGAGACGATATTGGCCTATTCGGAAATCGGCATCATATTGCTGCTTTTCCTCGTCGGGTTGGAACTATCGCCCAGCCGATTGTGGCTGTTGCGCAGGGATATTTTGTTATTTGGTCCGCTGCAGGTGACCCTGTGCGGCCTTGGCATGTTTGCGATTATTCGCTTCGCCATGCCGACCTTCAGCTGGGAAGCGGCGTTGGTGCTTGGGCTGCCGCTTGCTTTATCATCCACCGCGCAGGTGCTGCCTTTGCTGCAATCGCGTGGCCGCATGAAAACCGACTATGGCGAAAAAAGCTTCTCCATCCTGTTGTTTCAGGACATTTCGATTGTCCCATTGCTGACGATTGTAGCGGCATTGTCGCGTGCGCCGGCAGATGAAGGCGCCATCACGGGCTGGCGGCTGGTTCTATATGCTATCCTCGCCATATTGGGCTTGGTGCTCGCCGGGCGCTATTTGCTGTCGCCATTGTTGCGGCTTGTCGGCAAGATTTCCGAACGCGAACTCTTCATCGTCACAGGGCTGTTCACCGTTTGCGTGAGCGCGGCTGTCATGCAGTCGATTGGCGTATCGCCTGCGTTGGGGGCGTTTGTTGCAGGCGTCATGCTCGCAGAATCGCCGTACCGGCATGAGCTTGAGGCAGATATTGATCCGTTTCGATCAATCCTGCTGGGTCTGTTTTTCCTTGCGGTCGGCATGTTGCTGGATGTCGACGTCATTATCGCCCAGCCGCTGTTCGTTGCGGGGCTTGCGCTGGCGTTGGTCGCCGTCAAAATTGCCATCATCTTTGCGCTTGGCCGGTTCTTTGGATTGAAGAGCAAACCGTCCATCATCATGGCCATGCTGTTGAGCCAGGGCGGCGAATTCGCATTTGTTTTGTTCACGGCGGCGCAGCAAGCGTTGTTGATTGAGCCGGAGGCTGCGAGCCTGTTTGGCGCGGTTGTCACGCTGTCGATGGCCTCGACGCCCTTCCTGATGATTATTGCTGGCAAGCTTGCGGCACATAAGCCCAAAGGTGCAGCCCAGCTTGATGACCCCGCGTTGGCCGCGCAAGCCAATGTCATCATCGTTGGCCATGGCCGGTTCGGGCAACAAGTGTCGCAGATTATGCGTGCCGCGTGCCGGTCGGTCACGCTCATCGATATTAACCCACGGACAATCGACACAAGCGGCGAATTTGGTGTCAAAGTCTTCTACGGCGATGGGACGCGCGTTGATTTGTTGCAGCGGGCAGGTGGCGAGGACGCGCAGGCTATATTCTTCTGCATCGACGACCGGCACATGACCGCAGAGTCATTGATGCCCGTTCGTGAGACATTCCCACGTACCAAGCTGTTTGTGCGCGCTTATGACCGGCAGCAGGCGCTGGCTTTGATGGAAGATGATGGCATCAGTATCATCCGCGAACTATTTGAATCGTCGATCCGCATGTCGGTCGATGGGCTTAAATTCTTCGGAACCGACCGCGAAGCCATTCATGAAATCATCGCCGAATTCCGCCGGCGCGACCGAAGCCGGCTAAAAGCGCAATTTACCAGTGGTGATTTGCACGCCGGTAAACAGCATAGCTTTGGCGGTGATGATTCGGATGATTTCCTGATCGCTCAGGATTGAGCTTCGTCGTCGAGAAACGCCGCGACGTCATCCAGTACAACGTCCTTCGACAGGAAGGTTTGCCCTATGCCTCGCGCGAGCAAGAAGGGCAAAGTGCCGCCGCTCATCTTTTTGTCATGCCGCATATAATCCACCAGCAACGCGCCATTCGCGGTAACGCCAGCATCTGAAAGCGTGGTGGGTAAGCCCGCGGCTTTCAACAGCTGCGACACGCGCCCGGCATCCTCTGCGGCGCATAGGCCAAGCCGGACGGAATAGCGAAACGCCAACGCCATGCCTGCTGCGACGGCTTCGCCATGGAACAGTCTATCGGAAAAGCCTGTGTCGGCTTCCAACGCATGGCCAAAGGTATGGCCCAGGTTCAACAACGCCCGCGTGCCCGTGCGTTCGGTCTCGTCAGCGGCGACGATGCGCGCTTTGGATTGCACCGATGTTATGATGGCCTGCGCGCGAATGGCGGGGTCACCGGCAAAGAAACTGTCCAGATTGTCTTCGCAATATAGGAAGAAATCGGGATCATCGATCAGACCATATTTGACCACTTCGGCAAAACCCGCCGCCAATTGGCGTGGTGGAAGGGTCGACAACAATTCAGGGTCGATAAGCACCAATGCAGGTTGATGAAATGCACCGACGAGGTTTTTGCCTGCCGCGCTGTTGATTGCGGTCTTGCCGCCGACGCTGCTGTCCACTTGCGCCAACAAGGTCGTCGGGATTTGCACGAACGAACAGCCGCGCTTCACGATATGCGTTGCAAAACCCGTGATGTCGCCGACAACGCCGCCGCCCAGCGCGATGACATGATCGCTACGTTCCACATGCTGTGCGAGCATCCAGTCAGTCAGCTTTTCCAGCTCGCCCCAGCTTTTGCCAGCCTCACCCGCGGGCAAAACATATACTGCGGTTTTCACGCCAGCGGCGGAGAGCGCGCCTTCAAGCGCTGGCCAGACAGCGCGGGCAACATTTTCGTCTGTGACCACCAACAACCGGTTATCGCGCGCATAGGGCAGCAGATATTCCGGCGCCTGTGCCATTAAGCCCGCAAGGACATGAATGTCATAAGGTGCGTTTGTCAGGTCGACGGAAATGACGGTCATTGGGCAAGGGCCTTCACGATATTTTCAACGGTCCGCATATGCGGCGATGTATCGCTGCGAATATGGATATTGGCCGTCGCATATAGCGGGTTTCGAATCTTGCCAAGTTCCGTCAGGACTTCAACAGGGTCCTTATCCTTTAGCAAAGGCCGGTGGCTGCGCCGACCAACGCGATCGGCCAGTACCTTTACGTCTGCGTCCAGCCAAATCGATATCGCGCGCTCCAATATCAATGCGCGGGTGTCCGCATTGACGAACGCGCCGCCGCCTGTAGCGATGATCTTTGGCGCACCCTCGACAAGCCGCGCAATAACCCGTCGCTCGCCATCGCGAAAATAGCCTTCGCCGAACTTTTCGAATATTTCGGAAATGGAAAGTCCCGCGGCACGTTCAATTTCATCGTCAGCATCAGCAAAAGGCACATTTAACCGCGCAGCGAGGCGCTTTCCAATGCTGCTTTTGCCCACACCCATCATCCCGACAAGAACGACCGGCCGGTCTATTACCGGGTCAGTTACTGTTCGGTCGTTGCCGATTTTCTGTTCATCGTTTCCGGGCATTGCGACACTGCCTATATATCGGCTATCCCCAACCCGAAAGTAATTTGCCACTTGTCCGGAAAATTATGGAAAAGCAGTGTATTACGCGACCGCCCAGGAGCAGCGGACGTAAAAACCGGTTTTTGCGCTTTCTAATTGTTGCGGCAGTGGCATTTGGCTTGCTACTCTGCTGTGCATATTTAGGCGGTGGACAACTTATGCAGATAAGAGAAATTGCAGTGCAGCCCCAAAGATTTGAAACAGGTTCGCGTCATTGACTGATAAAATAACAAAAGGCGGCCTTTTGGCGGCAGCCGCTGTCGTCCTCGCATTTGCTTTGCCCGCATTGGGGCAGCAGGGTCCGGAGTCACTTCTTCCCGAAGGCTTTGGCGACCCCGCGCCATCGGCACCCAATAATCCCGCGCGTCCTTCGTCTTCATCACCGTCAACCACCAAGGCCGGAACATCACCGGCCAATCCGGCATCGGGTGCCGTCAGTGCGGACGCTGCGGCTGACGACGCAGAAGAGGATGAAGAAGACGCACAGGAAATGGTCGTTCGGTATGACGTTCCACCTGCTGCGCGCCGTTCGCTCAATGCGATTGGCATCATCTCCGAAACATCGGGCGGATTTCCAGCGTCTTCGTTTGGCGCGACCAATGGCGCTTTCCTGAAACAGGTTGTCGAACGCACATCGGGGCCAATCGCGTCGCGTTGGGGCACGATCATGGCACGGCGGTTGCTGGCCAGCCGAACCAATACGCCAGTGGGCGTGAACGGCGCGGATTGGACCGCAGAACGGGCTTGGCTGTTGCTGCGCATGGGGGATTCGGTGGTCGCACGTGGGCTTGTTCAGCAAGTCGATGCTGGCAACTATACCAAACGGCTTCATGAGGTCGCGATGCAGACCTATCTCGCCAATGGCGATCTGGCGGGTATCTGTCCTTTGACCGAAGGCGGCGTTCGCCTTGTGAACAGCGGGCGCTGGAAAATGTCGCGCGCTATTTGTGCTTCGCTCGCCGGCGAACAAGGCAGCGCAACGGGGTTCATCAATCAGGGACGCTATCAGGGCTGGGTTCGGGGCGTCGATTATCTGTTAACCGAAAAGGCCGTGGGTGCGGGCATCAATGGCCGCCGGTCGGTTAAAATCGAATGGGATGGCGTTGAGGGGATGAACCCGTGGCGCTTCGGTTTGTCTGCAGCCGTTGGTCTTGAGCCACCGGAGCAGTTGTTCAGCAATAGTGGTCGTCAGATTAACGGATGGCGTGCGCAATTGCCCATGTTTGCACCCGCCATACGCGCCAAATACGCACCCGGTGCCGCGGCGCTTGGCGTATTTTCCAACCGCGATATGGTCGATCTCTATGCGCAGGTTCTGGATGATCCCGATGCACCTGATGCGATGAAAACGCAGGCTGAAAATCTGGGCAACGCATATACTGCATCGGACGATTCCGGAAAAGTTTCGGCAATGGCGTCGATTTGGGGCGCAGAGCGGGCGGATGCGGACTATCTGGCGGCGCTCGTTATGACGGCGCGCGCGGCAGCGCTTATAACCCCAAATTCAGACCATGCCGGGCAGGCCGATGGATTGATTGCATCTATGTTGACGGCGGGGCTTGATCGTTCGGCGGCGCGATGGAGCAATATTGTTTCCGGCGGATCGCTGGGTTGGGCACTTGTCACCTTGGGTGCACCCGGCCGCATCACTCTGGCGGATTATGGTGATCTCGACGAATTTTATAGCAATGACGACAGCGATGATGGTCATAAGTCCGCGCTTTTGCTGGCCGGACTTGCCGGACTGGGCCGCGTTGAATCCGGCGCACGCACTGATTTTGCTGGCGATCTGAAGGTAAATATTGCGCGGCAAACGACTTGGTCAAAAGCGATTACGGCCGCAGCAAGTCGCGGTGAGCAAGGCACGGTCGCGCTGATGGCGGTTGCCGGAATGCAGGCCCCGTCATGGGCTTCGGTGCCGGCGCATCATCTATATTATATCGTGCGTTCGCTGCGTCAGGTGGGGCTTGAGGCGGAAGCGCGGATGATTGCGGCCGAAGCGGTCACCCTTGGGTGATAATCAAGGCAGCGGCGCCTGATCGACGGACATGAGCGCGACAGACCGCGATTTGATAGCCCGCTTCATCGAAATGATGGCGGCTGAGCAGGGCGTTGCTGCCAATACCAGCGCGGCTTATGCGAGCGACTTGCTTGCCGCGTCCAGCCTGACCGGCGGAAAGCTCGCACATGCCGATGCCGATATGTTGGTGACGCTTTCAAGCCATTGGCGCGACCTTGCCAACAGTTCCGTCGCGCGCAAATCATCGGTGCTCCGGCGCTTTTTCGGCTTTTTGCATGAGGAGGGTTTTCGCGATGATAACCCGTCCGCCGCTTTGCCCAAGCCTGCGCAAGCGCGCGCGCTGCCGAAAATCCTTGATACAACAGAGGTCGATCTTTTGTTCGCCGCAATCGAGGCGAAGCTTGCGCAGCCCGCACCTGCATCCACCGACTATCGGCTCTCCGCCTTGATTGAGCTGCTCTACGGCTCCGGCTTGCGTGCGACCGAGCTGGTGGCGCTGCCGCGCAGCGCAATCGTGTCGGACAAGCCGTTCATCATCGTCAAGGGCAAGGGCGCGAAGGAACGGATGGTGCCCATTTCCAATCGTGCGCGGCAGGCGGTTGGGACATGGCTTGCGTTCGTTCCGGAAAAATCGCGCTTTTTGTTTCCGTCGCGCGCCGGGCATATCAGCCGCATTCGGCTGTTCCAGATTATCAAGGCGCTCGCGGCCCAATCTGGTTTAGATCCGGCCAAGGTCAGTCCCCATGTCCTACGCCACGCCTTTGCAACGCATCTTTTGGCGGGCGGTGCGAACCTACGGGCGCTTCAGGCCATGTTGGGCCATGTCGATATCGCCACCACGCAAATTTACACGCATGTGGACAGCAGCCGTCTGGTGGAATTGGTCAACCGCAGGCACCCTCTGGCAATGCGCACGTTGACCCGTGGCGCGACAGGCTCTAACCGACAATCATGATGGTATATCTTGAATTCGAAAAACCTGTCGCCGCTTTGGAAGCACGTATTATTGAACTGCAGGATGCAGCGCGCGAAAGCGACGTCGATGTCAGCGCCGAAATTGGCAAGCTGCGCGCCAAAGCGGACAAGCAGCTTAAGGACACATACGCGAACCTGACCGCGTGGCAGAAAACACAGGTCGCGCGCCATCCTGAACGGCCGCATTTCAAACATTTCATCGAGGCTATGTTTGAAGATTTCATGCCCTTGGCCGGCGACCGCGCATTTGGCGATGATCAGGCCATTATCGGCGGCCTCGCCCGACTCAACGGCCGGCGCGTCATGGTCATTGGCCATGAAAAGGGTGACGATACGCAAAGCCGTCTTCGCCATAATTTCGGTATGGGCAAGCCAGAAGGCTATCGCAAAGCCATAAGGCTGATGGAACTGGCCGACCGGTTCGGTATTCCGGTGGTTAGCCTCGTCGATACATCGGGTGCGTTCCCCGGTATTCAGGCCGAAGAACGCGGTCAGGCCGAAGCCATCGCCCGCTCCACAGAAAAATGCCTCGCGCTTGGCGTGCCGATGGTTGCCTGCATCGTGGGTGAGGGCGGTTCGGGCGGCGCGGTTGCGCTTGCGGCTGCGGACCGCGTCTTGATGTTTGAATATGCCGTATATTCCGTCATTTCGCCGGAAGGATGCGCGTCGATCCTTTGGCGGACAGGCGACAAGGCGGCGGATGCTGCGCAGGCCATGAAGATGACGGCTGATGATTTGAAAGCGCTTCGGATTATCGACCGAATCGTCAAGGAACCCATAGGCGGTGCGCATCGCGACCATGCGCTTGCGGCTGCATCGCTTGGCAAGGCGATTGATGAGGAGATTGCGGCACTGTCTGCCTTTTCATCGAAAGAGCTTTTGCAGCAACGCCGGGCAAAGTTCTTAGCGATGGGTGCGTAAGCCTATTCCGTCGTTGCACGATTTGCAGCGGCACAAGAGTTTACGTCGGTACGCAAGATAATGTGATAAATTAGGTTTTCCTGATTTTAGGAGGACATGGATGCGCAATTCGAAAATTATCATGGCTACTGGCGCGGCAATCCTTGGATTGACGGTAATATTTGGCAGTCTTCCGGCAGATGCAAAAACGAAGCAGCCCGCCGCGCCGCGCGCATTCACAGCCCAGGAAAAGGCAGAGGGCGCGAAATATCACACCGAAATTCTGAAAGAATTTGGCGGTCCGATGCAGAGCCCGCAGACGGACTATGTTGTGCGCGTTGGCAAAAACATTGCGGCGCAATCGGGCCTTGGCAATTCGCAGGATGATTTTAACGTCACCTTGCTGAATTCGTCCGTGAACAACGCTTTCGCGCTTCCGGGCGGCTATGTTTACATCACGCGCCAACTGGTTGCCCTGTGTAATAGCGAGGCAGAGATGGCCGGCGTATTGGGCCATGAAGTCGGACACACCGCCGCGCGCCACAGCGAAAAGCGCCAGAGTAACGCTACATTTGCGAACATATTGGGCATAGGCGGCACGATTTTGGGTTCAGTGCTTGGCGATTCCGCTGGATGGCTTGGCGCTGTCGGCGCTGGGCTTAAGCAATATGCGGGTCCGCTGGCACAAGTTTTCAGTCTGAAATATTCGCGGACACAGGAAGAGGAGGCTGATGACTTCGGCATCCGCTATTTGAGTAAGGCGGGCTATGACCCAAGCGCATTATCATCGATGCTGAATGCGCTGGCATTGCAGACGAGCCTTGATGCGCGGGTCGCTGGCCTTGGTGACAATGCGGTGCCCGAATGGGCCAGTACGCACCCCGATCCCGCGCGGCGTGTTGCACGTGCCGTGACGCGTTCAAAATCCTATCCGGCCAGCAATGTGCGCAATGCCGATGCCCACTTCGCCGCCATTGACGGCATGCTCTATGGTGACGATCCGGACCAAGGCGTCATTGAGGGGCAGGCATTCATCCATCCGCAATTAAAAATGCGGTTCACCGCGCCAACCGGTTTTGGCATTCAAAACGGAAATGAAGCCGTCTCCATAAACGGCAACACGGGCAAGGCGATGTTCACATCCGCAGCGTTCGACGGCAATCGTGATGCGTATGTCAGCAATGCGTTTAAATCTGTTGCCGGCAAAAACATGGCCATTCCCGTCCGCGATATCCGCAGGACGACGGTGAACGGCATCCCGGCATTTTACGCCCGCAGCGTCGTCAATACGCAGCAGGGGCAGCGCGCCGTGTCTGTCTATGCCTATGAATGGTCGCCCGGAACCGCATTTCATTTTGTGACCATTGCCGCGGCCAATGCGCGCCCGTTTGACGGCATGTTTGAAAGCATGTCGCGGTTGAGCAATGCGCAAGCCGCAGAAGTGAAGCCGCGCACATTACGCGTGGTGACGGTGGGGCGCACAGACACTGTTGCGTCGCTGGCAACGCGCATGGCGTACCCCTCGCTGCAGACCGAACGGTTTCTTGCGCTGAATGGGCTGACCTTCAACGCAGCGTTGCGTCCGGGGCAGAAGGTGAAGATTGTCACATATTAAATAAAAAGGGCGGGAACCGCGAAGTCCCCACCCTTTTTTAGTTGTTCGGGCTCGGCGCCTGAAAGCTAGCTTTAACTTACGTATTCGGCAACTGGGTGGCTACCTTGGTAAATGCGGTGTTGATGTCCTGCCCGATTGTATTGATTGCAGCCATTGAAGCCACGGCAATCAAAGCCGCGATCAAGCCATATTCAATTGCAGTCGCGCCGTTTTCATTCTTGAAGATTTTTTTGATAAATTTCATCTTTATTCTCCTGTTATTCTTTTATTCACCCGGGCGGTTTTATAAATATTAACCGTCATCAGTGTGATAAATCATCAATGTTTACTAATTCGTTAATGTGTACATTAAATCTAAGACGTCGATAATTCGTTGGACACTTTATTCAAAACATCCTGTATTCCGTTTGCAACGTTCCCGAGAGAAGGAATCATTGCGATAATGATCAACGTCACGATCAAACCATATTCCACTGCCGTCGCCCCTTGGTCGCATTTTTGAATGCGTCGAATGAGTTCCAACATTTTATTGGTCCCCCTTCGATCCTTGGTTGCGGGCATCCGGAAAATCCCACACAAGCGTTAATAAATGCTTGCAACATGATGAGACTATGGAAAAAAATCCAAAAACATTGTTCGTAGTTGCGGCGGCATTAACCAACGAGAGTGGTGCAATTCTGCTGCAAAAGCGTCCGGACCATGCCTCTATGGGTGGGTTGTGGGAGTTCCCGGGTGGCAAGGTCGAAGCGGGTGAAACGCCCGAAGCTGCGCTTGCGCGGGAGCTGTTTGAAGAGCTTGGGATCTCCGTAAACCCCCAAGACCTTATACCCGAAACCTTTGCAAGCGAGCCGTTGGGGGAGCGACATTTGTTGCTGTTATTGTACAGGTGCGTGACGTGGGAAGGCACACCCACGCCGCATTTTGCGTCTGAAATTGCATGGGTGCGTCCAAACGACATGGCTGCGTTGCCAATGCCGCCCGCTGATTACCCTCTCGTTGAACGGCTTAAGCGCATTTAATAGGTTCTGACCCCTAGTCTTCGGGATTTTTGGACAGTATGTCGGCAAGCGAAACTTGCGCACTTCCCCTTTTGGCTGGACGGGGTTGGTTTTCAGACGGCGCCCAACCGCTTAGGAACAGATGCGTGAAATATTCCGGCACTTTGCCATGGGCGTCTGCGCGTGCCGCAAAAATCTGGTCCAGCCGATTGATGACGTTCTTGCCGAGATATGCGCGCGGTCCGGCCAAAGCATTGCCGATCCCGGCATCGCGTACATCGGACACTATGCCGCGCCAGTCGCTATACCGGACCTCCGTCATATCTTGATCCGCAACGGGCAGGGCAAACCCGGCGCGTACGATCAAATCGGCCGCGCTGCGCAAATCAATTTGCGGGTGCATATGTGGACGAACCTGATCTGCGTCGGATTCCAGAAACATCGATTTCAATGTGGCCAGCGTCCCTGCGCCAAACATATGGCCCAGAAATAATCCATCCGGTTTGAGTATCCGCCGGATTTGGATAAGCGCGCCGGGCAGATCGTTGACGCTGTCCAACGTGCCAGCCGAGATAACGAGATCGAACGATGCAGGCAGAAAGGGCAGGCGGTCCTCTTCACATCCGTTTTGTGTGTCGTCAGCGCCGCCTAATGATATCAACGGCATATGCGTGCAACGTATGTCCGCAGGCAGAATGTCCTTTTGCCAGTCTGCAATCGGTCCAATAATCAACGCATGTTCGAACGCGCGCGTCACAAAGGTCAGGCGTTCGCTAAGATCCTGCGCAATATGGGTCCACAGAAATTGATCGCCCTGACGCCGTGATGCACGTTCGCGCAGCGCGCGGCGGCGCTGGCGGTCAAATATTTCAGGCGGGTTGGTCTCACTGGTCATTTCGGCCTTGTGCAGACACTGGCTTTATCCGACAAGTCTTCATGGCCATCACCCGCCACATTTTCCATGCAGCGCTCAATTGGGCGCTGCCCGAACGCTGCCCTTGTTGCGGCACGATAACGCCCGCTGGCGGTCCATTTTGCGTCGATTGCTGGCAACAATTGCAGTTTCTTGCCCCGCCATGGTGCCATGGATGCGCAACGCCATTTGAATATGACCGAGGTGCGCACAGCTATTGCGCAGCATGTCTGGCCAAACCGCCCAAGCATGATGGCATTCGCGCCGCTGTGAAATATGACGACCTGTCTGCAAAAGTCGCACTCCGTCTGAAATATAGCGGAAAGATCGGATTGGCCCGCGTGATTGCGCAGCAGCTGGTTCGCCATCTGCCAGAGGATCGAGACAATATCATCATTACACCTGTTCCTTTGCATTGGACACGCATGTGGTCGCGCAGCTTCAATCAATCCGCGTTGATCGGCCGCGCGCTCTCTGCGCAAAGTGGAATCGCTTTTGTCCCTGACATACTCGTCCGCCACAAACGCACGCCGAGCATGCGTGGCCTAAATGCCAAGGGCCGCCGTAAAGCCGTTGGGCAGGCATTTTCCGTGCATCCCAAATGGCAGGGCCGATTAAAAGGCAGCCGCATCATTTTAATCGACGATGTCCTGACCACCGGTGCGACGAGCAATGGCTGCATATCGGTTTTGAAACGAAGCGGTACGTCGTGGATACAGCTGTTCTGCTGGGCACGTGCCCTGCGCGGAGAAAGCGCGGAGCAAAAGTAACTGCGCTCGATGCTTGACTTGATGGCGGCTGGGCACCATTTCACTTTTATGACCGCAAATGTTGAAATCTACACCAAATTCGCATGCCCTTATTGCGTCCGTGCCAAGCAATTGCTCGACAGTAAGGGCGTCCAATATACCGAATATGACATAAGCATGGGTGGCGCAAAGCGTGACGAAATGCTGGCGCGCGTGCCCGGTGCGCGGACCGTGCCGCAGATCCTAATCAATGATACACCAATAGGCGGCTCTGATGATTTGCGCGCATTGGAAAATCAAGGGAAGCTCGACGCATTGTTAGGGCCGCGCGGGGCATAATGATCGCGTTTGACCTGAATTGCAGCAACGGACATCGTTTCGAAGGCTGGTTTGCGTCATCCGAAGATTATTCCAAGCAGCAATCGTCCGGGTTGCTGGCCTGTCCCGTATGTAATGACATGGCGGTGCAAAAGGCGCTGTCCGTGCCGCATGTGCCCAAAAAGGGCAATCAACGCAGCGTGCCTGTTCCTATCGCCGATGTAGCAGCGCCAACCGCCGCGGCTGAGCCTGCGAAAACCGACGCGCTGCCGCCTGCGGTTGTTGAGTTCGTTCAAAAGCTTGCCGTGGCGCAAACCGAGATGCTGAAGCAGTCGCAATGGGTCGGCGGCCAGTTTGCCGAAACCGCCCGCGCGATCCATTATGGCGAGGAAGCAGATCGCATCATCCATGGCGAAACAAGCGCCGATGAAGCCAAGGCACTGATGGAGGAAGGCGTGCAGGTTGCCCCGCTCCTTTTTCCAGTCGTGCCGCCTTCTGCTAAAAATTGACCGCCCGATAGCACACAGCTATGGTTTGCTACGCAGCACCCATAGCTCAGCAGGATAGAGCATCAGATTCCTAATCTGGGGGCCACTGGTTCGAATCCAGTTGGGTGCGCCAATTGCGAACATAACCGCGAACATTTTGCGGGCCGTCTTTTCGGCCTGAAACCGCTGCGGCCAGTACGTTGGTATCTCCAATGATGCGGACCTTTTCTTTGCTCACTTCGATACGCGTGATGATTGATCGCATATAAGCGCGGCGGGCCTGCGCATCACCATTCAGCAGTTTGTCGTGCGCAAGTTTAGCGAACGCCGCGATCCTGTCGGGCGTCAATTCTTGGCTGTTGGTAGCCTGCACGTGAATCCGATCAAGCGAGGTTTGAACGATGTCTCGTTCTTGCTTGATGGTTGCGATTCGCACCTTGAGGTCGTCGTCAAGCTCGACAATGCCGTCTTCGATGGCGCGGTAAAGCCGGGCTAGCTTCTCTTGTTTGTCCTTGCGTTCGGCTTGTAGCCGGTTCCGCCGATCATCTAGAGCAGCATCTTTGGTATTTGTCCGCTTCACGAGCGCCCCAAGGATTGCGCCCATCCGCTCAGGATTAAATAGCTGCCGGGTCACATTGTCCAGTATTAGCCCATCCAGCTTTTCAAGCGGTATGTTGCCGCCCTTGCAAACAGACCGGCCGCCGAGCTTACAGCCAGCGCAGCTATAATAGCTGTAGATTTTACCGCGACGACGCGTACCCGATTTGGTCATACCTGAACCGCATGAAGCACACACAGCAAGGCCAGCCAGCAATGTTGGTCCGTTGACCACACGTGGTGGCGTGACCTTCGGGTTATTGATTGAAAGCCGTCGTTGTACCTGCTCGAACAATTCCATGGGTACAATGGTCGGGATGTTTATCTCGATCACTGAGCTGGGGTCGTGATTTTGTTTGGTTCGGAAGTTTTTCACGCCGTAAGGCCACTTACCTGTTGCGTAGCATTTATTGGTCAGAATGCCGTGAACCGGTCCTATGCCAAACGTAGCACCGACACGGGTTCGGTAGCCGTTGGAGTTCAACCATTCGGTTACCTTTTTCACGCCCATGGGGCCGCTCTGTCCGTCTCCTTCAGCATAAAGCCGGAATATCAGACGGACGGTCTCGGCATCAACAGGGTCAACCTCCAAACCCTTTTTCATTTTAGCTCCGCGCAGCTCTAAGTCGCAGATGCGATATCCAAGCGGCGGCTTAGCGCCATTCCAAAAGCCTTGCTTTGCATTCTCGCGCATCGCACGCGTAACGTTCTTGCCGTTCTCGCGAGATGTGTATTCGTCAAAGATGCCAATGATCTGGCGCATCAGGGTCTGTGAAGGATCATCACCTGTTGGCTGCGTCATGGACACGACCTCAACGCCATATTTGCGCAGATTGCGGATGGTCAGCTCCATCTCGGCGCCATTGCGATAAAAGCGCGAGAAAGAGTGAACGCAAATAACGTCAAACCGTCCTTCCTTTGCCTGTTCAATCATTTTTTGGAGGACTGGGCGACGATCATCCGTCCCAGACGCACCCGGTTCCACAAACTCGTCCACAACCTGCCAGTTATTCGCCTCGCAAAAGCGTTTCGTAAGGTCACGTTGGGACGGAATGGAGACGTCGCCTGTAGCCTGCCTTCCAGTACTCACCCGCAGATATAGAACTGCGCGCTTGCCAGCTGGCAAATCCGCTTGGGGTAAAGAAAATGCCATATCGACCTCTCAGTTACGGCGTCGACCAGCCGTAGTGAGGGCTGGTGGGTTATTGGAATATTTGCTGCAGATCTGGACCCAGAAGCTGCTCAAGCGCATCCAGTTCAGCGTCTGAAACGGGCATCTGTCCATCAAACGCAACGAACTCGACGCGTTGCGAAATACCGCTAACAGCGGCTTCACTTTCGCGTGTCTGATTCGGGCTGGTTCCACTGGACATGTATACCGGATGTCAGATTTGAATGCCCCTGCCATTGGCAGAACCAGATGATTTCCGAACACGGTTGTGCAACTAAAAGCGGAGCGCGTCATTCGTTAGCGTTCCAAAACTTAACCTCGTCGCGGTATTTTTTGAGCATTCGGACAACAGCAGAATGTTGATTTACGGGCTCGTACCCAATCGCGCCAAATACACTTATGCATAGCCTATCAAAAGAGCCCTCGACCGACGACGTCGGGCGCGTTCCGAGAATTGAACGGGCATCGCACGCCAGATCAAATAAGATGGTGTCTCGGACCCAATTGCTTGGTGCGCCGAGCTTTTTCTGACCTCTTTCCGTAAGGTAACTCTCAAATTGCGCGCGCATTTTATCAACAATGAAAATGAGTATGTCGGGCCTATTTTCGAGATCAAACATCTGTTTGTGTTGCGCAAAGTAGCGTTCGACGTCGATTACTCCGTTGGGTAAGTTTAGGCGCGCCTGATCAGCGACAAAATCGCTTACGTCGAGTTCGAACTTGATTTTTGGGTTCAGTTCGTTGAGTGCTTGGAATGATAGCATCGAGCCCAGTAGCCCAAGGTTTTCAGGCGTTTGGATATGTTGCAATGTCTTGCGACCATTAGATATCTGAGTACGAAGTTCGTTTAGAAGACTAAGAATAGTCTGTGCTCGGTCTAGGGCTATATCGATGTCTGGAGCGTCGTATCGTTTTTCCGCGTGGCGCTTCACTTTTTCGACCGCGTTTGTGACGGTTCGAGTAAGCGCCCAAGCCTGTTCATCGTTGAGCTTATGCTGTTTGGCAAGCTCCTTGAACGCATCGTCATCTGGCAAAATAATGTGATCAGCTAACGCCAGAATATCTTCGGCCGTCATTGAGTTTGTTTTAGCCATCATCCTTCTCCTCTCAGTGCGGTAATTGCTTGTGTAAATCTGTCATGCCCCTCTTGGGCCTTGGCTTGACGGTAGTATTTCTCGGTGGTTTGAAAACTGCGGTGGCCGAGCAGCGGCGCTGCCAACCGGACATACTCAGGCGCTTCGGTTGCGAGCGTTGAGGCGGCCGCGTCGCGGAACATATGCGGCGAGCAGTGCTCCCCGAACCGTTCGCCTGTGTGGCGGCAGATGCGGCTGTAGAGACCATCCTGCGTCATGGGCGACCCATGTTTGGAGATCCAAAGGGCATTGCCTGTAGGCTTCTGCCAACGGCCCGTGCAGGCCACCAGCATTGGACGATAGAAGTCGAGGTAGCGCTGCAGATATGGCTCAAGCACTGGTGGTAGTATCGTCTCGAACCACGCATGGGTTTTGGTCTGCTCAGGCGTAAGTTGGATAAACCACTGACCCTGCCGCCGCACGATGCTGCTGCCGATTTCAAGCGCGGTGAAGTTCTTGCGCCGGATGGGGACATAGGCAAGCAAGGCGATCATGAGCCCATCGCGATATTGCACGGCATCCGATATGTTGTCGTTACCTTGCGCGGCGTGCATGAGGTCGTAGCCAAGCTGCGCCAACTCATCGGTCATCAATATCCGGCTTTTCTCGCGGGCCGGCTTGTGTCGCGCGCGAATGCGGCTTGCGAGACGGTTTATAAACGACCAGTCGCGCTCAGGCGCGAACAGAGACGCCATACTACCCAGATCCTGCAGCCGGGCCATGATGGTCTGCGTGCTGTTACCTATGTCAGTGAGGTGGTTGACGTAAGACTTTAACCTCTGCGGACTAATACGTTCGGCGGGTGCCACCTGTAGGCAGTCAGGCTCATGTATTTTGCAGTATGTTAGGAACCGTCCATATCCACGCTCGACTTTGAAGTTGGATGCAACGGACAGATGCGCCAATGCCCCAAGGTGATCATCAAGGATGGTCCCCGGGGTCAGCGCATTTTGCCAGACAGTGCGGTCAGCCTTCGGCCAAAGCGCAAGCGGCATGCACCGCCGCTCCGGCGTCTTGTTCGGACCATAACGACCGCCGCTCATTTATCCGGCCTCCGCTTTGAGGCAATGGGCGCATGCTGAGCTCGCAGCGTATCAACCACATCATTGAACATGGCGCTTGCCCGCTTGGCTTCTGCCCCAGAGTAGAAGCTCGTGGTCGTATCCAACCGTTTGTGTCCGAGGACCTGCCGTACCACCTCATAATTGCCCGGCTGCTGGTCGAGGAACACCTTCCCGGCAAAGTGGCGGAACAGGTGAACGTTGAACGTGTGGCCGGTAAACTCAAAGACGGTCTTTTTAATTTGCAGACCAAGCGTATGGGCCGTCTTGTGCTTTCCATTACGCCCCGGGAACAGGGCATCAGTTGATTCATGCATCAGATGGGGCCGATACTCGGCCATGTACCAGCGCAGGATATTCAAGGCATATGGCGGGATGTTAAAATCCACCGGATGCCTGTTTTTGGTTTCGCTTTCGCTAATGACCAGATGGACGCCCTTGCGCTGCGGTTTCAGGTGCCGATGGATGTCGATGGCGCAAAGATTGGCTTTGCGGATAGGTGTTGCCTGCAGCAACGCGATTGCGGCTGCCACCTGCGCTAAGACCGCCTTTTGTGCCGGCGCCCGCTTATCACGATCCACTTGTTGGCGGATGGTGTCTGGGAGGCATAGGAACTGCCTTACAAGCTCTGCATCATCAAAAGGCCGAAGCCGCTCACGGTTCTTGGCCGTAAGCCCGCCTGTCTGCACAGATACCCTTTTGCATAGAGCACTCATCTTACGGTCATGCTCATCATCCACCTTGACGTAGTGGCGGGCAACATTGCGCAGGCACGATGCAATTTGCGCGACCCCTGCAGACGTTTTTCCGCCAGCCCTCTCCATGTGAAAGTGCAAAATCAGCTTGAAGTTATCGACCTCGACCAGACGGGCAATGCTAGTAATGGTCGCAGGGTCAACGCCGGATCGGGCAAGCACGGATGCAGCGGCACGTAACTGGCGGGTTCGAGTTGCAATGGTCGCGGGGCGTGAAGGACGCACAGGCCCATCGTCGTCCAAGTTCACATTACGCATGCGATCAGCGTAGGCGTTCACATCCGTTTCGAACGATGGTGGGAAGTATGCGAACGGATAGACATAGATCTCGCGCTTCTCATCGCGCGGGATTGTGATTTGCGGCCACGTGTCTGGAAATTGCGCAACCGCACGGTTCCACCCCCACAAAAAATGGTCCCATGCCTGCTCGGCATTTGCACGCATGCGATCGTTCAATATGGTATCGCGGTAGCTATGCAGGTCACTCAATGACACGGCATCCACATCCACACCAAGGCCACTGAGATACCGCGCGCCCGCCGAAACTTTCCGTTTCAGCGACGCCGGCAGCATCTTCAAAAGCGCAGCCCATTTAGGCAACAGCGGAGTTGTGTTGCGGCTCGGATAGCTTTTGCCCACAAGGCCGACCGCGCGTGCCACACCGGTTTTGACATTTCCCCAGCGGCCCTTTGAATATCCAAGCGCAATGTACGAGATGCTTTCTAATTTACGCCGGATATACTTATTGCTTGCAGGCACTTCATTGGGCGACAGACCCAGCGCTTTGCAGAAAGTCATCACGGCGCTGCGCGTATCGCGCTTCTGGATGTCGGTCAGCGGCGCTTCCGCCAGCGCAACAAGCGCATCTGCAAGGGTTGGCTTATGTTGGTCGTTATGGGTCATCATATCCTCGTGAAGACTGGAGCGGACAATAGGTAATATTCGTGAGTAAGTATACTATTATTCCAACCCTGTATGGGGCAGAGCCTATTCACGACAGGTACCTAAACCCGCAGAAATACAGGGCTTTCCATCAAGCATATTGAGCAGGTCTGCATGCCGGATACGGACGGCTCGTCCAATGCGTAAAGCGGGCAATTGGCCCTTGCGAATGAGGCGCGACACCGTGCGGTCAGAGACGCGCAGATACCGCGCCACCTCTGCTCTGGTCAGTAGGTCGTCTGTGGTGACCGCCGGCGCTTGCGGCTCTGCTGCGTGAGCCAAAGGCTCAGGCTTTGCGTATACCCACGATGGTAGGTCTTGGCTGCTATCCAATGTTGAAGCGGCAGGCAGACGCACCGGCTTTTTGGTATTTTTGTCAAACATACGCGAACGTCGCACATGCCAAATATCAGGTCATCGGCATAACCTAAGGATTGTTGTGGGGGGTTTTGCGACAAGCCATATATCAAGCTGATATAGCTAATTTCGAAGCCATCGATTACAACCCTGATACGCCTATATAGCCAACCGGACAAGCTTTCTGTGGTGTATAATGGCAGCTTTGCGCCCAATTGTGGTCGCTCAAGTGATCGACGTCATCTTCCAAAAACGGCCATTCGATGAACAGTACGGGCTGCTGAACCGAAACCGCAAACGGCTGGCAGTCTATGTTAACAAAACTCATCCATAACGAGGTCAACTGCAGCGATATGTTGAGCTATGTGCTCGTCACTCAAAAATGAGCCAGTGAAAGAGTTTCGAGCGAGCGTCTTCAGGTTATCGATCGAGAGATTTTGGGCATCGGCGACAGCGGCAAAGTTAGCGTTTATATACCCTCCAAAATAGGACGGGTCGTCCGAGTTGATTGTGACCTTGATACCAGCGTCCAACATCGCCTTAACAGGACTATCAACCAAATTACTAACGACGCAGAGTTTTAAGTTTGACAGTGGACATACGGTCAGGGTCTTTTTTTCTGCAACTATTCGTTGGATGAGTGCTTCGTCCTCCAAAGCCCTGTTCCCATGATCAATCCGGTCGACGTGCAGATGGTCAAGCGCTTCCCACACATATCCCGGGGGGCCTTCTTCGCCAGCGTGGGCGACCAATTTGAGTCCCTTTTGTCGTGCCAATGCGAAAACCCGAGCGAACTTGCTCGGGGGGTGACCCAGCTCCGAGGAATCAAGGCCAACACCAGCAATTTTATCTAACCATGGCTCGGCCTGAGACAGCGTTTCGAACGCTGACGCTTCATCCAAATGCCGCAGAAAGCACATTATGAGCCGATGCGAAATTTTGAACTGTTTCTCACCCTCCTCCAATGCCCGCAATATTCCTCCTATTGCGCTATCAAAGGGCACTCCACGACTGGTGTGTCCTTGAGGGTCGAAAAATATCTCTACGTGGCGAACGCAATCTGACTGTGCGCGCTCAAGATAGGCATATGTGAGATCAAAGAAATCTTGCTCACTACAAAGTACGGCCATGCCTTGGTAATAAATATCAAGAAAATCCTGCAGGTTCGAAAAAGCATATGCTTTTCGAATCTCTTCGACACTCGTGTAAGGAATTTCCACCATATTCCGCTGCGCTAGCATAAACATCATTTCAGGTTCGAGTGAGCCTTCAATGTGCAAGTGCAGCTCCGCCTTTGGCAGTTGCGCGATAATCGACTGGCGTAGATCAGATAATTCCGGTGTCACTGCATTTCCTTCAAACTTTACTCACTGATGGCATCACTGGAGTTGGAATATGTGACCGCCCTTTAAAAATGATCGGGCAGTCAGCTAGTCGGCGACCGCAAAATTAAACTGGCCTCAGGTTTATGCTTCCGAATTTCATCATCAGTAAGCCCACGCAATTCGTGAGGAAAAACAAGCCACTCGTCGACTTCATGCACGAAATAGTCCGGCGCAAGGTTCGTTTTGTTGCGCGATGGTTTGTAATACACCGTGGCGATGCGGACAGTCTCTGGCATGTTGTGGCGGCACTTCAACGAAAGCTCGTGGATAAACGCCTCGATTGACCGGCCGGAGTCGAATACATCATCTACGATGAGGAGGGAGTCATCAGGGTTGACATTGTTGACCAGGTAACTGAGCGCGAAGACACGTACCGACGGCTCCTGCGTGTCTATATCCGAATATGATGAAGTGCGGATGGCGATATGGTCACTATTAATGCCACGATATTCAAGCAGTTCTTGGACTGCGATCCCAATTGGGGCACCGCCTCGCCATATCCCGACGATATGAGTAGGCCGGAACCCGGAATCGAACACCTGGTTCGCTAAGCGAAATGAGTCTTCAAGCAACTGATTTGCCGAAATATAGGTCTTTTCTATCGTCATGCCAGTCCGATATCCGAATTTGCTGTTCGGCTTGCCAAGAGGTCTGTTGCTGCAGCCATACCTAAACTTACTGCTTCATCGATCGCTACGTGTCCGTACAGATATTTGGCAATGACTTCGCCTGCCAAGGTATCCCCTGCGCCAGTAGTGTCATAAGTTTTGATTGCACTGGCCGAAATGATACGCCGCCCGTCAGGTGCGTCAATCAGCACGCCGGCACCTCCGAGCGTTTCAATAATAATCTGATCAGCAGGTCGAGCTCCCTGGTGGGCAGCTTCAATAAATTCTCGTTCGCTAGCGTTACAAAAGATCAATTGCGCTCTGCAAGCCAGCTTTTTACAAAGCCAGTCGGGAAATGACCGACGGTCAAGCTTGGCTATCCAACTCAATGAGCGATCGAGAGGATAATGTGCGATTATCGCATCTGTTGCCTGAGCTGGCCCGGCTGAAACGCACAGATGGTCTGCCTTACCTATTATCATTTGCTGGGATTCCGTCACCACTTCGTGATCTTCCAAATCGGCGTCAAGCAAACAGCTATGTTCGCCACCGGGATTGTAGATCAGAACGCATCTCGGGGTTTTCGCCGCACGCCTTTGATCGATTGCCTCACAGCAAATTTGCGACCGCTGACAAGCGCGAAGATAATGACCTCCGTCACCATCGTCACCAATCCACGTCAGCGGGAAGGCTTTTAAGCCAGCCGCCGCAATACGTCGTGATGCATAAAGCGCGGCGCCGCCAGCTCTTGGCCATGCACCGGAAACCCCCAAGTTTCCTAAGACAGTTCCCGTTCCATTAAATTCGGTC
>NZ_JBIICH010000073.1:0-11347 GCF_044239005.1 Sphingorhabdus sp. | reverse complement strand
CGGGCGTGGCCTTCACCCGCGATCCCGCGACCGGCGAGAATGCTTATTATGGCGAATATCTCATCAATGCGCAGGGCGAAGATGTTGTCGCGGGTATCCGTACCCCGCAATATCTGACCAAGGCGGCGCGTGAACGTGCGGGCGCAAAGCCCTTGTCGATGGAAGAAGCCATGCCCGCGGTATATGCCGAGCTGGCGCGCGTGTTCGACATCCTCGAAACGCATTATCGCGATATGCAGGATATCGAATTCACCGTTGAGCGTGAAAAATTGTGGATGCTGCAAACCCGATCGGGCAAGCGCACCGCGAAGGCAGCGTTGAAAATCGCGGTCGATATGGCCGACGCTGGCCTCATCACCACGGACGAGGCTGTCCTGCGCGTGGACCCGATGGCGCTGGACCAATTGCTGCACCCGACGCTGGATCCCGATGCCGTGCGCGATGTGCTGACCTCTGGCCTGCCAGCATCGCCCGGCGCAGCTTCGGGCAAAATTGTGTTTGATGCCGACACTGCCGACAAATGGAAAGAGCGCGGCGAGTCCGTCATTTTGGTGCGCGTTGAAACCAGCCCAGAAGACATTCACGGCATGCACGCCGCAACCGGCATACTGACCGCACGTGGGGGCATGACGAGCCATGCGGCGGTTGTCGCACGTGGCATGGGCCGTCCTTGCGTATCGGGTGCTGGCAGCCTTCAGATCGACGCCGCGGCCAAAACGCTGCGCATCGCGGGACGGACGTTGCATGAAGGCGATATCATCACGCTTGATGGTTCCACCGGCGAAGTGATGGCGGGCGAAGTCCCGACCTTGCAGCCTGAGCTGGTGGGCGATTTTGGCACGTTGATGGTGTGGGCCGATGCCGGTCGCCGGATGAAAGTCCGCGCCAACGCTGAAACGCCATTGGATGCGCAGACGGCGCGCGATTTTGGCGCAGAAGGCATTGGCCTGTGCCGTACCGAGCATATGTTCTTTGATGCCGCGCGCATTACCGCTGTGCGCCAGATGATCCTGGCGGATGATGAAAAGGGCCGCCGCGTTGCGCTCGACAAATTGCTGCCCGAACAGCGTAAGGATTTTGCCGCGATTTTCGAAGTGATGGCTGGTCTTCCTGTCACCATCCGTTTGCTCGACCCGCCATTGCATGAATTCCTGCCACATCAGGAAAGCGAATTTGCCGAGGTTGCTGCGGCTGCTGGTGTCGGTATCGAGGTGCTGAAGCAACGTGCCGCCGAACTGCACGAATTCAACCCGATGCTTGGCCATCGCGGGTGCCGCTTGGGCGTGACCTATCCTGAAATCTACGAGATGCAGGCGCGTGCGATATTTGAAGCGGCCTGTTCATTGGCCGTTGCACCGGTTCCGGAAATCATGATCCCGCTCGTCGGCACCCGGCGTGAGCTTGAGCTGATGAAGGACGTTGTCGACAAGGCTGCCGAAGCGGTCTTTGCCGAACAGGGCAAGCGTATCGAATATCTGGTCGGCACGATGATCGAACTGCCGCGCGCCGCATTGATGGCCGATGAAATCGCCGAAGTCGGTAGCTTCTTCAGTTTCGGCACGAACGACCTGACGCAGACCACTTTGGGCGTCAGCCGCGATGATGCCGCACGGTTCCTGACGCATTATGTCGACAAGGGCATTTACGCCCGCGACCCGTTCGTCAGCTTGGATGTGGAAGGCGTTGGCCAGCTCATTGAAATTGCGGCGAACAAAGGCCGCGCGACGCGTCCCGAAATCAAGCTTGGCATTTGCGGCGAACATGGCGGCGATCCGGCGTCGATTGCCTTTTGTGAAAAGGTCGGCCTCGATTATGTCAGCGCCTCCCCCTATCGCGTGCCTATTGCGCGATTGGCAGCAGCGCAGGCGGCACTTGCCAGAAAGTAATCTTTTGCTCTAACCTTCGTTCGAGGGAGAGCATTATGAAAACGTGGCACCGATTTGCGGCATGTATCGCATTGGGCTTCATTGGCGGCACGGCTGATGCTGTGTATCAGGTCCGTGGCGGATTAAGCGATGGCACGGTCGAAATCGGGCCGTGGCAGACGGGAAAAAGCTTTGGCACCGTGGATGCAAGCGCGCTCACGCGGGCCAAGGTCGCTTTGGGTGGTCTACTGGCCTTACCTTCGAGAGAAGCGATGTATTTTACCGCGCAAAAGGACAGCGATGGCCGCGCACTTGACGGGCGCTGCACATATACCGTGCGCGGCGGCAAGCTTGATGGCCGTTGGTGGAGCGTAACCTTATATGAAGGCGAAGGCTGGCTCGTGAAAAATGCCGCCAAGCGTTGGTCGGTGCCCGCCAGTGCCGTTCCGGTCGATGAAGCGGGCGGATGGTCTTTCACGGTCGCGCCGTCGGCGCAAAGCGGAACATGGCTGCCGACGGGTTCAGTGCCCAAATTTGACCTGACGCTTCGGCTATACCATCCGTCAGCGACGACGATCCAAAGTCCGGAGACGGCGCAGTTGCCGACGATTGAACGCAAGGAGTGTGCATGATGCGGCGCTGGTTATTCCCGATATTGGCAGGCACCGTCATGGCCATTGGGGCCTATCATGCGACATTGCTGGCCACGCCTTTCGCGTTGATGCAGGCAGCGATTATGAAAGTCGGCAAACAGGCGCCCGCAAACCAGTTTGCTTTCTCGCCGATGACGACGGCGGAAAATCAGACGATCGTTCGGCCTAGCCCGGATCTTTCTTATTCCGTTTGCGCCTTTGATGTATCCAAAGGGCCAGTGCTGGTCGATGTGCAGCCTGTGCCGGACCATTATTGGTCGGTGAGCATTTTTGATGCCCGAACAGATGTGGCGGCGGTACGCAGCGATAGGGAAACGAAAGGTGCGCCAGCCCGCCTCGCGTTGATGAAGCAGGGGCAGACGGCGCCAGCGGGTTATGACCCCGTCCGTGTTGGCTATGACAGGGGGCTGGTGTTGATCCGAATATTGGTCGCCCCGGCCAGCACTTTCCCAACGATTGATGCGATCCGCAGAAAATCGACCTGCAAGCAGGTTTGAAGGTCAAATTAGCTATTGCACAACTTTGTCAGCGTCCCTAATAGCGGCGCTCCAGTGCACCCGTAGCTCAGCTGGATAGAGCATCAGACTACGAATCTGAGGGCCGGGCGTTCGAATCGCTCCGGGTGCACCACTTTTCTTCTCTCTGAATACAGAGACCCCTCGCAATGACCGCAAAATCCAAATCTGCCATCGTTCTGTTGTCCGGTGGCCTCGATTCAATGGTTGTTGCCGGCTTGGCGCGCGAGGCAGGCTATGACCTTATCGCGCTGACCATCGATTATAACCAGCGCCACCGGATTGAGCTTGATAGTGCCGCGACCATCGCGGCGCATTTGGGGGCGATTGAACATATCGTCCTGCCGCTTGATCTGACACGCTTTGGTGGCTCCGCGCTGACCGCGGACATTGCTGTTCCCAAAGAGGGCGTTGAGGAAAACGCTATCCCGATCACTTATGTGCCCGCGCGCAACACGATATTCCTGTCCTTATGCCTTGGCCTTGCCGAAGCACGCGGTGCACGGGATTTGTGGATTGGGGTCAATGCGCTCGATTATTCGGGCTATCCCGATTGCCGCCCGGAATTCATCCGCGCCTTTGAAGGCATGGCCAATTTGGCCACCAAGGCGGGTGTTGAAGGCGATCATTTCAGTGTCCACACGCCGTTGCTGCACATGAGCAAGGCCGATATCGCCACCCAAGCGGCGCGGCTTGGCCTTGATGCGGGCATGAGCTGGTCCTGCTACGATCCGACGCCCGATAACAAAGCCTGCGGCCGCTGTGACAGCTGCCGGTTGCGCGCCAAGGGCTTTGCCGATGCGGGATTGCCCGACCCCACCGTTTACGCATGAGCTACGCGGTTAAAGAGATTTTCCTGACGCTTCAGGGCGAAGGCGTTCATGCGGGCCGCCGTGCGGTGTTTCTGCGCTTTGCCGGATGCAATTTGTGGACGGGTCGCGAAGAAGACCGCAGTTCGGCCATCTGCCAATTTTGCGATACCGATTTTGTCGGCATGAATGGCGAAAATGGCGGGCGTTATGATGCGGCTGACCTTGCTGCAAAAGTTGCGGCATTATGGGGTGATGGCACGCAATCGCGCTATGTCGTGATCACAGGGGGCGAACCTATGTTGCAGGTCGATGATGCGATTGTCGACGCATTGCACGCGCACGGGTTTCAGATCGCCATTGAAAGCAACGGCACCATTGCGGTTCATCCGGGCATCGATTGGGTCTGCATCAGCCCCAAGGCAGGGTCTGACGTGGTCCAACATCATGGCGATGAATTGAAACTTGTCTGGCCGCAATTGGCGAGTGATTTGGACCGTATGGAGGGATGGCAATTTGCCCATTTCCTCATCCAGCCCATGGATAAAGGCGACGCGGTGTTGAACGCGGCCAGCGTAGAGGAAGCGACACGTTTCGTCATGGACCGCCCAAAATGGCGCTTATCCTTGCAAAATCACAAGATTTTGGGACTGCCCTGACCCTTATTAAATATGCTTGAAACCTGTTCCCAAAGATGACAGTCTCATGACGGGAAGAGGAGAGCGGGAAAATGGCAAAAGCCAAACAAGCGCAATTGCGCAGCTATAAAAGCTATTCAAAACGTATGTCCGACCATATCGCCTTTGCGCTGGTGGTCTACACATTGGCACTGATATTTTTGGTGACGCCCACCATCGAATCGCGTGGCACGTCGATTTTTCCTTATTTTGTCTTGGTCCTGTTTGTGGCTGTGGTCATTCCGCCATGCCGCAATATGGAGCGTCGCTGGCAGGCACTGGATGCCGCTGCGTATAATGGTGATGGCTTGAAGACGCATTATGTCGCGGACCGGCTGAAGCTTTGGGCGGCCGCTGTGGTCATTCCCGCAATTTTGGCGGTTTTGTTCACGGTATTTTGACCGCCGCTTGATTGACGCTGTAACGGCCCGCGCCTAAGCGGGAATCATGCTTAAACCTCAAGAAGCGCTTGATCGCGCGCACAATCTCGTTTCCCAAGCCATTAAAGCCGGTGCAGATGCCGCCGACGCCGTATATGTGTGTGACGCATCTACGGACGTTCAAGTGCGGCTGGGCCAGTTAGAGGATGTGGCCCGTTCCGAAGGCGAAGATATTGGATTGCGGGTTTTTGTCGGCCAGCGATCGGCGACGATTTCATCATCCAACATGAACCCCGATATTCTGGCCGGTCTGGTTGCGCGCGCAATCGACATGGCGAAAGAAGCACCCGAAGACCAATATGCGGGCCTCGCGCCGCACGACCGGCTGCTCACGGGCGCAATTCCGGACTTCGACAGCGATGATGGCCAAGACCCCGATCCTGCACAGCTTCGCGCAGCCGCGCTTGAATGCGAAGATGCCGCGCGCGCCGTTCCCGGCGTCACCAACAGCGAAGGCGCTGGCGCAAGTGCGTCGCGCTCGATCTTTGCGCTGGCCACCAGTCACGGCTTTGCAGGCGTGAAATCGGGATCAGGCTATGGCATATCCGCTAGCGTGCTATCGGGCGATGGCGATGCCAAGGAACGCGATTATGACTGGCGCTCGGCCCGGCATCTTGCCGATCTCGCCAGCCCCGCCAGCGTTGGCACGCGTGCCGGTGAACGCGCCGTGAAACGGTTGAACCCCGGCACCATCAAAAGCGGACAGATGCCCGTGGTCTTTGACCCGCGCGTTGGCAGTTCGTTGGTCGGGCATTTGCTGGGTGGGATTAGCGGGTCGGCCATTGCCCGCAAAACAAGCTTCCTGCTGGAATCGCTCGGCGCGCAATTGTTCGACAGCGGCATATCGATCATCGACAATCCGCATGTGCAGCGTGGGCTTGGGTCGCGCGCCTTTGATGGCGAAGGCCTGCCCACTGCGCGTCGCGCGATCATAGAAAAGGGCGTTTTGACCGGCTGGTTGATGGAAAGCGCATCGGCGCGGCAATTGGGATTAGAACCCACCGGCCATGCCAGCCGCGGTGTGAGCGGTGCGCCGGGCGTCAGCCCATCCAACGTGCATTTGGAAGGCGGCAGTGTCAGCGTTGCCGAACTGATCGCCGACATCAAACATGGCGTCTATGTCCATGAACTGGCCGGGCAGGGCGTTAATCCGGTGACGGGCGATTACAGCCGCGGTGCCGCCGGTTTCCTGATCATCGACGGCGAAATTGCCGGACCTGTGAGCGAATTTACCATTGCCGGCAATTTGAAGGATATGTTTGCCGCGATGACCGCCGCGAACGATCTGGAATGGATCCGCAGCATCAATGTGCCGACCTTGCGGATCGACGGCATGATGATCGCAGGTGCCTGAACGCCAGCTTGATAGAGACGCCGTCATCGCAGCCACGCAGGAAGCTGCGGCGTTGGCGTTCGCCCGCTGGCGCGATGGGGCAGTGCCCGATGCCAAGGTGTGGGAAAAGAGCCGCGACAATTTCGTGAGCGAAATCGACATGGCCGTCGACGCGTTGCTGACGACCCGTTTGCAGGCGATTTTGCCGGAGGCGGCATGGTTGTCCGAAGAGACGCTCGATGACCCAAAGCGGCTGGATGCGCGGCTGTTGTGGCTGGTCGACCCCATTGACGGCACCCGCGATTATGTGCGCGGACGCAGCGGATGGTGCGTGTCGGTTGCCTTGGTGGCCGATGGCATTCCGATATTTGCGGTGATGGCTGCGCCAGCCGAAGACAAAATTTGGGTGGCGGCACGCGGCGAAGGCGTGACGTGCAACAATGCGCCTCTGTCGGGCAGCACACGATTGGATTTCACCGGATCACGCGTGCCCGCCGATGAATTACCACGGCTCGATGCGGACCTTGTGACCGTGACCAAGCCCAACAGCATCGCAATGCGGATGACGATGGTCGCCTGTGACCGCGCCGACTTGGTCGCAACGCTGCGCTGGGGCAATGAATGGGACATCGCCGCCGCGCATCTCGTGGCGCAGGAAGCGGGCGCAGTCGTAACCGATGCGCTTGGCGGGCCGATTTTATATAATAAGCGCAAACCATTGGATTTCGGCCTGATTTGTTGCGCGCCGGGAATACATGACGCCGCGGTGGAGCGCTTGTCGGGGCGCGCGGCGCGGTTGTTGGCCGCGTCCTGAATTCGCCTCCACATGCCCATCACCGTCATCCTGAACTTGTTTCAGGATCTTACTTTTTCAACGTCGGTAGTAAGACCCTGAAACAAGTTCAGGGTGACGAATGTGGGGGTGCGTTAGGCTAATGCAGCGAGCCCGCGCTGCTAAACCCTCGCCCGCGTCCACAAAGCCGCGCGGTCCATGTCACGCGGGTTGTTCGCAACAGCATCGACAAACGCTTTGCGCACCCAGCGAAACTTTTCAGGCCGGCTGGTGAAAATACGTTGGTCCCACGCGTGGCTATCGGCGGCGCGGACTTTGCGCGCGATCTCGCCATAAATCCCTGCGGCCGATAACACCGCCCAGCGGGCACGCAGCGGCAGATGCGCCGCGCCGACACGTGCCGACGCTTCATATTGCTCGGCTTCGTCCGCCAGCCAACGGCCCATCAGCGCCAGTTTCTTGCGGTTATGCGGCTTCATATGCTCGCCCGGCCCGATATCGAGCGTCGCCAGCCAGTCGTCGGGTAAATAGCAGCGTCCGGCGGCATCATCTTCGGCAATATCCCGCGCGATGTTGGCGAGTTGAAAGGCGAGACCAAGGTCACAAGCGCGGTCGAGCGTGGCGTCATCATCCGCCGGAACGCCCATCACCACGGCCATCATCACGCCCACGGCGCCCGCAACATGGTAGCAATATTGGTAGAGATCGCTTTCGCGGCGGGGGTGCCAGTCGGCGGCATCCAGCGCGAAGCCTTCGATCACATCCTCTGCCATGCGCGCTGTAATGCCACATTCCCGCGCGACAACGCCCAGGCAGTCAAACGCAGGCTCACCCGTCGGCGTCCCCGCCAGCGCTTTTGCGGTCAGCGTGCGAATGGCGGCAAGGCTCTGCTGAGGGTCGGTGACCGCCGCCATCGCGCCGCCATGGTCCTGACCATCGGCCATATCATCGCATTTGCGGCACCATGCATAGAGCAGCCACACGCGTTCGCGCGTAGTGCGGTCAAACAACCGGCTGGCGAAACGGAAGGACTTCGATCCCCGCGATATGCTGTCCTGTGCAAATTGAACAAGGGCAGGGCGATCAAAATCAGCCACGGCAAAAATCTGTGCAAGGGCTGATATGGGCTTGGTTCACAAATCGTCTGCTTTCATCTGAAAGATGGTCTTGTGCGGCACATAGGCGGCCATTTTGTCCAGCAAGCCATCCAGCGTGTCATCGACGATCATGATGCCCGCATGTTGCGGCCGGATAAAGCCGACATCGATCATATTCTGGTTGAACGCGATAAGTTGATCATAAAAACCGGCAATGTTCAAAACGCCGACGGGTTTTTGATGATAGCCAAGCTGTGACCAGCTGATGGCTTCCCACAATTCGTCCATCGTCCCGACGCCGCCGGGAATGGTGATGAAGCCATCTGACAGGTCGGTAAAGCGCGCCTTGCGTTCGTGCATGCCCGAAACAACATGCAGTTCGGTGCAGCCCTTGTGCGCGACTTCAGCGCCGACCAGTGCTTCGGGGATGATGCCAATCACTTCACCGCCTGCCGCAAGCGCGCTGTCAGCCACTGCACCCATCAGCCCCAATCGGCCGCCGCCGTAAACGACGCCAATGCCACGTTCCGCCAGCATCTTACCGACGCTGCGCGCAGCTTCGATATAAATGGGGTTATCGGGCGTGGCCGAACCGCAATAGACCGCGAGCCGTTTCACTTATGTGCGTCCTCCAGCATCAATGCTGCGGTCGCCTTTGCACTACCGACAACGCCGGGGATGCCAGCGCCGGGGTGCGTGCCTGCGCCGACGAAATACAGATTGTGTATCGCATCATCGCGGTTGTGCGCACGCATATAGGCCGACTGCCACAAAACGGGTTCAAGGCTGAACGCGCTGCCCAAATGCGCCGAAAGGTCGCGGCCGAAATCGGCGGGCGTGTAATGGAACTGCGTCATGATCCGGCTGCGGATGTCGGGGATCAGGCGGCGCTCAAGCTCATCCAAAATTCGTTCCTTCAGAGCTTCACCCACATCGCCATCCCAATCGAGCGGCGCTTTGCCCATATGCGCGACAGGCGCGAGGACATAAAATGTTGAGCAACCTTCAGGCGCTAGGCTTGGGTCCGTGACGGTCGGATGGTGCAAATATAGCGAAAAATCCTGCGGAAGGACGCCGTTTTTATAAATGTCGTCGAGCAGGCCTTTGTAGCGCGGGCCAAACAAGATCATATGGTGCGGAATGCCCGGCCATGTGCCCTTAATGCCAAGGTGCAGAACGAAAAGCGACGGCGACCAGCTTTTGCGCCGCAGCGATTTGGTTGCGCGTTCGCCGCGTTTGTTGCTGGTCAACAAATCCTTGTACGTGTGCATCAGGTCGCCATTGGACGCCGCCATGTCGCAGTCCATACGCCAGCCCGATTTCGTACGCACGCCAATGACCTTGTCACCGCGTGTTTCGATTTCTTCGACGGGATCGCCCAAGCGGATCGTCCCGCCGAGCCGTTCGAAATGCGTCACCATCGCCGCGACAAGCCGGTTGGTGCCGCCCTTGGCAAACCAGACACCGCCTTCTTTTTCGATGGTGTGGATAAGCGCGTAGATCGCGCTGGTGCTCATTGGGTTTCCGCCGACGAGCAATGTGTGGAATGACAAAGCTTCGCGCAGCTTTTCATCTTTCACATAAGACGAAACGATCGAATAAACCGAACGCCATGCCTGATATTTCATCAGCGCAGGGGCCGCCTTTATCATCGATGCGAAGTCGAGGAACGCGACCGAACCGAGCTTTTGATAACCCTCTTTGAACACGCCCTTCGAATATTCGAGGAACTTGCGATAGCCCTCAACATCGTCGGGGTTCAGCTTTTCGATTTCGGCTTTCAGGCCGGGTGCATCATTCGAATAATCGAAATTCGTGCCATCGGGCCAGTTCAAACGGTAGAACGGGAACACGGGCATCAATTCCACGTCGTCCGACATTTTATGGCCGGACAGCGACCACAATTCTTCCAGACATGGCGGGTCGGTGATGACCGTCGGGCCACCGTCAAAGGTAAAGCCGTCTTTTTCCCAATAATAGCCGCGGCCACCGGGCTTATCGCGCGCTTCAATAATTGTTGTGGAGATGCCTGCAGATTGAAGCCGCATTGCAAGCGCAAGGCCGCCAAATCCGGCACCAATAATCGCTGCTGTCTTCGTCATTTCTTCTTGCTCCGGATCGCGGTGATGGCTTTCCCTATGGGAATGGGCGGCTTGCCAATCAGGATGCGCGCCTTGTCACTGTTGCTGCTATTCCCAGCATAAAAGCGTTCAATCAATCCGGGCTTTAGCCTGTAGAAACGTTCTAATATTTTATATCGGTCGCGGCCTTCGGCGCCGCGGAACAGCATCCGGTTGAGCATCCGGAAAAATCGGCCCTTGTCCCAATGGTCCTGCGCACGCTGGCGCAGAACAAGATTGAGCTTGTCGCCGTCAAGATCGGGCTGCTCGGCAATGAAAATGGCGTTGCGCACCGCGTCGGGCAGGGAATAGCTGGTCACCGCCTGAAAAAATGCACCGCGCGCGCCGGCTTTTGCCGTGCGGCCACTGCCGCTTGCCCAATAGCTTTCCAGATCGCCGCCCATCACGACGGGCAAGACGCCATTTTCTTCGCGCAAGACGCGTTCGACTTTCCAGCCTTGTTCATCGGCATAAGCCGCAATCCGTTGACGCAGGATGCGCGGGTCCAAATCGGGTTTGTCGCTGTAATACGTGTCTTCGACAAACAGCTTGTCCATTCCAAAGGGCAGGACATAGACGAAGCGATAGCCATCATGCTGGTCCACCGTCGCGTCCATGACGATGGGTTTTGTAAGATTGTGGGGCTCCGACAATTGCATCAGTTGGCCGGTAAATTTCTGCCACCCGCAATCAAGATGGTTCAGGTCGCCTGCGCCCCGCGCGTCAATCACGCCGCCAGCGTTAATACGCTGTGCGCCGTCGAGGACCACAAGCCTGGGCGAGACCGCTTTCACTTCACGGCCAAGCATCAATGATGATGCAGGCAGGTTCTTGCGCAGCACCCAGTCGAGCCGTTCGGATTCAATCGTGTAATAAATATTGTCGAGCGTGCGGCTGTGCCCCGGGAATTTGACGTCATAACCCGACCAGCCATAAGTCACCAATGGCGCAGTCAGCCAACGATGCTCTGGCAATATGTCGCTCGCAAAAAAGCTCCAAATATGGTTGCCGCCAAAGCTGTCGCCTTGTTCAATCAGGACGATTT
>NZ_JBIICH010000177.1:0-2937 GCF_044239005.1 Sphingorhabdus sp. | reverse complement strand
ATCTCAGCGCAGACCTGAATATCGGGCATGATCATATCCTTCGGTTGATAGATTTTGAGTCTGCATTTCCGATGATGGTCATGTTGGCCGCCGCCGGCTTTCCAAAGCATGCGGCTCTGCAGACGATGATCGATTTGCGCTCTCAGAAACTCTCTGCCCGCGAAGCTGCGCTGTTTGAGGCTGAGTATACACATTTCATTCCTGAAATGGCCCGGCAGCAAATCTGTGATTGGTCATCTGCTCGGTCGCTATTTTTAAGTTCTGGCAGAACATGAACTTAACACGCGCTATCACATGCGAGGTGTCGTCTGCGGGTATCTTGCTGCGTGCGGACGACGCGTTGCAGCAGCTTCATATTCGGGCAGGTGGCAATCTGGGCGGTACGCTGGCGTGCCCAGCTTTGCTTGGCCTCACGCAAATGGTCGCAGGTCTTCGGATGCGGCTCGCGCGCCCTGTTTGCGTTGCGGATGGACCAAACAATCTTGAACTGTGGGTGGAAGCCGAGCCTTTTAACAAGGACGTCAAACTTTCCATCTTGGGCTGGCGCAAAATTCATAATGTTGCGGTCAAGCCAACGTCGCGGGATATATGGCCTGATCAAGGTCAAGAACTGGTCACGCTTAGATTTGATCAAGCCTTGCGCCTTGTTGACGCCTGCGGACCAGTTGAAGGCATTGTAAAAAATACAGATTTTGGCTCTTCAGCGACAGTGATACTCGGCAGGCTTTTTGGCCCGGACGCCATGCCAGCGTTCCAGAATGTTGAGAGATTTTTCCCGATCAGTCGCCGGAGCGTCCGAACGCTCAACGATGCTCGTATGTCGGTGTGGGGGCAGGCCAAACGTAAGGGCGCTGGGCAGATTTCTGGCTATACGCTGTCCCTTACCCAACACGGGAAGGTCGAGGTAGCTAACTTTGCGCAGGCGGATAGATCATCTTCGGGCGCACTTTTTGGGAAACAGCTTGCGCCGGTTCTTCGGCAACCATTGGGTCGTATCATTGCCAATGCCGAAACGATGGGCAGCGAGTTGTTGGGGCCAATCCGTGAAAACTACGCCTCATATGCCCGCGACATTGCCAATGCGGCGCGACATCTCACAGCCATTGTTGAGGATCTGAGCGATTTGGAAGCCGTCGAGCGACCAGGCTTTTCGACCGCGCCGGATGACATCGAATTAGGCGACGTTGCACGGCGCGCCGCGGGTTTACTGGCGTTAACAGCTGCAGATCATAGCATTACGATCTCGCTGCCTGACGCCCGAGCATATGTTACGGCCACAGCAGAATATAGGCGCGTGCTTCAGATCATGCTGAACCTTATCACCAATGCGATTCGATATTCGCCCGACGGAACTGAGGTTCAGGTGGAAGTCGGCGCCGAGGATGGATTTGCGTATATATCCGTGTCGGACCAAGGTGCCGGCGTTGACGTCAGCAATCACGAACGCATTTTTGCAAAATTTGAGCGCCTGGGGCGCACCGGCGATGGCGGAAGCGGCCTTGGTCTCTATATATCACGACGCCTGGCACGCGCGATGGGAGGCGATCTCACCGTTGCGGCTGCAAAAGGCGGAGGCGCTAAATTCACGCTCCGCCTTCCACAACAATTACCGCTGGTCTAGGCCCGGATATGGGCGGTGGTTTGGACCCGTGTACAATTGACGCGGACGGCCAATTTTTTGCGCCGGATCGGAAATCATTTCATTCCATTGCGCAACCCAGCCCACGGTGCGGGATAGTGCAAACAACACGGTGAACATTTCCGTCGGGAAACCAATCGCCGACAAAATGATACCGGAATAGAAGTCTACGTTCGGGAACAGCTTCTTTTCGATGAAATATGGGTCATTTAGCGCCATTTCTTCAAGCTGCATCGCAACATCGAAGATTGGGTCGGTAATGTTCAGCTCGGTCAGAACCTCACGAACCGTTTTCTGCATGACTGACGCGCGCGGATCATAGTTTTTGTAGACCCGATGCCCAAAGCCCATGAGGCGGAAGGGATCGTTCTTGTCCTTGGCACGTTCAATGTAATGCGGAATGCGGTCTGGCGTGCCGATTTCGCGCAGCATGTTGAGCGCAGCTTCGTTCGCGCCGCCATGCGCTGGGCCCCAAAGACAGGCGATGCCCGCAGCAATACATGCAAACGGGTTGGCACCCGATGATCCGGCAAGGCGTACCGTCGATGTTGATGCATTTTGTTCATGGTCGGCATGGAGGATGAAAATCCTGTCCATCGCACGTTCGATGACGGGGTTCACAACATATTCTTCGGCAGGAACGCCAAAGGTCATGCGCAGGAAGTTGCCGGTGTAGGACAGGCTATTGTCCGGATACACAAATGGCTGACCAACCGAATATTTATAAGCCATTGCGGCGATGGTTGGCATTTTGGCAATCAAACGATGGCTGGAAATCATGCGATGCGTTGGGTCGCTTATATCGGTCGAATCATGATAAAATGCCGATAGCGCACCGACTACACCGCACATGATCGCCATTGGGTGTGCGTCACGGCGGAAACCGCGGTAGAATGTCGCCAGCTGCTCGTGCAGCATTGTGTGGCGTGAAATGGTGTGGCTGAAATGATCGAGCTGCGCCTTGTTGGGCAGTTCACCATTCAACAGCAGATATGATACTTCCATGAAGCTCGACTGTTCCGAAAGCTCTTC
Source organism: Sphingorhabdus sp. (assembly GCF_044239005.1). Lineage (GTDB taxonomy): Bacteria > Pseudomonadota > Alphaproteobacteria > Sphingomonadales > Sphingomonadaceae > Sphingorhabdus_B. The sequence goes on along the minus strand of NZ_JBIICH010000177.1, from coordinate 266 downwards.
AATAGAATAGCCACGGTGCAAAAGGATGCCCTCATCACCGTCAATGAACGTCAGCGCAGATTCGCAGCTTGCAGTCGACGTGAAGCCGGGATCGAAAGTGAAATGATCTGACACGGCATATAATTTGCGGATATCGATGACGTCGGGTCCTTCCGAACCTTTCATGATCGGCAATTCAAAGCTGTTTTCGCCAACGGTAAGAGTTGCGTTATTATCGGCCATTTTCAAACTCCATACATTGCTACCCGACATAGCGGGCCGCCCAA
>NZ_JBIICH010000066.1:0-11841 GCF_044239005.1 Sphingorhabdus sp. | reverse complement strand
GGTCACTGGCTATGTCGCATTTGGCGAAGGCTGGGCGCTATATGCCGAAGCCTTGTGCAAGGAAATGAATGCGTTTCCGGACATTGCCGCTGATTTCATGCGGCTGGATGCAGAGCTGTTCCGTGCAACGCGTCTCGTAACCGATACCGGCATTCACGCGCTGGGTTGGACAGAGGACCAAGCCGTGACCTATATGAACATAACGGGCCGGCAGCCGATTGAACGGTCACGTTCCGAAGTACGCCGCTATATCACGCTGCCCGGGCAAGCCACTGGCTACAAGATTGGCATGCTTAAGATCATGGCAGAACGCAAAAAGGCCGAGGCGGCGCTTGGCGCGAAATTCGATATCAAGGGTTTCCACGACCTTCTGATCGCGTCGGGTTCGCAACCCTTGTCCATCCTTGAACGCCGCGTCGATGAATGGATCGCCGCGCGGGCGAAATAAGCCCGCACGTTAAAGATCGGGGACAGTTGGCTTGCTTTGCGGTACTTTTAATGGGCCGCTCCGCAGGCCATTGTCCCCGTTTGCCCCGCCAAAGTAAAGGCGCAGCATAAGCGCCAGTGCGACTGGAGCAATTATTGCATAAAGCCCAAATTAGCGCCGTTAAACCGGCCAATGTTGGGCGAGATGCTGGGTAGTTCACTGGGCGCCACGCCGAACCAAGTGGCAAGTGTTGCAGCATATTGATCGACTGAAACCGTTGGAAGCAAACGGCCAAGGCCGACTTGGTCGGGGCTTCTAACCGAGATTTGTGGGGCGACACCGTAATAGCGGCCGCCTTTAACCGCGCCGCCCATGATGAAGTGGTGCGCGCCCCAGCCATGGTCGGATCCATCACCATTGGACTGCAGCGTGCGGCCAAAATCGGACGCCGTGAATGTCGTCACTTTGTCCGCTATGCCCATTTCTACGGTAGCGCGATAGAACGCATCAAATGCAAAGTCGACCCGGTCCATTAGCGTCGCGTGACCCGTAATCAAATTGTCGTGAAGGTCAAAACCACCCAAGCTGACCATAAACACCTGCCGCTTTACGCCCAGCGCTTGGCGCGCCGCGATCAACCGCGCAACAATTTGAAGCTGGTCAGCTAAAGTGTTGGTGCCGGACACTGGCCGGAATGATGTCGCAAGGGATGTGGGCTGGAGCGCAGCATTAACCACAGCTTCCGCATCAATGGAGCGGCGCGCTACCCTATTATACTCGGCTTCAAAGATATTGTTGCTCGACTGTGTCAACAACGTCCGGAGGGCGTTGCTGCCCGCCGTAGAGCCAAATAACGGGCTCTTGAGACCATTGATGGACGTCGCCCCGGCTGTCGAGATTTGATAGGTGATCGCGTCCTTCCCGGCCAAAAACACGGTATTGCCTGCCGCAGAGATACAGGTGAACAGTGAATTGGTATTGCTGGAAAGGGCTAGGTCGCCCATGCGGCCGCCCCAACCGTCGGTGGCACCTTCGGGCTTGGATGACTGCCATGTCGATTGTTGGTCATTATGCGAAAACAGTTTCGCGGGCCGGGGGTTTGCGACCCAATTGCTGCTTTGATATTGGGCCAAAGTTAATGGCGCAATAAGCGGGCCCACATTCAGCAATGGCGCAATTTTACCTGCATCAAACAATGCCTTCATGCGCGTCATTTGCGGTGCGAGCGCATATTGCACATTATTGGTCAGCACTTGACCATTGGCGGGGGTAAGGGCGGTTGCCGCGAGGGACGAACGTGCTAACGTAATCCCGCCTGCGGTTTGTCCGGGGCCGCCGCCGCGAATGGCGCTGTACAGGTCGTAATTTGCCGAGTCATAAGGGATCAACGTGCTGTTATGGTCGTTGCCACCGTTCAGAAATACGCAGACCAATGCGCGATAATCATTGCCTGCGCTGAAAGCCGCTGCCTCCCCCATGCCCGCAAGGCCCATGGCCCACGACCCCGCAGTCCCAGCCACGGCCAGTTGTTTAGAGCGGCGAAGAAAAGCGCGTCGTGATATATCTTCCATCTTGCTAATGTGCACGATACGCTCCCTATTTTTGGACGAGATAATCGGGGGATGCAAACACCAGAAGTGTCGCCAGATACACGCGTCGTTCCTTGTCTGCCAATGAACTGGTGTCAGTCACCGTCGTTGCGTCAAGTGCAGCCTTGATGGTCGCTTTGGTGGCGTCGGTGAGCTGGTTTGCTGACAAGAGCAAAGACAGCCGGTTCAGTAAGGTCGCCGTGTTGGAAACCATTGCTAACTCACTTGTATACGTCGCTTTGACGTCGTTGTTCACGCCGTTGGCGGATCCGATGGCTGAAGCCATGAAGTTGATATATCCGGCAACACTGACTTCGGTAACGATTTGGAATTCAGGTGCGACAAGCGCGTTGGTTGCGATGGCGGTATTGGCGGGGACATATCCCGGCCGGTAAAAATTGAATACAGAAGGCGCCCGCAAGGGACTTTGGCCAAGGCTGGTGCCGGGATTGGACAAATTTGCGATGGTCCAGTTTCCGGATCGCGATGTGGCACCGAAATTTCGGGCCCATTGCGTAAAGCGCAATACGGGCTCGCGAACTTTGCCAAAGGTCGGCGACGTTAGCCCGGCAGCATTTGTCGCTTCATCATCAAGTAAAATCGCCTTGAACACCGCCCGCAGATCACCACGAACGCCCGAACCATTATTGTTAAATATCTTCGCAACACGGTCAACATAGCCAGCGCTAGGGTTACTCGTCACCAAACGCTGGATCATTTGCTTTGAAAAGAATGGGCCCACATTGGGATGGTTGAAAAGTGTGTCCAGCGCGATTTTCATTGATGTTGGAGCATCGGTGTTGGCCGGAATAGTTGTGCCCAAAAATGTTTTTTCCAGCATGGAATGTTCGCTGGTGGTTTGTGGCCTTGACCATCTGGACGGATCGCTTGTCATCGGCCTTATTACAGATTCTAAGGGTGCGACTGATTGTGATGGAAAACGGACGGACGGCGTTCTGACCAAATTCGCATAGTCATAACTATAGCCGGTAAATACCCGCGCGAGGTTGGACACATCGGAATTGGTATATGTTTCGATAGGCTGGCCAGTGGTGCCGGTTTTTTTGGTGCCATCATTATTTAGCTCATTCAAACCAATGGTGAAAAGCTGCATGACTTCACGCGCATAATTTTCGTCGGGCACGCGGCCGGTCCGCGTATCTTCTTTCTTGTTATCAAGCATGCTCAGATAAACGCCCATTGCGGGGTTTAGCGTGACATCTTCCAGTAGCTGACGGAAATTACCAAGAGCATTGCGGTTAAGAACGTCCCAATACGCCGCCATGGCATTGGACCGCCATGTGATTTCGATGCCGTTGGTCGACACGACAAAAAATTCCGAAAGCGCGTACGCCAATCTTTTGCGAACAGGGTCGGGGCTGGCAATCAACTGGTTCCAGACCATGTAATCCGCTAAATTGTCTCGGAAATAAAACTCATCGACCGTCACTTGGTCGTAACCGCGCGATGACAGCCAGGCAACGCCTGTCTGGCTAATCGGAATATCCATCTGTTTGTCGAGCCAGGCCACATAACCCACAGATCGAATGTCCGCGATTTCCGGTTCCGTCGCCGCAAGGCTGGCCTTCAAAATGAAACGGGCGGCTTCGCCATCTGTCGCAGGTTTCGAAACTTGCACTGTTGGTGCCAAAACAGAGCTAATTGGATTGCCGTCCGTTCCGCCACCGCCACCGCCACATGCGGCCAGCGCCAATGAGGCGGCGGGGATTGCAAAAACAGCGGACGATTTTTCTTCGGCCATTACCTGCGGCGCAGCGAATGCATCTGGGTAGCTATCCGCTTGCGTTGTCCCTTCCAGAGCTGCGCATTCAGCTTGCGTCATCACACTATCCCCCCAACCATATGGCCAATTCCAAGGTAAGGAAAGGCCCTGGTTCCCACCGCCGTTGCCGCACATGTGTAATGATGTTACGCTGACAAATGGTTTGACTAAACTATACTTTTTCCCAGCCCCAGCAATGAATTTTTTTGTTGCGATGGGTGGGGTAGGAGATTAGTCAGCAGCATGGTAACAAGCGTGATTTAGGCTCGGTATATGGTCAACAGACGCTTCGCTCTCCCTATTTTTGCAGTTCTTCCTCTCGCGGCATTTTGTTCCGCGGCGCACGCAAATGTTTTTGAACGCAAACAAAATGGCAATCTCGTCGAAATATCCCAGCCGGCATGGCGGGCGGACGCGTCGCGGTCTGTTGAACGTCGAAATGGTCCCACAACAAATTCCGCATCCAATTCTTCCCAATCACAAAATGCCGTGCGGCAGCATATTCAGGTTGCGGCAACACGCTTCGGCGTTGACCGCAATCTGGTCGATGCGGTTGCTTGGCAAGAGTCACGATATAATCCGCGCGCCCTTTCCACGGCGGGTGCGATGGGCGTGATGCAACTCATGCCTGGGACTGCACGGCAATTGGGTGTGTATAACCCGCAGGATGTGGAACAAAATGTGGCTGGTGGGACCGCTTATTTGCGTCAGCAGCTTGAACGCTTTGGCAACAATGTGCCACTTGCTTTGGCGGCATATAATGCTGGACCAGGGGCGGTGATGAAATATGGTGGCATCCCGCCGTACCGCGAAACGCAAGATTACGTCCGCCAAATAATGCAACGCTTGTCGGCAACATCGGCCAATCGCGCAGGATATTGAGGTTCATGATGACATATAGATTCAAACGCTTTTTTGCATGTGCTGCGCTCGCTTTGGCTATTCCAAAAAATGCGATGGCGCAGGTGGCGAATGTCGATCCGCAAGGTTCGGGGCCAATCGTGAACGCGCTTAGCTGGATACAGGGCACACTGCTTGGCAATGTCGCAACGACTGCTGCCGTAATCGCCGTTGCGGTTGTGGGGCTGATGATGCTGACCGGACGCATGAACTGGCGCTTTGGTGCGACCGTTATCATTGGCTGCTTCATTCTCTTTGGTGCCACAGCGATTGTCTCGGGTATTCGTGTCGCTGCAGTTGGCGGTTAAGGCATGACCCCACTGAACCGCACGCCGATATTCCGGGCATTAACACAGCCGCAGATGTTTGCGGGCGTCACATATAGCTATTTTGTCATAAATCTGGTCGTCACGACCGAGATTTTCCTGATCACACGGTCATTCTGGGCGATTCCGGCTGCCGCCGTCATCCATGCGATTGGCTATATGGCCTGTTTGCGGGAGCCCCGGATTTTTGATCTCTGGATTACGAAAATAAGCCGTTGCGGCCGCACGCGCACGCATGATCTTTGGCGCTGCAACAGTTACCGGCCTTAATCCATGAAAACGGCCGCCCAAAAAGCAGCAGCTTTGGACCCATGCGCTGGGGACCGTCTGCCTTATGCCGGACATTTGGATGACCATACGGTTATGACCCGCGGCGGCGACCTGATCCAGATGATTCAGGTCGATGGCATTGCCTTTGAAACTGCCGATAGCGAAACGCTGAACCATATGGCGGCGGTGCGTGATGTTGTGATGCGCGGCATCGCGAACTCCAACCTGATGTTATACTGCCATGTCATTCGTCGTCAGGTGACCGCCGAATTATCGGGTGCGCAACCCGACGGTTTTGTCCGCGACCTTGACGATGCGTGGCAGCAGCAACTGCGCGGCAAAAAACTCTATATTAATGACATGGTGCTGATGCTGGTTCGTCGGCCAGCCCAAGGAAAGATTGGTTTTTTTGACCGCCTGACCAAATGGGGCAATGGAACACGTAACAGCGCCGAACGGCTGGCTGACCAAACGCGGGAACTGCGCGAATTGGATGCGGCGCGCACCAACCTGCTCTCCGCCCTCAGCCGCTATGGCCCGCGCCTGCTTGGTCGCTATCGCGACGCACATGGCACTTGTTCTGAACCGCTGGAGATATTGTCGGCGCTGTATAATGGCGAAATGCAGCCCGTGCTTGAACCCACCGGCGATGCTGGCCAATATCTGCCATATAAGCGGATCAGCTTTGGCCTTGATGCCCTCGAATTGAAAGGCGCAAGTGCCAACACGTCGCGTTTTGGCGCTATCGTTTCCATCAAGGATTATCCTGCATATACGGCACCGGGTATGCTCGATAACCTTCTGCGTCTGCCGCATGAGCTGACGATGACGGAGAGCTTTGCTTTCATCGACCGACAGATTGCGGATGAACGCATCGGGCTTGCGCTACGCCGGTTGCGCGCGGCGTCGGACGAAACCACCACCCTGCGCCAAGGCCTTTTGGGTGCAAAGGATGATCTCACCGGCGGCGCTGCAGCTTATGGTGAGCACCATCTGACGGTGCATGTCCGCGCGATGACCTTGGCCGCGCTGGATGCGGCCGTTGCCGATGTACAAGCCTCGCTTGCCGATATTGGCGCGGTTGCCGTGCGTGAGGATCTCAATTTGGAAAGTGCCTTTTGGGGTCAGTTTCCGGGCAACGCAGATTTTATTGCGCGCAAGGCTTTGGTGTCGACGGCCAATTTGTCCGGCCTCATTTCGCTCCATGGCTTTCCAATCGGCGTGCCTGCTGGCGGCCCATGGGGTGAGCCTATCACGGTCCTCGAAACCACATCCAGCACACCCTATTTCTTTAACTTGCACAGCGGTGATTTGGGCAATTTCACGCTTATTGGGCCATCGGGTTCCGGCAAAACGGTGGTGCTCAATTTCCTGATTGCGCAGGCGCAGAAATTTTACCCCCGCACGTTTTTCTTTGACAAAGATCGCGGGGCCGAGATTTTCATTCGCGCCATTGGTGGGCATTATGATGTCTTGCGGCCCGGCACGCCAACCGGATTCAACCCGCTTCAACTGCCCGAAAATGCAACAAATCAGGCATTTTTGCGGCAATGGCTCTCGCAGATTTTAACGCCGGCGGGCGGGCAGCTTACTGCCGATGAAAACGCCATCATCTCAAGCGCGGTTGATGCCAATTTCGGCCAACCGACCGAATACCGCCAATTGCGCTATGTGGTGGAGCTATTGGCTGGCGGCGCACGCCCCACCCGTGGCGATCTCGCTTCGCGCCTTGCCCCTTGGTATGGCGCGGGGGAACATGCATGGTTGTTCGATAACCCGACGGACCAGTTAAACCTCGATACAAGAACCGCTGGCTTTGACATGACCGCGTTGCTGGACAACCCCGAGTTGCGCACGCCTGCGATGATGTATTTGTTCCACCGCGTCGATGAACGTTTGGACGGCAGCCCTTCGATGATTGTCATCGACGAAGGATGGAAGGCGTTGGATGATGACGTCTTTGTGCACCGGATGAAGGATTGGATGAAAACGATCCGCAAACGCAATGGTGTGGTTGGTTTTGCCACACAAAGCGCAAGCGACGCGATTGAAAGCAAAATTGCCGCGACCATCATTGAACAATCCGCCACGCAATTGTTCATGAGCAATCCCAAGGCGCAAGCATCCGATTATTGCGGTGGCTTTGGGTTGACCGCGCATGAGCTTGATCTCGTGCGCTCCTTGCCCGAACACTTACGCTGCGTTTTGATTAAGCAAGGCGGGAACAGTGTCGTTGCGCGTCTGGATATGGGCAATATGCCCGATGCGATCACGGTGTTGTCCGGCCGTGAAGCCAGCGTGCGCAAACTGGACGAGCTTCGCAGCGTTCATGGTGATGCACCCTCCGAATGGTTGCCGATGTTATTGCAAGCAGCGCAGGAAGGCGCGTTGACCCCGTGGCCAGCCGCAAGCAGGACGGGCAGGCAAAGCTGATGGCAAATTGCGTTGCCCTTAACCCTGCAGCCGGTTCGGCAGAAACGATGGTCAATGCCGTCGATTGTTACATCCAGTCGACCGTGCAAGCGGGCTATGCCAATTTGCTTGGCCAAGGCAGCGTGTTTAGTGTTGCCTTAACCATTGCGTTGACCATTTACGTCGCGATCATCGGTTACCGGCTGATATTTGGACGGTCGTCCCTCAGCGTGGGCGAGATGATGCCGCGCATGATCATGATCGGTGCCGTGCTGGCGCTGACGAGTAACTGGGCGACATATCAGGTTTTGGTGTATGACGTGCTGACCGATGGGCCGCACGAAATCGTGCGCGCCATTAACCCTAATGATGGCAATGTGCGCGGTATGACCGAACGTGTCGATATGCTGTCGGGCCGCATGGTCGACCTTGCGGATGCCTGGACCGAATTTGATGCGCGGCCGGAACAGATGCTGCCGGCAAGCCCAACGGCACCTGCACCCGGGGCGCTTCCAGTGACCGCAAATAATATCACCGCTGTTGTCGCGCCAAAGGATTCGCTTGGCCCCAATATGCTGTTGTTGAGCGCGTTGTTGCTGGTGCTCGCATCGGCAGGTGTCTTGGTCGTGGCGAAAATCATCTTGGGCCTGTTGTTACTCCTTGGCCCCGTCTTTGCCGTGCTGGGCTTATTCCCCTCTACACGCGGCTTGGCACTTGGCTGGGGCCGTGCGGCGATCATGATGGCGTTGGTGCCTATTATGACGATGATCACATCAGCAGGGGCCATGGCGGCGCTTGAGCCCATATTGACGCAAATGTATGTGTCGGCGGGCCAAGGTGATTTTTCATTGCGCGCGGCTTTGACGATATTGGTTGTCGTGCTCATCATGGTCGCGGTGGCGGTGCAGTTGTTCCGCATTGGCCGCACGATTGTCAGCGGCTGGACCTTGCCCTTTGGGCAACACCGCGCAGCTGATAATTCGGTTTCAGCGCCAGCCGCGGATGTCCCGATGCCGTCGAATAATGTCGTGTATAATGAACGCATGCAGTCGCTGGTCGGCGCTATTGAGCGTTCCGCCGCCGCAGCCGCCAACATGGACCCGGGCAACCCGCGTAGGATATTGTTGCCGCAGCCGGCATATGCGGATGCCAGTCAAGCAGGACAAAAGAATAATTATTTCGACCGGCGCATTTCGCGGGGCCCCGTCAATGCGGTCCGCGCGCCGATTAAAGCCATTAGGAACGTTGCATGACCCGACATTATCATTGGCTGGCCCTTATCACCATGGCGATTGGCATCGCTGTTATGCAGCCGATGGCAGCATCAGCGCAGGTTGCGCCAAATATCCGTTATGTGGACTATAACCCCGATGCCGTCATTCGCCTGACCGGCCATACCGGCTATCAAATGATGCTTGAATTTGAGGCCGGTGAACAGATTGAAACCGTTGGCATTGGTGACGCCTCTGGGTGGCAGGTGACCCCGAATGGCGCAGGAACGGTCATGTTCCTGAAACCCGTGGGCCTGCCGCCTGCGACCAATTTATCGATCATCACAAATATGCGGCGGTACAATTTGGAACTGCTGGCCAAATCCGGCCAGCGTGTACCGCAAAGCCAGATTATTTATGCGGTGCGCTTCCGTTACCCACCCAAAGTCACGGCAGACGACAATATGGCAACGCCGCCGCCGTTGATTTCGACCCCGCCTGAATTGTGGAACCGCGCCTATAGCTATGACGGCGCAACGGCCAATGTGCCGGAGCAAGTGTTTGACGATGGCAAAGCGACCTATTTCCGCTTTGCCGCTGGATCAGCGGCGCCTGCCATTTTCAGCATTACGCCCGATGCCGGCGAAAGCATCGTCAACTTCGCTGTGCGCGGGCCGTACACTGTTGTGGAACAAATTGCGCCGCAATTTGTGCTGCGTCATGGCAAAGAAGTCACGATCATCTTTAACGATGCCTATGCCGTGCCGACACCCGGCGCAGATGCCCCAAAGCCACGCGCGCCAAAAAAGAAATGCGGGCTTTTTGGGTGCAAATCGATGGAGGCCAAGCCGTGAGCATATTTAAATCGGGCAATACGGACCCGCGCACCGCCATTGATTCTGATACGCTTGAAGAGGCGAACCAACGGATTTTGTCGCCGGTGGCCATGCCAAATGGTTTATCCCCGGGAATGAAATTGGGCGTAGTGGGCATTGGCTTGCTTGCCATTTTAACCTTTAGCAGCCTGGCCAACAGCCGGAATGAAGCAGACCAAGTTGCGGCACAGGCTGCAGCCGTCTCGACGCCTGCAGTTGTTCCCCCCGGCGGCCTTGTGCCGCAACCGACGTTGCGTCCGGGCCCACCGGAATTGCCGCCGCCAGTGCTTGTCCCGCCGCCCGTGAATAACCCAAATGGGGCAGCAATGGGCATCGTTGGGCCCGTAGCGGTTGGTCCGAACCGCTTTCAAGCCCCGGGCATCGTCGTAGATACCACAAAAGGCGGCGTCGCCATGGTCCCGCCCACGCCGGGTCTGGCAGGCGCCAAAAATGACGACTTGAGCGCGGAAGACAGATTTTCCGACCGGGTTGCGGCTGGTGAAAATGCGCCTGCACGCGCGGTGCGTATCGCCAACAGCAGCTATACGGTGCCGCAGGGTGCCATTATCGCGGGCGTTCTTGAAACGGCGATAAACTCCGATCTGCCGGGATATGTGCGTGCTGTTGTCAGCCGCGACGTCATGGGCTTTGACGGCCGACGGGTGCTAATCCCAAGCGGAAGCCGCTTGATCGGGCAATATCGCTCGGGCCTCGCCGCGGGGCAATCGCGCGCGTTCATCGTCTGGACACGGCTGACCCGCCCCGATGGCGTAACCGTGTCGCTGGGCTCGCCCGTCACCGACCCGCTTGGCCGTGCGGGCTTAGGGGGTAAAGTGGATAGCCACTTCCTGAAGCGGTTTGGTTCGGCGATATTGTTGTCAGTTGTGCAATCCGGCCTTGGGCTTTTGCAGCAGGGTGGCAATGATGTCATCGTCCGCACGGCCGATGATGCCAAAAGCGTTGCCGGTATTGCCTTGCAGCGGGACATCAACATCCCGCCGACGGTAAAAGTGGCGCAAGGGACAGCCATCCGTATTTTCATCGCCCGCGACCTCGATTTTTCGGGTACCGACGGCGATGCGCAATGAGGCATGCAGCGCCCGTGGCTGGCGATGCCGAAAATGTCTATCTCAACAGCTATCTCGCGCCATTTGGCGAATGGCTGGCCTGCGATGATGTGACCGAAATATTGGTGAACCGGCCGCATGAAATATGGGTTGAGCGGCTTGGGTTGGCGCAGATGGAGCGCCACGACGCACCACAGATTGACAGCCAGTTGCTGGAACGCCTTGCGCACCAGATCGCGCGCATCAACCATCAAGGGGTTAGCCGCGAAAGTCCGTTGCTCGCCGCCATATTGCCGGGCGGTGCCCGCGTGCAGATGGTGTTGCCGCCTGCAACGCGCGGCGAGGTTGCGCTCGCGATCCGCAAACACCGGCTGCAAGACATGACGCTGGAAAACTATTTTGAACAAAGCGCGCTTCCATCGGTGCGTAATGCCGCCGACAATGGCCCCATGCTTGCGGCGCTTTTGCAGAAACAAGATTATCTTGGCTTTTTCCGTGCGGCCGTTGCGGCGCGTAAAACGATCCTCATTTCTGGCGGAACGTCGTCTGGTAAAACGACATTGCTGAACGCGCTGCTAAAGGAAATTCCGCAACATGAGCGGGTCATTTCCATTGAAGACACCCCTGAAATCCGGCTGAGCAGCGACAATGCGCTTGGCTTGGTCGCTGTGGCCGGCGATCAGGGTGAGGCACGCGTGACGGTGGACGATCTTATGCGCGCTTCGCTGCGTATGCGGCCGGACCGATTGATCGTGGGCGAGTTGCGTGGCGGCGAAACGGTCACGTTTTTGCGGGCCATCAATACCGGTCATCCCGGTTCCATCAGCACGGTGCACGCCAATTCACCCCAAGGCGCGTTCGAACAAATTGCCTTCATGTGTATGCAGGCCGGACTTGGTCTTGGCCGCCTCGAAACGATGGAGTACGCCCGATCCATGATCGACGTGGTCATCCAACTGGACCGCCACAGCGGTCAACGTG
>NZ_JBIICH010000176.1:0-2991 GCF_044239005.1 Sphingorhabdus sp. | reverse complement strand
ATTTCGACGACCTTTTCAACGCCGCCCGCGCCAATGACGACAGGTACGCCGACATATAGATTGTCGACGCCATATTGGCCGGTCAGGTGCACCGCCGCTGGAAGAACGCGCTTTTGGTCGTTCAAATAGGCTTCGGCCATCGCGATACCGCTTGTTGCCGGCGCATAGAAAGCAGAGCCAGTTTTAAGAAGGCCAACGATTTCACCGCCGCCGCTGCGCGTGCGCTGCACGATTGCGTCAATGCGTTCCTGGGTCGAAAAGCCCATTTTGATAAGGTCTGGAACCGGAATGCCCGATACGGTCGAATATTGAATGACGGGCACCATGGTGTCGCCATGACCGCCAAGCACGAAGCTGGTGACGTCTTTTACCGACACATTGAATTCGTCCGCAAGGAAGTGGCTGAAACGTGCCGAATCGAGAACGCCTGCCATGCCGACAACCATGTGATGCGGCAGACCGGAAAATTCACGCAGCGCCCATACCATCGCGTCGAGCGGGTTGGTGATGCAGATGACGAATGCGTTTGGCGCGTTGGCGGCAATGCCTTCGCCCACGGCCTTCATAACCTTCAGGTTGATGCCAAGCAAATCGTCGCGGCTCATGCCGGGCTTGCGCGCGACACCAGCGGTGACGATGATCACGTCGGCGCCAGCAATGTCGGCATAATCGTTGGTGCCGGTAATCTTGGCATCGAAGCCTTCGACAGGACCACATTGCGACAGGTCAAGCGCCTTGCCCTGGGGAACGCCTTCAACAACGTCAAACAAGACGATGTCGCCGAGGCCTTTCAATGCTGCGAGGTGAGCAAGTGTGCCGCCGATATTACCGGCGCCAATAAGCGCAATTTTTTTGCGAGCCATACAAAACTGTCCTTCCCTTAGGGCTTTTTAGCGGAATTGCGGCGTCGTTACGCCGAATCGCTGTGGATAACAACCCAATAAAAGTCCAAAGTTAAGGCTTTTTCTGATAACAGTTCGCAATAGCGATAGCGCGTGAAATGCACCCTGTCAGTTACCCGCGACCCGCCGCAACATTTCCATCCAGATCGGGACCTGGCCATGAAATCCCTCGGCCCAGACGCGTTCATCTAGGCCGTGCGCGCCCTCTTTCTGTCCGACGATGCTCCAAAGGCCACCAAATCCATAAACGGGAATGCCAGCGGACCGTAAAAACGCCCCGTCGGTAGCGCCCGCCGACTGGAATGGCAGAACGGGCGCATTAGGAAAGCGGGTTGCGACAGCGGCCCGATAGGCTTGGACGATGTCATCGCGCATCGGTGATGGTGCGGTTTCGGGTGTTTGCGATCCTTCAACGGCGGACACCGTGACATCCGGCCCTGAAACGGTTTGCAGTTGCTGCCGGACATCCTCTGTTTTGACGCTGGGAAAAATGCGGCAGTTCACATTGGCTTCAGCCTTTTGGGGCAAGGCATTTGGCGCGTGACCGCCCGACAACATCGTTGCAACACAGCGCGTGCGCGTGCTTCCGGGGTCCATTGCTTCTAACAGATCGGCGGTTTCGCGATCTTGGGGGTCGGCAAGATATCTGCGCAATAGCTCACCAAATTGGCCACTATCGCCTTTTGCCAGCATCTCGAAACTCGCACGGGTGGCATCGTTAATCATGGCGGGAAAGCGATGACGCTCCACTGCGGTGAGCGCATTGGCCAGCGCATATATCGCATTGTCAGGACGCGGCACGCTGCTGTGCCCGCCACGGTTCACGGCGGTCAGCCGGAAATCGGCGTAGGTTTTCTCCGCAATTTGAATGCCGAAGCCTTCAACGCGCCCGTCAGGGAAAACCGAGCCGCCGCCAGCATCACCATTAAGGGCATATTCGGCGTCAATAAGGTCGCGCCATTCGGTTGCCGCGCGCCGTGCACCGTTGCCGATCGTCTCTTCATCACCGGTGAACAGCACAATGATATCGCGCGTGGGTTCAAACTTCTCTGCGCGCAGATATTGCAGGGCAAGGACGATGCCGGTCAACGCAGCCTTATTGTCGTTTGACCCGCGACCCAGATAATAGCCGCCCTCTTCGCGAAATTTAAATGGCGGATATTTCCAATCGCTTGCTTTGGCGGCGACGACATCCATGTGCGCCATCAGCAAAATAGGCTTTTTGCCCGACGGCTTGGCTGCGGGCCAACGGACAATCATTGTCTGGGTATTGTCATGATCCTTGACGATCACGTTCGTGATACCAGCCTTGCGGAACTCCGCCGTCAACAATGTGGTCAGCTTTTTGAATTCGGCAGGCTGCCCCTCAACGGTGGGAATTTCGACGATCTTTGCAAAGAGCGCGCGTTCCGCTGCTATTTTCGATGCTGGCGTTTGCGCATGTGCAGCGGTTGTCAGGGCCAACATCCCTGCCAATAAAAACGTGCTCCGTCCGATCATCTTTTCTCCCCTTTATGCAATGCTAGCGCGCGCCGTGGCCTTCCGCCAGATAATCTTCCGACTGCATTTCCATCAGCCGCGATACTGTACGGTCAAATTCAAAACGCCCGTCGCCTATCGGGTAAAGCTGGTCCGGATCGGCATCCGCGCTCGCCAAAAACTTTACGCGATATTCGTACAAGGCATCGATCAGCGTCACAAATCTCGCGGCTTCATTGCGGTTGTGCGGCCCAAGCACGGGAATGCCCACCATCAACACCGTATGGAACCGCCGCGCAATCGCCAGATAGTCAGACGCACCCCGTGCCTCCGCGCACAGGCGCTTGAACGAAAAAACGGCGACGCCCTTCAGCGCCTTTGGCACATGCAGCGTCCGGCCGCCGCCCACGTCCAGTTCCAATGAGGGAACATGTGCGCGGTCCTCGGGCGGATAATCTGTCATCCGGAAGAATGTTTCCGAAAGCGCGGCCGTCGCCTCGGCACCATTGGGTACGAGCCAGGTTTTGGCATTGCCCAAACGGTCGCGCCGATAGTCTGTCGGGCCATCGAGCGCAAAAATATCAAGGCTGTCTTTGATCAACGCGATGAA
>NZ_JBIICH010000065.1:0-12130 GCF_044239005.1 Sphingorhabdus sp. | reverse complement strand
GGCCTTGCGTGCCCGGCAACCATGCAGCCACAAAAGCGTCGGCTTGGTTGATAAGCTTGCCGGTAAACATGGGCCGTCCAGATAGGAACAGGACCACAACAGGAATATTCTGCGCCTTCAATCGCGCAATCATTTCCTCTTCGGCAGGCTGTGGCCGGAATGCGAGATTTGGCACATCGCCTTCAAACTCGGCATAAGGTTTTTCGCCCAAGACAATGATCGCTACATCGGGCGTCTTTTCAAACACCCCCGATGCCGAAATATTGGCCGTGCCGCCGCCCGTTTTAACCGCTTCCGAAATCGCACGACCAATCGTCTGGCCATTTGTGAAATCGGCGGCAGTGGTGTCCGTGCCTTGCCAGCTAATCGTCCAGCCGCCGGCCTGCATCGCCATATTGTCCGCGCCGGAACCGGCGATCAGGACATTGCTGCCATTGCGAATGGGCAGAACGCCGTCATCATTTTTGAGCAGCACCAGTGATTTTGACACCGCCTCACGCGCAAGATCGAGATGCTCTTGCTTGCCAACCAAAGATGTTTGCCCCCGCACAGTTGGCGCATCGCCCATGAGGCCAAGCTTGTATTTCACGCGCACGATTCGTCGCACGGCATCGTCCAACCGCGCGGCGGAGATCCGGCCATCCCGCGCCGCTGCCAGCGTTGACGCGAACAATCCCTTCCAGCTGTCCGGCGCCATGAACAGGTCAAGCCCGGCATTAATCGCCGCAGCGCAGTCGGTCGCGGAACAGCCCGCGACTTGGCCATGACCATTCCAATCGCCAACAACCAGCCCGGCAAAGCCCATGCGGTTTTTCAAGACATCGGTCAGCAGAGAGGCATTGCCATGATGCTTCACCCCGTTCCAGCTTGAGAAGCTCGCCATCACGGTCAGTGCGCCTGCGTTGATAGATGCGGGATAGCCCTGCGCATGTTTTGCGACCAGTTCGGCTTCGCTGATCTGGGCATCGCCTTGGTCGCGGCCGTCCATGGTGCCACCGTCCGCAAGGAAATGTTTGGCAGTTGCGGCAACATGCGTGGCGTCCAGCGGCGCACCGGCAACAAGATTGCCTTGCAAGCCTATGGTCATCGCACCGGCATAGGCCGCAATCAATGCAGGGTCGGAGGAATAGCCTTCATAGGTTCTGCCCCAGCGTAAATCTTGCGGCACGGCGAGCGTTGGCGCAAAGGTCCATTCAATCCCGCTGCCTGAAATCTCTGCCGCCGTGGCTTTGCCAATGCGTTGGATTAATCCCACATCGCGCGCCGCACCAAGCCCGATATTATGGGGAAAGATGGTTGCCTGTGGCAGGTTTGAATGCCCATGCACCGCATCGACGCCAAACAAGATAGGTACACCAGCGCCTGATGTGCGTGATGCATCGCGAAATGCGGTCACCAATTGCGCCCATTTTGCAGCGTCAGCGCGCTCGTCGCCATAAGGTCCGGAATTGCCGCCAGCAAGGATGGAGCCAAGCGGATATGTCTTGAGATCCTCCGGCGTGATGGCGCTAATGTCGGCCTGTATTATCTGACCGACCTTCTGTTCCAGCGTCATTTTTGAAAGCAACGCCATTATCGCGTCTTCGGTTTTTCTATCGGTAATCGCCGCAGGACTTTGGGCCGCTGGCCAGTTGGCAACATTTGCAGTCGTCGCAGCAGAAGGCGCCGCCGGCGTCGCAGTCAGTGGGTGCGTTGCCGCCGAAACACATCCCGCCGACACGAAGGCCATCAGTGCCATCGATCCCCTTAACCGCATCAAACCCACTCCAGAACTTCGTTGTGAACGTTATCAGGATTTGATGACAGCAACGGTGGGAGAAATCAAGCGTCATCATGGTGCCGCGCAACTAAAACCGGACAGTCCACTCCCGGCCCCATTTGTCGTCGTTCCGCTTTACGCCCAGTTGTTGCCGTTTCAAGGCCCGCGCGCGATCCCTGAAACCAGACGTTCAAATAAACGGGTAAGCAAGCAGATGTGTTATCGGCACGTGCCTGCTATGGGCTGGCGGGGCAGAGGGCGGCCTGCGGCAACGCCTGTGGGTACGCCGTTTTCGACCGCGACTTGGCCATTGACCACCACCGTTCGCATTCCTGTCGCCAGCAAAAACGGATTGGCATAGTCGGCGCGCGACGCGAAGGTTTTCGGGTCGAAGGCGATGACGTCAGCAAAGGCCCCGACCTTCAGCTGCCCGCGCCCCTCAAGGCCAAACATGGCCGCCGTCGCCGATGTCGACTGGTCAATGAAGGCTTGAAGGCTCATTACCTTCTCGTCCTTCACATAGGTTGCATATTTGCGCGCAAATGAGCCATAATAGCGCGGATGCCCCAGTGTCGCGTCGGAGCTGGTCACGACCCACGGCCGCAGCATGAACGCGGCAATGTCATTTTCGCTCTGGTTGAACGAAGCGACGCGCGCCTCGCTCTGCTTGAGGATCGCAATTGTCGCGACGACCGGATCTACACCTTGTTCTTTCGCGAAGGCTTCCAGGGTCTTGCCTTGCGCGTTGGCTGGGCCCGACGTGATAAGGAGCGAAGCTGCGCCGCCACGACGGCGAAGATTTTCAAGTATCTCTGGACGCATCTTCTCCATCGTTGGCGCATCGTCGAACCGCTTGAGCATTGCGGCGCGCCCGCCATCCTGCGCGCTGCGGGGGATGACCGCCGCGGAAAGGCCGGTGTGCGAAGCGGCCCATGCATATTGATCGGCATGGACCACTTGTCCCGCACGTTGCGCCGCCTCAATCATGGCAATGATCGCCGGTGCCTGGCCTTGCACATCGACACCCAGCGCCTTGATATGCGCGATATGGACCGGAATGCGTGCCGCGCGCCCAATCATCAGCGCCTCTTCAACCGCATCATGCAGTCCGATGCTATAGCTCGACTCATCGCGCAGATGGCTGTCATAGATGCCGCCCTTGGCCGCCGCTGCCTGCGCCAGTGCAATCACCTCGTCGCGCTTGGCAAAGCTTTGTGGCGCATAGAATAGCCCGGTCGAAAGCCCCAATGCGCCTTGGCACATCGCGTCGGAGACGAGGCCCGCCATCTGCGTCATTTCGGCTGCTGTCGGGGCGCGATCGGTTTCACCGATCACCTGTTTGCGCACGTCACCAAATCCGACATAAGAAGCAAAATTGATACCGACGTCGCGCTCCGAACGCGCGGAAGGTGCGCCAGCGGTGGTTCCGTCGGCAACCGTGCGTCCCAAGGTGCGGGCAATATGTGTGTCGCCATGCCCGTCGACGCCGATGAACGCCGTCGTCACACCTTGCATGAGGAATGGCAACACCAGTCGTGCGGCTGGATCGCGCGACGCGAGCGCCTCGTCAGCATGGGTATGGGGGTCAATAAACCCCGGCGCGACGATCAGGCCGGTTGCGTTGATGACTTTCTTCGCGCCGCCGGGGGCCTTGGGACCGACATAGACGATGCGATCTGCGCGGATGGCTATGTCGCCCCGGAACGGCGCCGCATTGCCGGGGTAGATGGTGCCACCGCGAATGACGATGTCTGCGGGCGGCTCCTGCGCCGCGGCGGCCACCAGCCCTGATGCTGCCGCCATTGCCAGCGCTATGCGGGCCACTCGCTTCATGAACTTCGCATCCGCCATTACGTAACTACCCCTGTTTCATTTCGCCTGTGGCAAAAGCCTTATTGGCTATCTTTATAGGCAATGGCCTCAATCTCAACCATGGCATCAGGCACAACCAGCGCCGAGACAATTGTTGAACGCGTGGGATATGGTTCTGCAAAATATTCGCGATATACCAAGTTAAAATCAGCCATCGCATCTACATCGGTGATCCAGGCGGTGACCTTTACGACATCGGACAATTGCAGGCCTTCTGATTTCAGCACGGCCGCAAGGTTCGCGAGGGCTTGGCGGCTTTGGTCCTGCATATTCCCTGCGATAATTTTGCCATCTGCCCCGCGCGGCAGCTGGCCTGAAATATATGCGGTCGATCCGGCGAAACGCACGGGTGAAAGGGGTGGTTTGCTTGCCATCTTAAATGCTCCAACGATACAGAAAGTGGGCCAGCATATGCCCTTCAGCACGCGTCTTCCCATAAACAACTTGTGATTAGTCCATAACCAAATGGAATGGACTAATCACACATTTGTAACGACTATGGCTTGTAAATGCGCGGCTTTGGTGCAATTCGGGTATAAATGCACAAGCCGCAAGGGGGCGGCAAAGGGAGGCAATTCACAGTGTCCAAAATTTCAATGCGTGCCGGTTTGTTTATCGGCTGTTCCATCATCGTAGCCACACCATCGTTCGCGCAAACTGCGGGCCAACCTGAAGCAGAGGCGGAATCGACCGAAGCAATTGTGGTTGTGGGTAGCCGCATCGAAGGCTCGAAAATTGCGGAAACCCTGCCGGTTTCGGTGCTGAGCGAAGACCGCATCGCTGCCACGGGAAGCGTTTCCGGTGACGATCTGTTCCGGTCCATTCCGCAAGCAGGTGATGTCCAGTTCCAAGAAGCCCGGACGACCGGCAACCTCAACGATGCGCGCGGCGACAACGCCTCGATCAATTTGCGCAGTGTCGGCACCGGCAACACGTTGGTTCTGGTCAACGGACGCCGCATGATTTTGACGCCCGGCACGCAGACCGAGAATTTTGTTCCGGTACAGACGGCCAACACCAACTCGCTTCCCGTTGGCGCGACGCGCCGGATCGAAGTTTTGCGCGACGGTGCGGCTGCTGTGTATGGCGCGGATGCCGTGGCCGGTGTGGTCAACGTCGTCACGGACGATAGATATGAAGGACTGCGCTTTGACACGCGTTACGGCTCTGCGGACGGAACAAATGAAAAAACCGGCGCAATCAAGGCCGGTTTCAAAACCAAGTCCGGCGGACGCTTCACATTTTTTGGCAGCTTGACAAAGCGGACGCCGTTATTCGCAAGCGAGCGTCCATTTTCGGCAAGTGAAAACCATATGCCAAAGTTGGTCGGGACGCCTTGGGAAACCGATACCGGCTTCGATAACCGTTCAACGTCATCGCCTTGGGGTGCATTTACGGTAACGGCCGTTCCGTCGCCAACCATCCGTCAAGGCACATCGACGACAGCATTGACGACTTCGGGCGTTTTCCACATCGAACCGATCGCAAATACTGCGGCGGGCTGTTCAAGCGCCGTTTTCAACGGCAATCTCTGTCTACGTAGCGGCGGTATTACAGGTGCGACCAGCCGTGTGCTGCGTTATGATGAAAACCCCGATCGCACGATCCGCGGCGGTCTTGACCGCATCAATCTTTTCAGCACCTTCCGTCAGGACATCGGATCAGTCGAACTCTTTGGTGAGCTCGGCTATTATAATGCAAAGCTTGAAGGACAGCGTGAACAATCCGCACCGATTTCGAGTGCAGTCATTACGATCCCGACCACCAATTATTACAATCCCTTCGGTCCAACCACGTTCAACGGCGTGACCAACCCCAATCGCTTGGCCGGACTGGTTGGCGTGCCGACCACTGGGCTTGCACTGCGCATCACAAACTATCGTCCAGTCGATACCGGCCCACGTACGTTCGTCGTAACCGATGACAGCATCCGCTCGCTGATCGGCGTGCGCGGAGAGTGGGGCAATTTCAAATGGGATTCGGCGGCCTCTTATTCTTGGGCGCGCACCGACGATCACACAAAAAATGCCGTCAGCAACACGCTGTTTCAAGCCGCGCTCGCACGGTCGACCCCTGATGCGTACAACCCGTTCAATGGCGGCAATCAACTCAATTATTCGCTTGGCGACGGTACCCCGAACAGTGCGGCCACCATTCAGTCCTTCCTGGTCGATGTGCACCGCATCAGCACGACGTCGCTTGGCACATGGGACTTCCGCATCTCCAACAGCGATATCTTTAGCCTCCCTGCAGGTGGCGTAGGCTTCGCCAGCGGTCTTGAAGCGCGGCGCGAAACCTATTCAGATAACCGCGATAACCGTCTGGATGGCACCACAACGTACACGGACAGCGTTTCGGGTATTCGCTATGGCACCGACATCATGGGCGCCAGCCCATCGCCGGATGTAAAGGCGCGTCGTACCGTTGTGTCGGCTTATGCCGAACTCGCCGTACCGTTGATTTCGGACGATATGGAAATACCGCTGATCCAATCAATTGATCTGCAAGTTGCGGCCCGCGATGAACATTATTCCGACTTTGGAAATGTGTTCAAGACCAAGGTTGCTGGTGCATGGACCGTGATCGATGGCATCAAACTCCGTTCGGCATGGTCACAAAATTTCCGCGCACCCAATCTTGCGCAATTTTATAGTGCAGGAACGCAGGTCGCAAATACGCGTACTGACTTTGCTGCTTGCCGCCTGAACCCGCTGACAACCTGCAGCGGTATTAGCACACTTGAAGTTCGCTCAGGCAATCAGAACCTGACACCTGAAAATGGGGAAACCTTGTCGGCAGGTCTCATTGTACAGCCTTTCCGTAACCTCACGTTCACGGCGGATTATTGGTCACTGCGTTCCAAGGGCGTCATCGGCCTCCAAGGCGCGCAAAACCAGATTTTGTTCGACCTTCTCGAACGGCAGAACGGACGCAGCAACCCGAATGTCGTGCGTCTGGCTCCGGTTGGTACGCAAGTGATCGGCACAATCGATTATGTTCAGGATGATTATTTCAACCTTGGACTGCGCGAGTTGGAAGGTCTGGATTTCGGCGTCAACTATGATGTGCGCAATACGCTGATCGGCAGCTTCAACATCGACATCAACGCATCGAAGCTGTTGACATATGAACAGTCGGCATCTGAACTGCAGGCGAAACTGATCGCTGCAAACGCGGCGGGCACATTGGGAACAGGCGTGACGATTACGCAAGCCGGAAGCCAGATTCAGGTCAACGGCAATCCTGAGTGGCGCTTGAGCGGAAACCTGACGTGGAAATCAGGTCCCGTAAGTGCCGGCCTCTTGGTCAACTATGTCGGCGCTGTTTTCGACACGGGAACGATTAAGGTAGCCGATCAGTTTTTCAAATTGCCCAGCGTCACGACGGTCAACACCTATGTGCAATATCGCGCTGGTGACGATCAGGGTGCATTTTCGGGCACACGGTTCCGCGTAGGCGCGCGTAATTTGTTCGATAAGCAGCCACCGCTCGCATCGACGAACTATGGTTTCCTCGGGTCGTTGCACGATGCTGTCGGCCGGTTCGTCTATTTTGAACTGTCGAAAGAGTTTTGATAAAGCCGTCTGACATGACGACTGCTTGGCATGTAGCGGCGCAGAAATTGCGCCGCTAACTTGCCCAAATGAGACTGAGGCAGATTGAAGTTTTTCACGCCGTTTATGCAAACGGCTCCATCAGTGCGGCCGCGCGTGGATTGAATGTGTCGCAGCCAGCGGTCAGCAAAGTATTGCGGCACACCGAATCGCAGCTTGGCATCAGCCTGTTCAATCTGGTGCGTGGACGTTTGGTTCCGACCGACGAAGCACACGCGCTGTTTCGTGAAGTAGATGAGGTCTTCAGCCGCATCTCATCGTTGCAGGTTACCGCCAACAATTTACGCAATACAGGCACGGGTCATCTGCGGATCGGCGTCGCGCCATCACTGGGACTTGAGGTGGCACCCCGCGCCATTTCGGCATTCCGCACCAAATTTCCCAACGTCACCTTCGACGTCAAAACCCTGCACCATAACGACACATCACGCGCGTTGTACGAACGCGAATGCGACCTTTCGATTGGCTATGATCCGCCCGAACACCCCAGGCTGAAACTGGAAAAGCTATCGGCGGCGCGGCTTTATCTGATCTGCCAGCCGGGCATGTTTCCATCCGGTAAAACCACCCTGAAGATCAGCGAATTGAACGGCTTGGACATGATCAGCGTGAACGGCAGCGGCCCGATTGGCGATCTTGTGGAAGCCACATTGGAAAAAGCGCAGGTCGATGTGCGCAAGATCATATCGGTCAGCACTTATTATATCGCGGCGGCCTTGGTACGTTTCGGGTCGGGGATTGCGATTGTTGATCAATTCACGGCGCAATCAATGGTGAGCGACGGCTTGGAAGCCCTATCCATTTCGCCGGAAATGCAGTTCGGGGTCCATGCAATCTGGCTCGAGGATAGGCCGCCGTCGCGATTGGGGCTGCAATTTGTTGCAGAGGTTAAAAAGGCATTGCAGCCATAGAGCGGGCGCCTGTGTAAGCGCACTCCGATACTTAACCCAAAGTTATGGGTGAGATGTATTATTGTTCGGCAACGACGCTTGCTCTTGCCGGGTGCATCTTTAGCTAGACCCGATGAATTGGTCCAAAAATTCCAGCGATGATGTGCTGCCCCGCCGCGCGATTGTGTTGGGTGCAGGGGTGGTGGGTGTAGCCACGGCATATGCATTGGCACGACGCGGTGTTGAAGTCACCATCATTGACCGCGCTGCTGTCGCGGGGAGCGGTGCTTCTTTCGCAAATGGCGCGCAACTCAGCTATATTTATACCGACGCCTTGGCGAGCAACGGTTTGCTTAAACGACTGCCTTCCCTTGCCTTGGGTTTGGATTCCAGCTTTCGCTTAAGGCCGAACTTAGACCCAAGCCAAATTGCCTGGTTCATGCGCTTCTTGCGCAATTGCACGCACCAACGGTTCCTTGAAAACAGCCTTGCGGGTTTGCAATTGGGCCTTGAATCTCAATTGGCGATGCACGCCTTGCTGGAACAGCATAGTATCGAATTTGGACATCAGTCCGCGGGCAAGATGTTGGTCTATGATGACGCTGCGGCATTTAAATCTGCCTGCGATATGGTTTCGGTCCGGCAAAAACATGGGGCCGAGCAGGAGGTTCTTACCGCGACAGAGGCGGTCAACAAAGAAGCTGCCCTTACTGAACGCGCGGGCGGCTTTATCGGCGCTGTTTATTCGCCGCAGGAGGAACTGGGCGACCCCCATAAATTCTGCAATGCCCTGCTGTCACAGTTGGTCAAAGCCTATGGTGTGCAAGTGCGCATGGCGACTGAGGTTGAAAGCTGGAATGCTGATAGTGACACGGCAATGGTTACGACAAAGGCGGGCGAAACCATCGCATGCGATCAGCTTGTGCTGTGCGCCGGAATGGATGCTGCCAATTTGCTGAAAAAGCATGGCCTTGGTTCATCGCTTATGCCGATGAAGGGCTATTCCTTTACCGCCGCACCGGGCCAAGCATCCCCCAAGATGAGCATTACCGATGTCTCCAAAAAAGTCGTCTTCTGCCCGCTTGATGGTGCTATCCGCGTTGCCGGGCTCGCCGAATTGGGCGTTAGAAACACTCGGGTCGACCAACGCCAACTTGCGACCTTGGTATCGACCGCAGCTGGCGTTCTGCCACGCGCTGCCGATTATGCGGCGTCATATCAGGGCTGGGCGGGTATTCGCCCCATGACGGCCAACGCGCTTCCCATTATCAGGAAGATTGCGCCAAGGGTTACAGTCAACGTAGGACATGGCATGTTGGGTTGGACATATGCGATGGGATCGGCCGAACGGGCTGCGCGATTGCTGGGAGGAGTTTGATGATGAAGAGTATCGGAAAATGGTCACGTGCTGGCGTCATATTGCTGTCCATGGTCGCGTTGACGGCATCCCCGGTCATTGCGCAGAAGAAACAGCTGCTCGAATATCCCAGCATCCATTCCCCCGTCGTTGGCGAACAGGGCATGGTGGTGTCGCAAAATGCCATCGCGTCAGAAGTCGGCGCCGATATATTACGCCGCGGCGGCAATGCGGTGGACGCCGCTGTCGCCATTGGCTTTGCTTTGGCTGTTACCCTCCCGCGCGCAGGTAATATCGGTGGCGATGGCTTCATGCTGGTGCATGATGCCAAGAGCGGGGAGCAGGTCTTTTTCGATTTCCGTTCCGTCGCGCCAAAGGCGGCAACGCTTGCGATGTTTGTCGACAATCAGGGGCGCGAATCCGAAATCGCCAGTCGCGGTTATTTGGCCCCGTCGGTACCCGGAACGGTTGCGGGCCTCCATATGGCGCATAAAAAATATGGCAAACTGCGTTGGTCAGACGTCGTTTCGCCCGCCATCGCGCTCGCCCGCGACGGTGTGGTCCTGACCCCCGACGAAGCCTTTGTTTTTGGTTGGGGAAAAGAACGCCTGTCAACCAGCACGGCTGCCAAAGCCGCGTATTACAAGCCTGACGGCGCGCTGTATCGGGCAGGGGAAAGGCTGAAGCAGCCAGACCTTGCATGGACACTGACACAAATTGCAAAACGCGGGGCGGACGGTTTTTATAAGGGGCCGGTTGCGGATCGATTTGCCGCCGACATGAAAGCCAATGGCGGATTGATTACCACAGAAGATTTGGCCGCCTATCGCGCGATTGAGCGCAAGCCATTGCGCGGGACATATCGTGGTCTTGATATTGTAACGGCACCACCGGCCAGTGCAGGCGGTGCGACGTTGCTCAATATGCTCAACATCATTGAGAATTTTGACCTTAAGCAGAACGGCGTCGGTGCGGCCAAGTCGCTGCATATTATGGCCGAAGCGATGAAGCTCGGATATTCGGATCGCTATGCTGTGTTGGGAGATACCGATTTCGTCACGACGCCGATCAAGGGCTTCATTTCAAAACCCTACGCCCTGTCACGCGCCAAACTCATCGATCCCGACAAAGCCAAACCGGCCGCGCAAATGGGCGTGGGGGATCCATTAAAATATGAAAGCCCGTCGACCACCCATTTCTCTGTGGCGGACGCGCAGGGCAATGTGGTTTCAACGACCTACACTTTGGGCGCTGATTTTGGTTCGGGCGTGATGATCGCCGGAACAGGCGTGCTGCTGAACAATCAAATGAATAACTTCTCGCATGCACAGGCGGCAAAAGCCCTGCGTGACGGCTTGCCAGCACCCCTCAATGCCATGGCTCCGGGGAAACGGATGCTGTCGACGATGATGCCGACAATTGTGATGAAAAATGGAAAGCCTTGGCTCGTAACCGGCACTCCGGGCGGCAGCACGATCATCAATACGGTCATGCAAGTGATCGTCAACGTCGTCGATTTCAATCTCAATGTCGAAGAAGCCACCCATCAGCCCCGCATTTATCAGGACACCAGCGATAAGTTGCGCGTTGAGCCAAATTTCAATCCCGATACGGTGCGTGTTTTGCAGACCTTAGGGCACACCATCACCTCCGACGAAACGATGGGCAGTGTGCAATCCATCATGATCGAGAACGGCCTTTTCTTAGGTGCCGCAGACCCAAGACGCCCCGGCGCACAGGCCATTCCGCCGGAACGTAGGCAGCCGCGTTAAAGGGGCGAGTTAAAGGCACGACATAAACAACAGTTTTTGGCCCGATGGCTCCACTCTTGGAATGGGAAAGATGCCTGAACCATTGCAAACCTACACGGCAGCTATTCATTGGTCCACGCCAAGAAGCAGACTGTCCGCTTTCGGCCCAAACGCTGCGCCAAAGCCATCCCTAGCAGGGCCGGGCCAGCACGATGGGCCAGTCTACCGCTTAAGAAACAGCTCCGCCATTGCATCAATGATGGCAGCCGCATCAAGGCGGTAGGTGTCGTACAGATCGATGAGATCCCCCGTCTGGCCGAAACGATCCGTACCAAGCGGACTTACCCGCATGCCTGTCACACCACCCAGCCACGACAACGCGCCTGGCGAACCATCAATGACCGTCACGAGCCCAGCGTCAGGTGCCAAAACCGACAACAGATCTTCGGCATGGCACATTTGCATGGGCTTATCAGTCCAGCGTGCGGCCTTGCTGGCAGACCAGTCGCGATGCAGCACATCGGGCGACGTCACATTTAACACGCCCAATCCGGGAATATCATCCGCCAATTGGTCAAAAGCAGCCAGAACTTCTGGGGCAATTGCGCCTGTGAAAACAATAGCCGCTTCGGCGCCGGGTGCAGGTTGCCGCAACCAATAGCCGCCTTTTAACGCGTCCGCCTCCCATGCGGTACCAGCGCGTTTCACCTGCGGCACTTGGCGCGTGCTCAGGCGCAGATATACCGAGCTGCCGTCGGGCTTTTGCATATGCTCAAATGCCCAGCGCATGAACAATGCGACTTCATCGGCATAAGCCGGTTCGTAATAAGCAAGGCCAGGCTGGCCCATCCCGATCAGCGGCGTATTGATCGACTGGTGCGCACCGC
>NZ_JBIICH010000064.1:0-12234 GCF_044239005.1 Sphingorhabdus sp. | reverse complement strand
AACGGGTAATTGCGCCAGCGCTACCCGCAATCGGCGCATTTTCCGCGGACTTCGATCACGGGGCGAACCTCGGCAAAACCGGCATGTTCGGCCGCTGCGCGAACGTTCATGGTCAGTATGTCGTCATCAATATGCGTGGCCGTGCCGCAGCTGTCGCAGATTAGGAAAATGCAATCATGCAAACATCCGGGATGCGAATTTGCAAGATATGCATTCGCGCTTTCGACACGGCGCGCAAGGTTGGTGGTCACGAACAGATCGAGTATCCGGTAAACGCTGTTGGGCGCAACGCGCTTACCGCGCTTTTGCGAAACGAGATCGGCGATGTCGTAGGCCGATGCGGGTTTTTCAAATGTGGCGAGCACCGCGAAGATATCCGCGCGCATATCGGTCCACTGCTCGCCCGCCTCGACCAACGCCGATTCGGCGGCATGGGCAAGCGACGCGCCTGCATGCTCGTGATGATGATGAACTGCCATGTTGATGATGTAGGCTTTGACAGCCAGTCGGTCAATTGCCCGTCAGGCAGATGCGCGGTGGTTCAGAAAATGCCCTAGCGCGAGGCAGATGACGCCAAGGACGGTCCAGACGATCTCCATAAGGCCATGTGGCAGTGTTAACGCGCCCGCCATCATGCCGATTCCGGCTGCCCCAACGATAGCTGGCGTAAACAGCCCATGATCCCAAAAGCCCTTACCAAGCGCCAGCACGCCGAAGAGAATGGCCAGAAACAGGCCGGTTTCATGAATGACCGAGTTGAGCAAAAAACCGCTCGCCGATGCCAGAAACGCCAGCAAAAGCGTGGTGACAAGGCAATGCACAAGGCACAGGCCAGCAATGCTTAAGCCAAGCCCGTCCCACCGCCATTTTTTCCATACCTGCGTCATTGCGGTCGCACTACACCGATTCGTTAGACGTTACAACATTACATCGCATAAATTGCAGCCATTATGACCATTTTTGCAACCTCTGTCCGCTTGCAGCTTGCTGAAATCAGGGGCATATCGCGGCTTATGAACAAAGCTCTGCATTCTGACACCGCAGCCAATCCGTGCCCGTCGCGCCCTCAGGCGCTGATTACATGGCTTATGAGCGTGGCGGCTCTCGTCTTCGCGATCGTCGTTGTGGGTGGGATTACCCGTCTGACCGAATCGGGCCTGTCCATCACCGAATGGAAACCCATCACGGGCACCTTACCACCGTTGAACGAGGCGAGCTGGCTTTCGGAATTTGAAAAATACAAACAGATTCCGGAATATACCGAGATTAACGGTCCGGCGGGCATGACGCTGGAGGAGTTCAAATTCATTTATTTCTGGGAATGGGTCCACCGCTTGTTGGGGCGGGTTATCGGATTGGCCTTTGCGCTACCGCTGGCGTGGTTCTGGATCAAGCAGGCGATCCCAAGCGGCTATAAGCCGCGCCTGCTTGCTTTGCTTGCGCTTGGTGGTCTGCAAGGGACCATTGGCTGGTGGATGGTGTCATCGGGCCTTTCTGCGCGCACCGATGTCAGCCACTACCGGCTTGCCGTCCATCTTTTGACGGCCCTCACCATCTTGGGCGGCCTTATTTGGACAGCGCTTGATTTAAAGGAACTGACGAACAATCCATCGGCAAAGCCTGCGCGTATCACTGGCTTTACGGGCATTATCTTGGCGATATTGTTTATCCAATTGCTCTTCGGTGCATGGGTTGCCGGATTGAATGCGGGATATGTCGCCAACACATGGCCATTGATGAACGACCGTTTCTATCCAGATGGCGTGGATACCGCCAAGGGCGCATTTTATGCTTTGGTAAATGACCCCTATCTCACCCATTTCGTCCATCGCTGGTGGGCGTGGGTCGCGGTGATTGCGCTGATCCTGATGGCACGGCGGGTGAAGAAAGCAGGCGTTCGTGCGGCATCTGTGGCTATCCATAGCGCGTTCGGCATCCAGATGCTGCTGGGCATTGCGACCGTGATGACGGGGGTCAACATCGTCCTTGCCGTTGCGCATCAGGCGGTCGGCGCCCTTTTGGTCGCGGCAACGGTCTGGGGCGCGCATGTCTTGGGACGCGACACAGCCTAAACGCCGACAGGTATTATTATACCCGTCGTAAAACCCTTGCTTTTGCTTGACTATTAGCCGGTTCATCGCCATTGGCACCGCTTCGCGTACAGGATCCTGTGTGATTCTGTGCAACACTAAAATTTCGAAAGGTGCGATTAGCGATGAAAACGCTATCCAGAGTTACGAAATCGATCCGTCCACAGGACGTCGAGAAATCGTGGATCCTCATTGACGCAGAAGGCTTGGTTGTTGGCCGTGTTGCCAGCCTGATCGCCAACATCCTGCGTGGTAAGACCAAACCAAGCTACACCCCGCACGTCGATTGCGGCGACCATGTTGTCGTCATCAATGCCGACAAGGTGAAGTTCACCGGCAAGAAGTTGACCGACAAGGTTTACTATCGCCACACCGGTTACATCGGCGGGATCAAGGGCATCACTGCGGGTAAGGTACTTGATAGCAAGTTCCCTGAGCGCGTCCTTGAAAAGGCCGTTGAGCGCATGGTTCCACGCGGTCCTTTGGGTCGTGCCCAAATGCGCGCGCTGCATCTGTATAATGGTACCGAGCATCCGCATGCCGGCCAACAGCCAAAGACGCTCGACGTCGCTTCCATGAACCGCAAGAACAAGGTGGGTGCATAATGTCTGAAACTGCAAATTCGCTCGCTGATCTCGAAACCTTGGGCGCCGACGTTCAGGCACCAGCTCAGATTGCTGCTGTCGTTCGCGAACAGGAAATTGATGCGCAAGGCCGCGCTTATGCAACTGGCCGTCGTAAGGACGCGGTTGCACGCGTTTGGTTGAAGCCAGGCACCGGCAAGATTGTCGTCAACGGCCGTGATCAGGAAGTTTACTTCGCACGTCCTTCGCTGCGTCTCGTCATCAACCAGCCGTTCGGTGTCACCGAGCGTACGGGCCAATATGACGTTATCGCAACCGTCAAGGGCGGTGGCCTTTCGGGTCAGGCTGGCGCGGTCAAGCATGGCATCGCGCAGGCACTGTCGAAATATGAGCCACTGCTGCGTAGCGCTGTGAAGTCGGAAGGCTTCCTGACCCGCGATAGCCGCGTTGTCGAACGTAAGAAATACGGCAAGGCCAAGGCGCGTAAGAGCTTCCAGTTCTCGAAACGCTAAACCGAACCTTCGGTTTTTCCGAAAAAAATCAAGGGCTTGCGAGAAATTGCGAGCCCTTTTTTGTTGTTACTTTATTGGCCCGGGTGCGTGCTGAAAGCGGCCGCCTCGATATACTCCTTAAATCGCGCGCACTAACGCCCACCGCATAATGCCGTGTAACTTTACGCGAATATGAGTTTGTAGAGATTGACGAAATAATCTTTTCGGTCGGTAGTGCCGCCATATTGCCAATACACGGCCTCAAAATTCCCATCGCCGTCAAAATCATCGAAACCGATCAGTTTTCCGCTACCTTCAGAAGGCGGAAGGGACACGTTGAAGTTACGGAATGATGCACCATTCTCATTTATGAAAATCCTGAGCGTGCCGTCCTGCCGGGCAAAGACTATATCGTCTTTTCCGTCTTTGCTGACGTCTTTGACATAGAGCGCAGGAGACCATTGTAAGAACCCTGCGTAAATATCAGAATTGTCCTGCCTGATGGCTGTACTGGTGATATCGACGAATTTACCGGCGTCGTTTCTGATAATCTGGAGATAGTCCCCGCCATAATAAGGGGAATATCTTGAGTGGGAGATTATGAGGTCAAGATCCCCATCCTTATCCATATCCGTGGTTCGCGTCTCCATATGGAGAGTGTTTTCTGTACCATAAACCGTTGCGGGAAGCGGCGTCTTGTCATCGAAACTGAAATTACCCTTATTGTTCCAGAACACATAACTGTACGCCGAACCGTGCCCAAACCCGGCAACAATATCGTCGTACTTGTCGCCGTTGAAATCGGCGAGATGTACATCCAACCACAAATTATTCTGCCCGTTGGGGATTTGGGTTGGGTTCAGAAGCGGAACGGAGTTCAGTTGATCCAGAAAGCTGCTCGACCTTGAAGTGAATGAACCTTCGGCGTTTTGAAACAAGAACAAGGGTTCAAACCCTTCCCTGTGGCGCCAGTTGGCAATCAGGATATCATGCTTTCCGTCACCATTAATGTCCCCTGTCGCCATTGCGTGGGCATCGGTTCCATTCGCCGCAAGACCCGATTGCGTAGTCAGGCGGGGAATAAGGTCTGCCCGTACCCGCGTTCCACTTGCACCGCCTAAGGCCAATACTGCCGTGCCATATGCCGTGGGGTCATTATAAACCCCAGACACGTTGTGCGCGACGAAGAATGCTGCTGGCGTTCCGTTGACGGTTAAAGACGCAGATCGCCGTGCGCCAAAAACGGACGGAAATTGGTCGTTAACGGCCTGCCGAAACTCTAATCTGCCGTTATCATTGGAAAGGTAGATATATGGTAAGCGCGCAAAAACCGGCGTGCCATATGCCTTGTTCAGCGGAATGATCAGTTCGGGGAACCGATCCTTCTGGAAATCTACAGCCATGCTCCCTTGCGGGAAAATGTCCGCAATACCTCTGGGGTTCGTCACGCCACCGTACACATATTCAGGGACCACGTCGGATGAGGATGCTGTGTGAATTTGATATGATTTGCCGAGGGTCGCGCTCGTGTAAGCAATCGGCGTTGGCGGTGTCGGTGTTGTGGGGTTCGAGGGTATCGTGATGATCGGAGAACTGGGCGATGTGCTGCCTCCACCACCACAAGCGGAAAGCAGCACGCATGCCACCAGCACCCTAAGACGACGTAGTTTCAATCAACTTCCCCCAAGAATAAATGCGTGCATCACTTCCCAGCAAATACGCTGGAAATTTGGCGACCCTTATGATCGTAAACATAGATTTGGCTGCCTCTACGCACGCTGACCGTGCTGGATGTATATCCTTTCAGACCGTCATTCGGTCCAGTGCCGGCAAATACGGAGCATAGCTGACGCTGTCCGGCGCCATAGACATAAACTTGACTGCCTCTTTGGACAGCTGTGACTATCTCGGACACATTCCACCCCCATTATCTGCCCTTGAATGACAATGCGTTGAACCAAGACGTTAGGCAAGCGCCGATGTTGGCCTGAGGCTTATTCAATGCTGTGGGTAACAGGGGTATCCCAACGCCCGTTTGTCATTGTGTTTCCAATGGTTAACCGGCACATAGCGCGCATGATCAAATATATCCTTATTGCTTTGCTCCTTGCGCTTGTCGGTTCCGGCTTATGGCTCTGGAATAAGAGCGATCCACAAAAGCTCGATTTTGCGGACCGGTGGGCGCCCGGGGCGGCCGAGTTTGATGGCACGCCCGTGACGGCAATCGCTTACGGAACCGACGCGCGGCAGAAGCTGGATATCTATGCGCCTGAAGGCGCTGCATCCGCGCCGTACCCCGTCCTCATCTTCTTTCATGGTGGTTCGTGGCGCGATGGTGAGCGGGAAGGCTATGGCTTTTTGGGCCGTGCCTTTGCATCGCGCGGATATGTCACCGTCATTGCCGATTATCGCAAATCGCCAAAGGTTCGCTTCCCCGCATTTGTGGACGACACAGCGGAGGCCATTGCGTGGGTGCACGCAAATATTGCCAAGCATCAGGGCAACAAAGACCAAATCTTCCTGATGGGACACAGCGCCGGCGCGCATATCGCGATGATGACCGCGCTTGATCCGCGCTATTTGAAGGCGCAGGGCCTTGGGACGGACGTTATTAAAGGCGTGATCGGGCTCGCCGGCCCATATGATTTCTTGCCGTTCACGACCGAGTCATCGAAAATTGCCTTTGGCCATTGGCCCGACTTAACCGAGACCCAGCCGATCACCTTTGCGCGCGCCGATGCGCCGCCTTTGTTGTTGCTGACGGGGGACAAGGATACCGTGGTTAAACCACGCAACAGCAAGGTCCTGTCGGAACGGATTGCCGCGCTGGGCGGGAAACAGCAGCTGAAAATTTATCCCGACGTTGGCCATTCCGACATCATCATGGCGGTCGCCCGCCCCTTCCGGGGCAAGGCGTCTGTCATTACCGATGTTACGACCTTCATAAAGGCGCACGGGCCGCGTTAAGCCGCGTCTGCGGGTTTGGGGGCCAATATCTTTTGCCGATAGGAAATGACCAGCAGCGCGGCGTTGACCACCGCTGCGCCTAACATCGCGAATGCTGCACCAACCTCGGCATAAATGGGCATAAGCCAAATCATCATCAGCACCACGACAATCGCGCCGGCAAGGCTGCACAGCATCACGCGCCCAGCCTTGCCCGCGGTAAGCAGCGCAGGCTCCAGCCCCAATGTGGCAAATTGGACGGCGGTGGCTGTGCCCAAGATCAATACCAACGGATAAGCGGCGACAAACTCTGCGCCAAATATCCATATCAAAGCCGGCTTTCCGGTGAAGCCGACAATTGCCAAAACGAGCACCGCCGCAACGCCGGACACTTTAATCATGCGGCTGAGCAAGTTGCTGGCATCTTTGGCGTCGACGGTGTGCGCAACGCGGGCATATTCGGTGAATATTGCCATCGATATGGCGTCGCCGACACGGGCAAACACCTGACCCAATTGATAGCCAAGCCGGAAAAATCCAGCCGCCGCTGCACCGACGGAAAAGCCGACGACCACCGCAACCACTTGTTGGCTGGTCAGCTTAAAGCTGGATCCCATATTGGACCATAAAGCGAATTTGGTAATGCCGGGGAAGCTTTCCTGAAAGCCGTGCAGCGTTGGCATACTGCTGAGCCGCAGCGGCAATTTAAGCCGGCGCAAAACATTCACCCAAACCCATATCGTTGGCACCATTTCGGACAACAGCCATACCGCGAGGAACCCCCAGGCCGTAGGCTGTGTCAGCACCAATACACCAGTGCCGATAAGGCGGATAATGGGCACCAGCATGTCCGGAATGGCGGCATCGCCAAAGCGGTCGTTGATGCGCAGCAGTCCTGTCGGTGTCGAACGGGCGGACAGCACCAAAAGGGTCGTGAA
Source organism: Sphingorhabdus sp. (assembly GCF_044239005.1). Taxonomy (GTDB): domain Bacteria; phylum Pseudomonadota; class Alphaproteobacteria; order Sphingomonadales; family Sphingomonadaceae; genus Sphingorhabdus_B. The sequence continues at coordinate 5,185 of NZ_JBIICH010000064.1, read as the reverse complement.
GCCGACCACGGCGATTGCCTCTGAATCACTCCAGCCTTGATTATATGCAAGCGCCCATGCGCCGACCATCGCGACCAGGAACGCCAGCAATGCCCCGATCATATCAAGGATCAGGCAAAACCATGTCAGTTCGGCCAGCTTTTGATCGGATTTTGTGTGCACCAATGTCGTGCCATAGCGGATCAATATTTGCCATGTTTGGAATGATGTGAAGCTGGATATCGTCTGGGCAAAGCTGAAGATCAGCATGAATTTGCCAAATTCCGCCGCTCCTAAGCTTTGGGTAGAAACGGCTAGGTAAATAAGGCTGAGCACCGCAGAGGTGGTCTTTGGCAAGAACAGCCAAGCGCCCGATTGCAAAATGCGGCGCCCACTCCCCCGTTTTTGTTCAGCCATTACGCCAGACCCCCGATCAGTCTGCGGGACTAGTGCACTTCCGCCGTTAATCAAAGCCATGTCATGATGTGCAGGTAAAAAATTGAACGTGCCGCAAACTGGTCGCAAAAATCTATCAATGGCGATAGATGCCGCTTTGTATGAATAATCCACGACACAAGAAGGCTGCGGCGTCCGTCAAATCGGACGTCATTTTCCTGTTCAACCATGATGCGGGCCACCAAGTGGCGCATTTGGCGGGGATAGCCGGCGCATTCGCGTTGCGTGAAAAAGCCTTCCGCGCGATTGTCGCCTTTGGCAGTGACGTTACGCGAAAAGAGGTCGAAAGGCTGCTGACACCTGAACAGATTGCCGCCTTGCATTGGCGGTCACTGGCGTTACCCGAATGGCTCAAGACGCTGACCAACGGCCTGAACAGGCTTGTGCCCGTTCACCGGATCCTGCGTTTGTATTGGCATAATGCGTTCTTACGAAAATCCGTTGCTATCGTGTCGACGGAACGCACCTGCCTGACCCTGAAACGCCATTGGACCAAATTTCGCAGCCGCAAACATTGCCCTGCCTTTGTCTGTGTACCCCATGGGGCGGGGGACCGGAATGTGTCTTTTCACCCTGCATTCCGGGAATTTGACCTGTTGATGGTCAGCGGACAAAAGGTTGTGGACCAGATGGTGGATGCTGGCGTTTCCACGCCCGAACGCTGCCGGATCATCGGTTACCCAAAGTTCGACATTTTGCGGGGGCGCACCCCTGAAACATTTTTCGATAACGGCAAGCCGACCTTTTTATACAACCCGCATTTCGATCCCCATATGTCCAGCTGGTTCGATCACGGGACGGACATATTGGAATTTTTTTACCAGTATGCGGACCGTTACAATCTGATCTTTGCGCCGCATGTGATGCTATTTTATAAAAAGGTGCATATTTCGCCCGAATATCGCGTGACCCGTACGCGGCCCGACATTGATCCCAAATATTATGATGCCCCGAATATCCGGATCGATGTGGATAGCGCGCGCTTGTTTGACATGAGTTACACCCTGTCCGCAGACGTCTATATTGGCGATGTTTCAAGCCAGGTGTATGAATTTCTGCATCGCCCGCGCGCCTGTTTTTTCATCGATACGCACAGTGCGGCGGTGCCCGGTAGCGCGCCAGAATATGATTTCTGGAACAACGGTCCGGTTGTCCGCACGGCCAAGCAGTTGGTAGCATTGTTGCCCGATCATGCGCAGATTGCCGCCCAATATCGCAATGCCCAAGAGCAGCGCATGGCTTACACCGCCGACCAAAGCGATCCGCGTCCAGCCTCGGACCGCGGTGCGGAGGCTTTGGGGCGATATATTGAAAGCTTAGCTAGCTGAAGAGGTCTCGTTAGGGCTGCGGAAATCGAGCACGCCCCAATTGGCCTCGGCAGCCGCCTTCATAAAGCGTTTGGAGGGGTTCACCGCATAACCTTCGTCTGCGAAGTCTAAAGTGAACCGGTCGCTCAGATCGTCCGAATAAAAACGGATATGCGCGTCTTGGCGGTTAATGCCTTGCTGCGACAGCCATTCCTGCACACGGCGCAGTTTTTCTTCGGCGTAGCAATTTTCGCCGTCGATGCGGTGGGTCAGTTGGCCGTCTGCTTCGCCGATATGACGCGTCGCAATGACGGCATCAAAACCAATTTTGGCGCCGATGTTGCCCGCATAAAAATGCGGTGCAGCGGTTGCCATCACCAGCAACGCCCCGCGCGCGCGATCGGCGTCTATGCGTGCAACGGCCCCCGGCTGAAGGCCTTCGCGCACAACCCGTTCGGCAAAATCGGCGACGATATTGGGCAAAATGTCCGGACAGATTTGGCGTCCGATAAACATCGCGATCCCAAATTGTTTCAGGGGTTTGCGCCCATATAGGCGAAGCTTATATCCCAGCATTGCCGCGATCCAGACCGGCAGTAACGCCAGCCGAATGGGGGCGGTCCGCCGCGCATAAAATAGCAGAAAATGGGTAAAGGTCGGGCGACGGGTTATGGTCTTGTCGAGATCATATATTGCAATATTCATATTTGGTCGCCAAGCCCCACCCCAAGGTATGCCAAATGCGTTGGCGTGCCCCCCGATTTGGACGCGTTTAGGAGAAGCTGTTTGCAAGCGCAATGGACCTGCATCGTCCTTGCCGGGCAAAGGCCTGGTACGGATATGTTTGCACAGCATTTCGGGCTGAAGCTGAAAGCTTTGGTGCCCGTGCGCGGCGAGCCGATGATTAGCCATGTCGTGCACACGCTGCGTGCATCGCCGCTTATCGGTGAAATCATTGTCCTATGTCAGGAACCCGACGCGTTGCGTCCCGCGGTAGATGCCGCAGGTGGCGCGACGTTGGTCGAAAGCCTGAGCAGTATATCGCTGAGCATCAAACGGCAGGTGGATGCGTTAGGATTCTCGTCGCCGATATTGGTGACCACCGCGGACCACCCCTTGTTAACCATCGATATGATCGCCGAATTTCTGGGTAAAGCCGATGGCGACGTTGCCATTGCGATGGTGGAACGCAAGACGATGTTGGCGCAGTTTCCCGATGCCAAACGCACCTGGTTGCGTTTTTCGGACGGCGCATGGTCCGGCGCAAATCTCTTTGCGTTGATGAGCCCCAAGTCCGCATTCGCACTCGATTTATGGGCAGAGGCTGAACAGGATCGCAAGAAAGCATGGCGCTTGTTCTTGCACTTCGGGCTGCGGCTGGCCCTGCGCGCGCTGACCCGCACGATTGGATTGCGGCAGGCGTTGACCATTGCGGGCAAACGCCTTGGCCTTGTGGCTACGCTGGTGCCGATGTCTGACCCTGTCGCCGCAATCGACGTCGATAAGGTTGCCGACCATATATTGGCCGAGAAGATTCTTATCGACCGCTAAACATTGGCGCGTTCAAACATTGCGGCGTGATTAGCGGCCCATTTTCTTTTGCCGCCGTCTTTGCACGGACGATCCGATACCCATAGCTTCGCGATATTTCGCGACGGTGCGGCGGGCAATGTCGAAGCCTTTTGCCGTCAACAAATCGACCAGCGTGTCATCGGACAGTATCTTCTCGCCCTCGGCATCAATTAGGGATTTGATGTGGCTTTTGACGGCCTCAGCCGACGCGCCCTCTCCGTCGGCGGATTGAACGCCCGATGAGAAGAAATATTTGAGATCAAACAGACCGCGTCCGCAATGCAGATATTTGTTGCTGGTCACCCGGCTGACGGTGGATTCATGCATGTCGATGGCATCGGCGACTTGTCGCAGCGTGAGTGGCCGCAAATGGGCGACGCCCTTGCGAAAAAAGCCGTCCTGTTGCTTCACAATCTCGGTGGCGACCTTGACGATGGTGCGCTGTCTTTGATCCATGGCTTTGATGAGCCAGTTCGCATCCGCCATGCAATCGCTTAGCCAGGCTTTTGTGGCTTTGTCTTGCCCAAGCTCGGCAACATAGCTGCGGTTGATGAGGATACGTGGCAGGTTGGCACTGTTCAGTTCGATGGCCCAGCCTTCGCCGCGCGGCGTGATGAATATGTCGGGCGTGACCGCAAGCGTATCTTCGCTTTCGAACCGGCAACCGGGCTTTGGATCATAGCCGCGCAGTTCGATCAACATATCGCGCAGGTCTTCGTCGTCGACGCGGCACATGCGCTTAAGCTGGTCAAACGCACCCTTTGCCACCAAGTCGAGATTGTCGATAAGCTTAGCCATGCAGGGGTCATATCGATCTGCCTCGCGCGCTTGAATGGCAAGGCATTCGGACAGGTTTCGCGCGCCAACGCCAGTTGGATCGAACCGCTGCAGCTCCGAAAGCGCCGCCTCCATTTCCGCCATGGCAACGCCAAGCCGGTGCGCCGTCGCCATCAGGTCTTCGCCAACATAGCCCGTGGGTTCGATATGTTCGATAATCTGTTGGACCAGAAACAGCTGGCGTCCGGACAGGCTGGACCCTGCCTGCGCCATCAAATGTTCCCGCAGGCTGATGTCACGCGCGGCAAAGCTGTCGAAATCAGGTCCGTCGCCGTCTAGGCCGCTGGGCGCTGCGCTGCCCGAAAGCCCCAGCATGCCATCGGCCCCGCCCACACTGTCGGATGGGGTATCATGGTGGAACGTTTCTGTGCTGAAATCGACATCCAGCGCGTCCGATGTCCCTTGGCCATCACCACTCAGCAGGTCGTCACTGGCGCGCTCGCCACTGTCGTGCAATGCGGGCGCGAAGTCCTCGGTCGGCACATCAGGGGCAGCGTCGCTGCTGCCTGTTTCCAAAACGGGATTACGTTCGACCTCTTCCGCGATGAACGCTTCAATTTCGAGCGACGACAATGCCAGCAGTTTAATCGCCTGCTGCAGTTGCGGTGTCATCACCAGCGACTGGCTTTGGCGAAGATCGAGACGGGGTGCTAATGCCATGACGTTATGGTTCCGTCATCGCCGCAAATCACATTGCAAAACTCTCGCCGAGATACAGGCGGCGCACATTGGGATCCGCGACCAACGCCTCGGGCGACCCTGCGAACAGAACCTGCCCACCATAAATGATACAGGCGCGGTCAACGATATCGAGCGTTTCGCGCACATTATGATCGGTAATCAGCACGCCGATGCCGCGGGTTTTCAATTCTTTCACAAGGTCGCGAATATCGGAAATGGATATCGGGTCGATGCCGGCAAAAGGTTCATCGAGCAACATGATCGACGGATTGGCCGCCAGCGCGCGGGCGATTTCGCAGCGCCGCCGCTCGCCACCGGACAGCGCCATGGCGGGTGCACTGCGCAAACGGGTG
>NZ_JBIICH010000002.1:0-43242 GCF_044239005.1 Sphingorhabdus sp. | reverse complement strand
CCTTATGCGCTTGAACCGATGCCAGCAAGCTTCCCATTTGAAAGACGACGCTCTGCTTGTCCAAACTTAACGCGATGGCGCGTGCGGCCAGCCCGCTTGCGGCCTCCCACGCATCAATCCCGGCGCGTAGCTGACTGACGCCGAGCATCCGCGTATGTTCCGCGATTAGTGCGGGGGCGCGGCGCAGAAATGCTTCATATCGGGGCTGCGCGGCCTTGAGCGACAGTTTTTCGGCCAAAGCGATGCGAATGGCATTATCCCGGTCGCCTGAGCGCAAAATGGACGCCATGGCATCTTCCAACTCGTCGAGCCTTAGCCCAAGGAAATCCAACGCTTGGCCGGGTGCCCCGTTGCCCAAGCGCACCAGCGCATCAAGATCCGACTGGCTCGCCTCAGGCGCGGCGCGTTGCAATGCCTCGGCCATATCTGCGTCACACAAGGGTTCAAAGCGCAATATCTGGCAGCGTGACCGGATGGTCGGAAGCAACCGGTCGCTGGCATGGCTGACCAAAAAGAAATAGGTCCCAACGGGCGGTTCTTCCAAAGATTTCAACAATGCGTTGGCACCGCCGCGTTCAAGGTCGTCCGCAGAATCAATAATGATGGCGCGCTTATCGCTGAGCCCTGGACGCGATGTCAGTACCTGCTGAACACTGCGGATCTGATCGACCGTTATGCTGCGTTTGAGCTCGGTTTCATCGGTGACGTCTTCATCGTCCTTGGGTGCATCCTTCGGAAGCCGCTTAACCCACAAAATATCGGGATGAGAACCGCGTGCGATGAGGTTTGCGTGGACATTCGTTGGGTCAACAAGCGCGGATGCTGCTTTCAGCGCGAATGCAGATTTGCCAAGCCCCCTCGCCCCGGCCAATATCCAGCCATGGTGCGTTTTCCCGCTGTCGCAGGCTTTGGAAAACTGGCGCCATGCCTTGTCATGGCCGACATAGTCCATCAGGCGGGTTCCACCAACAAATCGGATATCTGCGCCAAAAGCCGTGCGGTCACGTCTGCGGCCTCTCCTGACGCGTCCACCAGACGCACTCTGGGTTCGCGCTCAGCATAACCCACAAATGCCATATCGACCTCCGAATGAAAGTCCTCTGCCCGGCCCTGAATACGGTCAGGACGGTTCTGGTCTCGGGCTGCTGCGCGCTGTGCAGCTTCTTTCGGATCGAGGCGCAACACCAATGTGCGATCGGGTAATAGGCCGCGACTGCCGATGCCATGCAGCGTCATGATGTCACCATCCGACAAGCCGGAGCCTGCACCTTGATAGGCACGGCTACTGTCGATGAAGCGGTCCGCAACGACCCATTTGCCGCTCGCTAAGGCGGGTTCGATTAAACGTTCGACATGGTCGCTGCGTGCTGCGGCAAATAACAACGCTTCTGCCCGCGGGGCCCAGCGTTCTGCGCTTCCGCCCAGCAACAGTTTCCGGATGACTTCGGCACCCTCTGTTCCGCCGGGTTCACGCGTCAAAATCACGTCATGCCCATGGCTGCGGATCACATCGGCAAGCGCGTTGATCTGCGTAGACTTGCCCACGCCCTCCCCGCCTTCAATCGACAAAAAACGGCCACGCGCGGTCATGCGGCCACCCATGACGCCAAGCCATTAAAAGCGCGCGTTAAAAAGCCCGCTCGGGCTAGTGATTCGTCAGCCAATAAGGGCATGATTTGCTCTGCTCCGTCCTCATATTTCGCGACAAGCCGTGCACGTGCACACTCCGCTTAATAGGTGCCTTTAACGGCCCCGTATAGCGTTCGTGCCTATCAAACGATAGCTGGCTTAATTCCGAACCGCATCGGCCAATAACCCCACCGATAGCGCGTAAAAATTTGAACAATTATAGTCCAATATCACACGGTAGTTTCCGCCCAGCAAATAAGCGGTCCGGCCGACGCCATCGGGCTCAATCAAGGTCGCCATCATGCTGTCTTTTGGCCAAAATCCGCGTTCTGGCGTGATGCCCAGTGCACGCCATTCGGCGATCGTTTTCCACTGGCTGTGGCGGCCAAAAACGCGTGGGCAGCGCGGCGATGCCATCCGCGAATTCAACGCGGCGCGGTTGAACGACGCGGGCACATTTACAGCAAAACCCCATTCCTCTCCGCGCCGCCAGCCTGTGTTGACGAAATAGTTGGCGATCGACGTCATGGCGTCAACCTCGCTACGCCAGATGTCGGCATATCCGTCGCCGTCCCCATCGCGCGCCAGACGCAAATATACCGACGGCAAAAACTGCGGCTTTCCAAGTGCGCCTGCCCAGCTGCCGGTAATGGCATATTGCGGAACGCCCTTGTCGATCATTTTGAGCACCGCAATCAATTCGGCCTCAAACAAGGAACGACGGCGGCCTTCATATGCGAGCGATGCCAAGGCTTCGGGCGCGTTGAAGTTCCCCATGACCGATCCATAATTGGTTTCATGGCCATAAATGGCGATCATGATTTCTTCCGGCACGCCGGTTTCATTTTCGATCCGCTGCAGCAGTGGGCGAAGCTCGGTATATTTCGCGCGGCCCCGGCTAATTCGCGATGCATCGACATGGCGCGCTTTATAGGGCGCAAAATTGGGAACGGGCGCATTGGAAGCGCCCTCTGGCTGCTGCCGGTCAAGCCGGACAACGCGGGCATTAAAGCTTATCGAAGGCAACACCCGATCGAGCGTGGCCGCAGATACGCCCTCGGTCAGCGCCTTTTGCCGCACTTGGCCAAGATAGGCGCGAAATCTGGCCTCATGTGCATCATTGTCAACAAGGTTGGTCGGCGCGGCAATATCTTGCGCGGTGCTGGCGGGCCCAAACACGCACGCGCTGGTGCAGATTAGCGTTGATAGCCAAAACTTCCGGTTAATGCGCACGCGGCCCCCATTTCAATTGAAGGCCGCATATTGGCACATTGTACCCACCGTGTGAAATGCTTTGGTCCCGGCCAACCCACATCCGGTCGCGAGCAGAACCCACACTTAGTCCGCATCTGCCCTTGCCATCGCTTTGCGGGATGGCTAGGGGCACTTCGTAAGCGGACAGGTGGCCGAGTGGTTTAAGGCAACGGTCTTGAAAACCGTCGTGGGTGGAAGCTCACCGTGGGTTCGAATCCCACCCTGTCCGCCAATTTTCTCAACCGAATTTATTGCACCCACAACGCCGAGATTATTTCTCGGGCGTCAGCTTTGCGCCATTTTCAACATTTTCGTTGAAGCTGGTGACGATTGAGTCGACGATCATCTGAATTTCTTCCGCTGCAAATTTTTCGGCGTCCGCCATGCTTGAACCGTATGAGCGTTCGGATTTGATCAGAATTTCCTTATACGCGGCGCGCTCCGTTGGGCAGGCTGCGTCGCTGGTTTTGATGAAATCGCTGGGGCTCGCTTTTTCGCCAACCGCAGTGTTGTGCGTTTCAATCATGCAATTGTTGAATGCCTTGCGGGCATTGTCCATGGCGTCGCCTTTCATGGCGGCCATGCTGAGCAAAGTTGCTGCGACCAAAGAAATCATAGTTCAAACCCCCAGAAGTTCATCATATCGGTTCTATTTATCACAGTGTGCGGTGCGCAATCAATGCAACATCGCACAATGTCATATTGGCTTTAGTTGACGACCTTGCCACCTTTTACGACGGCATCGACCGATTCCAGTTCGCGAACATTGGCCAACGGATCGCCATCCACCGCAATGATATCGGCAAAGCGGCCGACCGCGATTGCGCCGACATCTTTTTCACGGCCCAACGCCTGCGCCGCATTGCGCGTTGCCGCTTGGATCGCCTCCAGCGGTGTCATGCCATATTCGACCATGACCTTAAACTGCCCGCCGACCAATGCGTGCGGCATAACGCCAGCATCTGAGGCGAAGACCATTTTGACGCCCGCTTTATGCGCTTTACGGAAATTATCGCGTTGGATTTGCGCGACTTCGCGGTCTTTCCTAAGATTATCTTCGAGCACGCCGTTCTTGGCGCCTTCGGACTGGGTGTAGTCGGTGTTGAAGATATCCATGGAGAACCAGACTGGCCGTGGCCGCGCGGCTGCAAGCTTGATGCCTTCATCATCGACAAGGCTGGCATGTTCAATCGTATCAATACCGGCCTTGATCGCAGCCTTAATCCCCTCGCCGCCATGCGCGTGCGCGGCAACGCGAAGACCCCATTGATGCGCCTCGTCCGCGATCACGCGAAGTTCACGTTCAGAAAGCTGCTGCTGTCCGGGTTCGGTATTGCGCGAAAACACGCCGCCCGTTGCGCAAACCTTGATGACCTCTGCGCCATATTTGCGCTGACGTCGCACTTGGTAGCGCAGTTCGTCTTCGCTGTCGGCTATGCCTTCTTCCTTACCCGATTTTTCAAGGCTGGGTGGCAAGAATGTGGAGTCGCAATGGCCGCCAGTCGCACCAAGCGCATAGCCCGCCGGAACAATGCGCGGCCCTGTTGCGTAGCCATTTTCAATGGCTTGTTTCAGGCCGATGTCGTTGCGGTTGCCCGCGCCAACGTTGCGAACCGTCGTAAATCCGGCTTTTAGCATCGCCTGCGCCGATCCCACGGCGGTCATGCCCCAAAAACTGTCGGTGAATTCCAATCCCCGATAGCCGCCAATGTCCGCTGGACCGTCGAGATGGACGTGCATGTCGATCAAGCCAGGCAATATGGTTTTACCGCTGAGGTTGATATGTTTGACGTCACTGCCCCATTTTACGGTGCGTGCATCGGCAATGCTGGTAATGCGGCCATCGGCGCCAACAAAGACGGCGGGATGGTCCACGGTCTTGCCCGTAAGGACGTCGATCATCTTGTCAGCAGTGATAACCGTATTTTGCGCGGATGCAGGGGCAGAAACTGCCGCCAACGCAATCGCGAAAACGCCAGCATTTCTCAGAAAGTAGAGGCTATGTCCCATGGTCGTTTCTCCCGAAAAACTGTTAAGATATATGCATGACAAATTCCGCGCGTGTAGGACAGCAAAAAGCGCAGCTGTGGGTATTAAGGTGCGAGGACCGAAGGAAACTGTCCCTGTCGCTGATGCTCGCGATAGGCAATAACGCCGCCCGCCATAAGCGCGAAGGACGCACCGAGCATCCATCCTCCAAGCACGTCGGTTGGCCAATGGACGCCAAGCATGATCCGCGAAATTCCGGTCAGCAAGATCATCGTCGCGGCCGCCAACTGCCACACAGGATGGCGCGCCTGCGGTACCAGCATGATGAACAATATGTAGACGACTGCCGCATTGTTGGCATGCCCGCTGGGGAATGCCGGGCTGGTGATGGGATCCAACTGCGCCACAAAATCAGGGCGCACACGCGCAAAAAAATACTTCATGACGTCAGACGTCAGTGCCGCGATCAGCGTCGCTACGCCCATGGCAAGCGCAGAGCCCCATCCCCACCAACGCCATAAGGCCGCGGCAAGGATCGCGACGATGATGTAGCGTTGAACGCCGCCGCCAATCCAGCTGATGCCTTGCATGAGCAGGATCAGCCAATCGGGGGAAACCCCGCGCTGCATATTGAGTGCGTGCGAAACGGCGAGGTCAAATGCGCGGAAATATCCGGCGGTAACAGCATATCCCAACGCGATAACAAGGACGAACAAAACCGCCGCCCCCGCCCAAAGACGAAATGGCAAAATCACATGTGCAACATTTTGCCATAAGCGCCGAGCACGCTTTCGTGCATCATTTCGCTCAATGTCGGGTGCGGGAACACCGTGTGCATGAAGTCTGCCTCAACCAACTCCGCCGTTTTGCCGATGGTATAGCCTTGGATGAGCTCCGTCACTTCAGCGCCAACCATATGCGCGCCCAGCAATTCGCCCGTTTTGGCGTCGAACACGGTTTTGATGAAACCTTCCGCCTCACCCAGTGCAATCGCTTTGCCGTTGCCAAGGAAGGGGAAATTGCCGACTTTGACGTCATATCCGGCCTCCTTCGCCTTGGCTTCGGTCAAGCCAACGCTCGCGACCTGCGGGTGGCAATAGGTGCAACCGGGGATGTTCTTCGGGTCCATCGCGTGCGGATGCCCGCCAGCAATAGCTTCGGCGGCGATTACGCCTTCATGGCTGGCCTTATGCGCCAACCATGGCGGCGCGGTGATGTCACCGATGGCCCATAGGCCGGGCACATTGGTGCGGCACATCGGATCGGTTTTCAGGAAACCGCGGTCCATTTCGACGCCAAGCGCCTCTAGCCCGATATTTTCTGTGTTGGGGACAATGCCAATGGCAACGATGCAATGGGTGAATTCGGACGCAACAACTTTGCCGTCCTTACCCTTGATCTTCGCAGACACACCCGTCGCGCTGGCCTTAAGTTCTTCGACCCCTGCCCCGGTCATGATCGTCATACCCTGCTTTGTCAGCGCCTTTTCAAGGAAGGTCGAAACATCGGCGTCTTCAACAGGCACGATGCGGTCGAGCATTTCGACGACGGTGACCTCTGCGCCCATATCATTGTAGAAGCTGGCAAATTCGATGCCAATCGCACCCGATCCGATGACCAGCAGCTTTTTCGGCATTTCTGGTGGCACCATCGCGTGGCGATAGGTCCAGATACGTTTTCCATCGGCAGGCGCAAATGGCAGGTCACGGGCGCGCGCACCGGTGGCGAGGATGATATTCTTTGCGGTCAGCTCTTCGGTCTTGCCATCTTTGGTGACGGTCAGCTTGTTGGCAGCGGTCAACTTGCCATCGCCCATATGGACGGTGATCTTGTTCTTCTTCATCAGATGCGTGACGCCCTGATTAAGCTGCTTGGCGACACCGCGCGACCGCTTCACCACCGCGTCAATATCCGCGCTGATATTCGCCGCCGTCAGGCCATAATCGCCCGCATGCTGCATATAATGATAGATTTCCGCCGAACGCAGCATCGCCTTGGTCGGGATACAGCCCCAGTTGAGGCAAATGCCGCCAAGATTCTCCCGCTCAACAATCGCAACTTTCAGCCCAAGCTGCGCCGCGCGGATGGCCGCAACATAGCCACCGGGGCCGGAACCAAGGACGATGAGGTCGTAATCCGACATATTACGCCACCAAGCCCAGTGGCTTCTCCACCAACTCCTTGAACACCTTCATCAACTGCGCGCCGTCTGCGCCGTCAATGGCGCGGTGGTCGAAGCTGCCGGTGGCGGACATGACGGTGGCGATGGCCAGCGCGTCATCGACGATATAGGGCCGCTTTTCGCCGGCGCCGATCGCCATGATCATCGCCTGTGGCGGGTTGATGACGGCTTCGAATTGCTTGATGCCCATCATGCCCATGTTGGATATGGACGCGGTGCCGCCCTGATATTCATGGGGTTGCAGCTTGCCTTCCTTCGCGCGGGCCGCAAGTTCGGCAATTTCGGTCGAGATTTTGGACAGCGACTTGTTTGCTGCGTCCGTCACGATGGGCGTAATCAGGCCGGTGGGCACCGATACCGCAACGCTGATGTCGGCGCGGCTATATTGCAGCATATTGTCGCCGGCGAAGCTGACATTGCATTTGGGGACCTGAATCAGCGCAAGGCCAAGTGCCTTTATCAGCATGTCATTGACCGACAACTTGATACCGCGTGGCTCCAGCGACGCGTTAAGCTCTCCGCGCAGCTTGAGCAAAGCATCGAGGCGGACGTCTACGGTGAGGTAGATGTGCGGCACTTGCTGCTTGGATTCGGTCAGGCGGCGCGCAATGGTCTTGCGCATGTTGGAGAGTTTGACGACTTCGTGCGGGATGTCGCCACCATCCACCGTAAGCCCTGAGCCTGTCGAAGGGCGGCTGTCGCCTGTGGGGCGTGCTTCGACAAGCTCAGCACTGGCGGTATTTTTAGTGGAGCGTTCAACGTCAGCTTTAACGATGCGGCCATTGGGGCCCGTTCCGCTAATAGCAGCCAGATCAACGCCCGAGTTCGCCGCGATGCGTTTCGCCAATGGACTCGCCTTGATGCGGTCACCCGAGGAATGCGATGGCGCGGTCACTGGCGCTGGAGCTGGAGCTGGAGCTGGAGCAGCAGCCACTGCTGCAGGCTTAGGCGCTTGCGCAGCTACCGGTGCAGCAGCCTTGGGCGCAGCGGTCGTTCCGTCATCTTCACCCTGAATGATTGCAATGACCGTGCCGACTTTTACGCCGTCGGTGCCTTCGGCAACGAGCAATTGTGTGATCACGCCTTCGTCGACCGCTTCGAACTCCATTGTCGCCTTGTCGGTTTCGATCTCTGCGATCAAATCACCTGACGAAACGGTGTCCCCTTCCTTCACCAGCCATCTGGCAAGCGTGCCTTCTTCCATGGTTGGGGAAAGTGCGGGCATTTTGAGTTCGATAGACATCGGGTGTGGCCTTTTTTGGTCGCAATTTGAAATAATCGCATAGCCAAGCTTTCCCAAGCGTCAAGCGCGATAAGGTTGCCAAGGATGCAAATTTCGCGCAGGCTATACGAATTCATAATGGCTGGCCGCAGTGGACCATGCCGGGGGAAGCGCATGCGGACATATCTGGTTGTCATTGATGAGACCGAAGAAGCGCGGCTTGCGCTGCGGTTTGCGTCGCGTCGTGCCGCAAAAACGGGTGGGACCGTCCACATCCTTGCGCTCGTTGAGCAGGCTGATTTTGTCGCCTGGGGCGGTGTGCAAGCGACGATGGAAGAAGAAGCGCGCGACCGCGCTGAGCAGCTTGTGACCGCTGCTGCTGGATCAATTTTTGACGAAATGGGTGTTCGTCCGGCAATTACCGTGAAGCCCGGCGAAGCCATTGACGTGGTCAAGGTCATGCTGGAGGAACATCCAGGTATCGCCGCGCTTGTGCTCGGTGCCGCAGCCCAGGGCGCTCCAGGGCCACTTATTGCGCACTTTACCGGTATTAATGCAGGGACATTGCCCTGCCCGGTTATGGTCATCCCCGGGTCTCTGAGCGATGCGCAGCTGGATGAATTGAGCTAGCGCCGCTTGCCCTGATGCCGAATATTCCCGGGGCGTCCGCGTTTGCCCGCGTCATATTTGCCCGCTTTCGGCTTACCCTTATGTTTGAACCGATCCGGCGCATAGCTGCCGCCTTCGGGCAATTCGAAGCGGAGTGATCCGGAAATAGGGTTGGCTTCTGCCAATCGGAGTTCAAGGCGCATGCCGGGGCGATATTCCTGCCGCGTTTTTTCACCGATGAGCACTTGGCTCGCCTCATCATAATGGAAATAATCTTTTCCAAGAGTGGAGACCGGAACTAAGCCATCGCCGCCAACACCCTCAACTGTTGCGAAAAAACCGAAATTCTGAACGCCGGTAATGCGTGCCTGAACCACTTGCCCGACCTGCGCCGATAGATATGCGGCGATATAGCGGTCTGTGGTCTCGCGCTCTGCTTCCATCGCGCGGCGTTCCGTGCGGCTAATCGCTTCGGCGGTCGCGGGTAATCGTGCAATCGCGGCCTCAGTCAGACCGGTAATTGGCTCGATATCCTTGATCTTCGGCTTGGGCATTTCCAGCCGATAGGCACTGACCAAAGCGCGATGCACGATCAGGTCGGCATAACGGCGAATGGGCGAGGTAAAATGCGCGTAGCTGCCCAAGGACAGGCCGAAATGTCCGACATTAGTCGGGCCGTAATAAGCCTGTGTCTGGCTGCGGAGGACCGCTTCCATAATTTGCGGGCGGATTTCTTCGTCGATGACCTTTGCCAAGATCCCGTTGAAGGTTTCCGGCTTAACCACCTGCCCCAGCGCAAAATCAATGTCGAAGGTTTTGAGATATTCCTTCAACGCGACCAGCTTTTCGCGGCTTGGCGGTTCATGGGCGCGGTAAATGAGCGAGGATTTCTTCGCCTCTAAGGCTTTGGCGGCCGCGACATTGGCCGCGATCATGAAGTCTTCGACCAAACGATGCGCTTCAAGCTGCTCACGCTCGGCAACGCCGGTTACTCGGCCTTGCGCATCCAGCGTGATACGCTTTTCAGGCAAGTTCAGTTCCAATGGCGCACGCTTGGCACGCGCCTTCGACAGCAAACGCCAACATGCCCATAATGGCTTTAGCGCGGTTTCCAGCAACGGGTTTTCCATAGTCCCGTCAATCGCGGCTTGCGCGTCGGGATAGGGGATATTGGCGGCTATCCGTGCCACTGCGCGTGTAAAGCGCCATGACGTCACTTGGCCCGTCTTGCCAATGGCAAGGTGGCAGGCCAGCACGGCGCGGTCTTCCCCTGCCCGCAACGAACATTTGTCCGATGACAATGCGTGCGGCAGCATGGGCACTACCAAGTCGGGGAAATAGACACTGTTCCCGCGCTTCGACGCCTCATGGTCAAGCGCACTGCCCGGACGGACATAATAGCTGACGTCCGCAATCGCGACGATGGCGTCAAATCCGCCCGTATCCGCATTTGGCGTTGCCCAAATCGCATCATCGAAATCACGCGCATCGCGGGGGTCAATGGCTATAATCGGCAGATGGCGTAGGTCTTCGCGGTGGTCGTCGGTGACGGGCAATTCGCGTACACGCTCCGCCTCACGCTCCACGGTTTCAGGCATCTCAAACGGAATGCCGAATTTATGAATGGCAATGAGGCTGAAGCTTTTCGGCGCAAATGGATCGCCCAGAACCTGCGTTACCCGCGCCGATTTTTTGTGCGCGTTCCCGGTCAGTTCAGCAAGCACCAGCTCGCCAGCCTTTGCGTCGCCAACATCGCCGATTTGGGTGTCGAAACGTGATTTCTTGTCGACGGATTTCAGCCAAAAACGGCCATTTTCGCCGCCCTCAACAACACCCAATATCTGTTCGCTGCCCTTGGCGAGCTTTTTCATGACATGCGCGGCCCAGCCATTGCCGCGTTCTTCAGTGCGCGCCAAAATGCGGTCGCCAATGCCCAGCGCACTGTTGCGCTTGCCTTTGGTCTCGATCACGCGAATTTTTGGTGCCGGAATGCCTTCGGCTTCCCAATGCTCCGGAATGGCCACAGGTTGGTTGCCGTCAATCGCAACGATTTTCAGCACCGTGACTTTTGGCACGCCACCCATTTTGTGAAAGGCACGACCCGGCGCCATGTCGATCAGGCCTTCGTCGGTCATGTCTTTCAACAACGCCTTCAGCGCGATCTTTTCATGCCCGCGTAAGCCGAATTCCCGCGCAATCTCTCGCTTTCCCGCAGGGTCATTCGACGACTGGATAAAGGCGAGTATTTGTTCGCGGGATGGAAGACCTTCAAAATGGGTGCTTTTGGTCATTCCCTAATAAGTCCGGCCAATAAGGATCCGTTCCACGGCGGGTTCGCCGGTAAAAAAGCATGCGCCGTCGACGGCAGCCGCATCGATTGGGCTATTGCGCATCGTCAGCTTGAGCGCTTTTAACTGCTCAACGATTTTATCGAGTGCAGCGCCGGTTGGGCGTGCCCACTGAACCTCTACCCAGCCAGCAAACTTGGCCTCGTCACCGGCAAAATGCGCGGCAAGGTCGGTGACATCACGTCGGATGTTGGCATCGAGCCGTTCTTTTGCTTCTGCGTAGAGGGTGGACTGAATGTCCTCAAGCAAACCAGCTGCGGCGGCCACAAATTCACCACGGGGGGTAAATGCCGTCGCCAGCTTGCCGTCGTCCTTATAGAGGCGATCACGGCGCAACACCGCGGCTTTGCCTTCGCCTACATCGCGTGGGCCCACTTCAACGATGATTGGCGCGCCTTTCTTGACCCAAGACCAACGCTTGTTCGATGCCTTCGCCGCTTTGGTATCCAGCAGCACGCGCAAGGGTTCGCCGAACGCACTTAACGCGAGCAATTCGAGGCGCAGGCTGCGGCAATATTCCAACACGGCCTCGTCTTCGTCATTGTCCCGCAACATCGGTATAATCACGATTTGGTGCGGGGCAATTTGCGGCGGGCAGCGCAAGCCATCATCATCGCCATGCGTCATGATAACGCCGCCAATCATCCGCGTGGAAACGCCCCAGCTGGTGGTGTGCGCAAATTGTTGGCTGCCGTCCTTATCCTGATATTTGATGCCCGATGCTTCGGCAAAACCCGTGCCTAGATAATGCGACGTGCCAGCCTGCAAAGCTTTGCCGTCCTGCATCATCGCTTCGATGCTGTATGTTGCAACCGCGCCGGGAAAGCGTTCATTCTCGGGCTTTTCGCCGGCCACTACGGGCATGGCCAGTGGACCCTCGGCGAAGGCACGATACATTTCAAGCGCGCGCATCGTTTCCTGCATCGCATCGGCACGATCGGCGTGGGCGGTATGCCCTTCCTGCCATAGAAACTCACTTGTACGTAGGAACATGCGTGTGCGCATTTCCCAGCGCACAACATTGGCCCATTGATTGACCATCAACGGCAAATCACGCCAGCTTTGGACCCATCGGCTCATCGCCGCGCCGATCACGGTTTCCGATGTTGGACGCACGACAAGCGGCTCTTCCAACTTGGAATCGGGATCAGGAACCAACTTGCCTTTGCCATCACCAATCAAGCGGTGGTGCGTGACGACAGCCATTTCCTTCGCAAAGCCCTCCACATGGTCCGCTTCTTTTTCAAAAAACGACAAGGGGATGAACAACGGGAAATAGCAGTTTTCGACGCCAGCAGCTTTGATTTCCGCGTCCATCAGCTTTTGGATGCGTTCCCACATGCCATAGCCCCAAGGCCGTATGACCATGCACCCACGGACACCCGATTCTTCTGCGAGATCGGCCTCCGAAATAACTTCCTGATACCAGCCCGCGAAATTTTGCGCGCGCGTGACGCTTAAAGCATGTTTTATCAAAATCTTACCCGTTATTGTGTAGTGAATATGATTGCGGATCAATCTGCCGCAATTTTATCGAGCTTCGCCTGCAATTCTGCAATCTGTCGCTTGAGGTCGGCAACCGACTCTGTT
Organism: Sphingorhabdus sp.; assembly: GCF_044239005.1. Taxonomy (GTDB): domain Bacteria; phylum Pseudomonadota; class Alphaproteobacteria; order Sphingomonadales; family Sphingomonadaceae; genus Sphingorhabdus_B. The sequence goes on along the minus strand of NZ_JBIICH010000002.1, from coordinate 30,419 downwards.
TGCGCAGCCTTGCCACCCGCCAGACCGCCAAGATTGGGGATCAACGCCTCACGTGCAGAACGCATGAACTCGATATTCTGTTTCGCAATATGACCAAAAGGACCGGAGGTTATTGCGGTTTCAATCGCATCCTGCACTTGCTTTTGGTTCTTGCGGAAATTGTCCATTGAGCTTTCGAGAAACTGCGGAACCATACCCTGCATGGAATCCCCATACATGGCGATCAATTGTTTCAGGAACCCGACCGGCAACATTTGCTGACCGCTATTTTCTTCTTCCATGATGATTTGTGTCAGCACACCATGGGTGATGTCATCATTCGTTTTGGCATCAACAACTTTGAAGTCGATATCCTTACGAGTCAGTTCCGCCAGAAAGTCCAACGTAATATATTTGGACGAATGCGTATTGTAGAGCCGCCTGTTCGCGTATTTTTTGATGATGATGGGCCCATCACCATTTCTGCTGGCTGCACGTGCCATTCATGTTCCTTTCACGGATGATAAAAGCCCGATAGCACCAAGCTGTGGTGCACTGCAACATCGGCGCGCCGTGCAACGAAAATTGCACCCAGTTCAAGGCCTTCTGGCATCACATTGCAGAGGAAATTGGCTGCCATGCTCTGACTTTTTGATGCCTAAACCTGTCCGATACAGCGGTTTGCCCTATGTGGCCTGACAGCAACAATATCGGAAAAAGCAGTTTTTTTCTTCGGAATCTATTGCACATTTTGTCCGTCTGCGCTTTAGCGGAATATTAATTGAAAATGAACAAACAAGCTGGGGATCTTTTTGATGAAGAAGTCACGTTTATTGGTCGCAGGTTCCGCTATCAGCCTCGCGCTGTTTAGCGCTGTTCCATCTTTTGCGCAGGATGCGCAGCCTGATGCAGCCAACGCACAGGAAGAAGAAGCCGAGGCAGAAGAAGCATTAGAGGAAGGTTCTGGCCAACCAATTTTGGTGACCGGTTCGCGCATCGCACGTCCAACGCTGCAATCTTCCGTTCCGTTGACTTCCGTTACGATTGAAGACTTGACCGGCACTGGCGAGCTTTCTCTCGGTGACGCATTGAACGATCTGCCTTCGCTCCGTTCGACATTCAGCTCGGGCAACTCGAGCCGCTTCATCGGAACCGCGGGCCTCAGCCTGCTCGACCTTCGTGGCCTCGGCACCGACCGTACGCTGGTTCTGGTCAATGGCCGTCGTCACGTTACATCGACGCCAGGCGACAATGGTTTTGACGTCAACACCGTCCCAACCGATTTGGTTGAGCGTATCGACATCGTTACGGGCGGCAACTCGGCTATTTATGGTTCGGATGCTGTTGCCGGCGTTGTAAACTTCATCATGAAGCGCGACTATGACGGCGTTGCTGTGCGGGCACAGGGCGGCCTTTCGTCGCGCGGTGACCGTGGCACATATTTCGTAAGCGCACTTGCTGGTCAAAACTTCGCAGACGGTCGCGGTAACGTTGCTGTCTCGGCAGAATATACACGCCAACAGCCATTGTACTTCAATCAACGCGACGGCTTGAGCGGCGCGGCCAGCGGCCGTTGCCAGTTCCAGCAGACCGACCTTCAAGGTGCTGCCGGTGGCGAAGTTGGCTTCAGTGCGACTGACGGAATTCCAGATAACACATTCCTGTGCGGTATCCGCAACGGAACGATCTCTGACGCGGGTACTGTCGGTGGCCTCAGTGGCGGCCGCTTCTTGCGCTTTGACGATTTCGGCAACCTGTTTGTCGATACGCCAACACAGAGCTTTGCCGGCGTAGGCTCAGGAAACACGCAGGGTGGCTTTGGTTCAACGCTGCGCAATACCGGCAGCCTTTTGGCCGAAGTTGACCGTTATGCCGTCAACCTACTGGCGCATTATGACGTATCTGATGCGTTCAAGCCATTCATCGAAGCCAAATATGTCCGTACCGACGTATCGGGCGAAGGTCAGCCAAGCTTCTTCTCCGGCGTGCCGCAGACACTTGGTGGCCCAGCATTCCGTTGCAACAACGGCTTCCTGACCGCGCAGAACCTGACCGTACTTCAACAGAATGGCCTGTGCTCGAACGTGGCAACGGGTACATTCGGTCTGAACCGCTTCAACATCGACCTTGGTGGTCGTCGCTTTGAAGGTACACGCGAGACCTATCGTGCAGTTGGTGGCGTTGAAGGAACGTTCAACGAAGATTGGAACTACGAACTCGCAGTGAACTACGGCCGGTTTAAGGCAGTTGGTTTCAACACGAACAATCTCGTAATCTTTACCCAGGATGGATCGGGATATGACGGCTTCAACCTTGCTGCCGACGCTGTCGTTGCTCCTTCAACCTTCACGGGTACAAACTTTGTAACCAACGCTGCTGGTCAAAAGGTTATCTGCCGCGTCAATGCGGCATCGAACGTAAATACTGCCTGTATACCGGTTAACGTATTCGGTCAGAACGTTGCTGATCCACGTGCACTTGACTTCATCAACACCGAAGGCCGCACGGACGAGTTTGCAAGCCAGTTCGTCGCATCGGCATTTGTCGGTGGTGACCTTTCGCAATTGTTCGAACTGCCCGGTGGCCCAGTCGCATTCGCTTTTGGTGCTGAATACCGTCAGGAAAAAGCAAGCATCGATTATGATGAACTGACATCAAGCGGCGCAACCTTCCTCAACGCATTGCAGGACTTCCGTCCACCAGCATTTGCTGTCAGGGAAGCTTACGGCGAAGTTCAGGTTCCATTGTTGAAAGATGTGCCTTTCGCCAAGGAACTATCGGTAAACTTTGCAGGTCGCGTATCAGACTATAATACTTCGACGGGTACGGTTTATGCGTACAACGTTCAGGGTATATATGCGCCAATCGAAGATGTTCGTTTCCGCGCTGCATATGCAACGTCGGTTCGTGCACCAACGCAGGGCGACTTGTTCTCGACCGCTTCCGAAAACTTTGCGTTCATCGGTGACCCATGTGATCTGGTTTCGCCAGGAAGCACAACTGCAGCTAACTGCTTGGCCGCTGGCGTTCCAGCCACTGCCAACGCGGCATTGGTCGCAGCTTGCGCAACCACCGCATTCCCGGTTGCTTTGGGCGCACCATTCATCAACTGCACCGCGCGTACAGCTTCGACCGGCTTCCTTTCGGGTGGTAACCCCACTCTGATCGAAGAAAAGGGCAAGAGCTTGACGCTTGGCGTTGTTGTTGAACCAAGCTTCATTCCAGGCCTCAGCCTGACTGTCGACTATTACAAGATCAAGGTTGAAGACTTGATTGCCGCGTTGAGCGCGCAAACAATCATCAACCTTTGCTACACCAACGCTTCGGGTATCAACAACCCGTTCTGCGCCACTGTGCAGCGTGATCCGACAAGTGGTCTTTTCGTTGAGCCTGCGGTTATTTCGGGCGGCGTTAACTTCGCTGCGCAACGTACCAAGGGTATCGACTTTGACCTCGCTTACCGTAAGACTTTTGACAATGGTGATCGTTTCACGACGCGTTTGATCGCAACCAAGGTTCTTCAGCTGAATAACTTCACTGATCCAACCAACCCTGCGAACCCAAATCGTCAGTTGAGCGAATTGGGTGATCCAAAGTTGTCGGCAAGCTTCTCAGCGGCTTATGACTTCGGTGATTTCGATATTCTGTACGCCGCACGTTATATCGGTAAGCAGACCATCGGTTCGTTTGAAGCGCAGAACAGCTACTTCGGCCAGTGCCCATTGACAGGCACGTTCCGTGGTCAAACTGGCATTAACGGCGGTACTTGCGATGCAGTGTTGGGTAACATTGTGAAGCTGGCTCCAGCTAACGCTGACCAGTTCCCACAGATTAACTACCCAGACGTTCTGTATCACGACATCCGTGTCGGCTTTGACATCGGTAACGACTTCCGTTTCTATGCGGGTGTCAACAACCTGCTCGATAAGCAGCCACCACTTGGCTTGCTTGGAACCGCCGGTGGCGATCCGTTCGACAGCTTTGGGCGTAACTTCTTCTTCGGAATCAATGCTGATTTCTAAGTCGAAATATCTTCGAGACAAAAAGAAGGGCGCCCATGTGGCGCCCTTTTTTATTGGGTTATCCGCAGGCCACTAGAACGCGCGAGCGAACTACCGCCAAATGCGTTCGAAGCGGGTTCCCAAATTGGTGAGCAATTCATATTGCGATAGCCCCGTCAGCGCCGACGCTGTGGGCAAGTCATACTCCACGTCGACCCAGTCGCCTTCGCGAAGATCAGGGGCGGCACTGATATCGATTGTCACGAGATCCATGGATACGCGCCCCAAAACAGGCAATGCGGCCGCGCCATAATGCGCTGTTCCCTTACCGGAAAATGCGCGCAGATACCCATCTGCATATCCCACCGAAATCGTCCCGACGGTCGTATCGTTGCCACAAACATGCGTCGCATTGTAGCCAATAGGCGCACCTGCAGGCAGCGGGCGTACCTGAAGCAAGCGTGCGGAAAGCCGCGCGACGGGCTTGATGAAGGCCTCCATGCCGGAGCGTGCAATGCCGCCATAAAGGCTAATCCCCGGGCGGGTCAGGTCATAATGATAATCCGCACCGAGCATGATGCCCGCGCTATTGGCAAGGCTCAGGCGTTTTGCCCCTGAAACGGCCGCTTGTTCATGGAATGAGCGCTGCTGCGCGTCGTTCTGTGCGCTATCCTCATCCGCAGACGCCAGATGCGACAACAGCAAATCGATATCGATGCTTCCCAGATTGCATTGTGACATCTGCTCCGGCCCGATGCCAAGCCGATTGATGCCGCTGTCGAACATGATGTGGCAACGTCCGCCACCTGACGCGCGCCAGATCGAGACCTGTTCTGGTGTGTTCAGCACGGGCACTGCGCCTAAAGCGCGTATGTGCGGAATGTCAGCGGCCTGAATGCCGTTTAAGACGGATATCCACTCAGGAGGAATAATATCCGCGATCGCAGCGGCTTCGCCCCAATGGGCAACGAAAAAGTCGCGGCACCCTGCATCGCGTAACCGCGCAGCCACTTCGCGCGCGCCAAGACCATAGCCGTTGGCCTTTACCGCCGCGCCAGCCTGCGCCGCGCCGCTGCGTGCGTTGAGCGCTTTCCAATTCGAAGCGAGAGCTTCGCCATCAAGGATTAAACGCAGCGGGGGTTCAAAATCGGTCATCCGCGGCCTTTTGCCCCTACCCCATTGCGTGTCAATCCAGCTTGGTCCTTCCCGACGTTTCCGGCAGCCATATCAGCGCAACGACAAAGGCCAATGCTGTGACACCGACCGTATACCAAAGACCGGAGAAAGGCTGTCCTGTCTGCGCGACAATATATTGCGAGATATAGGGCAGAAAGCCGCCAAAATAACCTGCGCCAATATGATAGGGTATCGACATAGAGGTGTAGCGGATTTTGGCCGGGAACATTTCGACCAAAATGGCCGCGACCTGTCCGTACGTCATTCCCGACAACGCGACCATCAGGAACACCGCGAGAATGATTTTCCATGGCTGGCGCTGGGCTGGGTCGGATTTATCGGGATAGCCCGCCTTCTCCAATGCGGCGATATAGGCATTTTCGTCAAAGCCCTGAAGCTGTGATTCCCCGACCTTCAACCCCAGTGTTTCGGACGACTGTTTGCTGTACGCAATCCCGCGCTTGGTCAGGAAATTCAGGGCCTGCGCACATTCGGTCTCATGCGTGCGGTTAAGCACGTTGAAATCACATTCCGGCAAAGAAAGCGTGACCGGGTTGCTAACAGTCGCGCGCGCAAGAGCGGGATTGGCTGCATCCGCCATCATCCAGAAAATTGGGAACACGCCGATGATGGAAAGGCCGTAGCCTAACAAAAGCATCCGCTTGCGGCCCCATTTATCCGACAGCCAGCCACAGGCAACATAAGTTGGTGCAGCGAGCGCGGCGCCGACGGCCATGTACAGCAAGGCATCGGTCTCTGGCACGCGCGCCGTACCTGTCAGAAAATAGAGCGTTCCGAACTGCGATGTATAATAGATCACCGTAAGACCCGCGGCGACGCCGAACAGCGCGACAAACAGGCGTCCGATATTGCCGGGGTATTGGAAGCTTTCGACAAATGGATTTTTAGACGTCGTGCCTGCCGCTTTCATGGCCTTGAAAACGGGGCTTTCGGACAATTTAAGCCGCATGAAGAGCGATATGGCGAGCAAAAGGATCGAAGTCAGAAACGGCACGCGCCAACCCCAGGCTTCAAACGCTTCGTTACTCATCGACTGACGGGTGACAAGGACCACTATAACCGCCAGCAAAAAGCCGCCAGCGACGGACGCTTGAATCCAACTGGTATATTGGCCGCGTTTTCCGTCGGGTGCATGTTCGGCAACATATATGGCCGCGCCGCCATATTCGCCGCCCAGTGCCAACCCCTGAAGACAGCGCATCAGCAACAATAGTCCTGCGGCCCAGACGCCCGCAGTCTCAAATGTCGGTAATAGGCCAATCGCGGCGGTCGCGACGCCCATGAGTGTAATGGTCACGAGGAACGTATATTTCCGGCCAATCTTATCACCAAAATAGCCGAATAAAATTGCGCCGAATGGGCGAACGCCAAAGCCGGCGCCGAAGATAGCCAATGAAGCCAGCGTTGCAGCGGTGGGGTTATCTGCGGGGAAGAAAAGCTTGCCGATCAGCGCCGCAAGAATGCCGTAGACGAAGAAGTCATACCATTCGAACACGGTGCCAAGCGATGACGCCGTTATGACCAGGCGGTCACGTTTCGGATCAAGTGTGATTTCGTTCTCGGCAGCAGTGGCCATGATATTCCCCTAAAAACCCTATTACCTGTCTTAATCGCTATGTCGCGCCGTTCAAGCGGCTTGTTGCGCTTATCCACAAGGGCGATTATCGATTTTGGAGAGGAGAAGAGCATGCCGCAATTTATTGATCTGTCGATCCCGATTACCAACGACGTCATTTCCGATCCGCCAGTCATGCGGCCGCAGATTTCCTATATGACGCACGAAAATACGTGGGAACAGATTGCGATGTTCTTCCCGGGGCTCACGAAGGATGACCTTCCCGATGGGGAGGGTTGGGCCGTCGAAAGCCTCACGCTATCCACGCACAACGGCACGCATATGGACGCGCCGTGGCATTTCCATTCAACAACCGATGCCGGTGCAAGCCCTGCCCCATCGATTGATGAAGCGCCGCTCGACCTGTTTTTTGCGCCGGGCGTGAAATTGGATTTTTCGCATTTGCCAGCTGGCCATGTCGTCAGTGCGGAGGAAGTCGAGGCGGAGCTCAAGCGTATCGGATATACGCTGCAACCACACGACATTGTTCTGGTGCAGTCTGGTGCGGTTTACGGAACGGATAACTTCACCGACCAAGGCGTTGGCATGGGCGCGGAAGCCACGCTGTATTTGACGTCGCTGGGTGTCGAGGTTGTCGGTACCGACGCATGGAGCTGGGATGCGCCGTTTAGCCATACGGCAAAGCGTTGGGCCGAAAAGCGCGACCCGTCGATCATTTGGGAAGGGCATAAGGCCGGACGAATCCAGCCTTATTACCAGATTGAAAAGCTTACCAATTTGGAAGCACTTCCAGCATTTGGTTTTACGCTGTCATGCTTCCCCGTGAAAATCGAACGTGCGAGTGCCGGATGGATACGGGCGGTGGCGATTTTGGATTAAGCCACCGCGCGGATATTATTCCATTTCCAAAATGACCGCATCGACGGCAAGGCTGTCCCCTGCCTTCGCGTTGACAATTTTCACCGTTCCGGATTTCTCGGCGCGCAGGATATTTTCCATCTTCATCGCCTCCACCACGGCGAGCGGTTGCCCTGCTTCCACAGCATCGCCGGCATTGACATGCAATGTCGTCAACAGGCCGGGCATTGGGCAAATGAGGAACCTGGAGAGATCCGGTGCGATCTTTTCAATCATATGATCGGCCAAATGCGCGATATGCCCCGGCAAGACGCGTGCGATGTGCGTTGCCCCGCGCGTGGTTAGCTTAAAGCCAGTCCGCATCTTCGAAACTTTGACCGCCAGTTCTTCGTCGCCGACTTCAGCCTCAATCAAGCGATCGCCCGGGTCATATTCCATCGAAAGGTCGAAATGCTCCCCGTCGACGTGCATGTCACCATCAACCATTTCGATATTATGGACAGCGTCACCGATCTTCACTTGCCAGCGTGCAGGCGGCTCCAGCGTGTCGCCCAATTGGCCATCAACATGGCGCGCGCGGTCGGCTTCTGCTGTCGCCACGAACCCTGCGATGGCCGCAAGTGATTTGACCAATTCGGGCGTTGATGCCGCGCCGTGGAAACCGTCAGGATATTCCTCGGCGATGAACCCAGTGGTCAATTCGCCGGAACGGAAGCGCGGGTGCTGCATGATGGCGCTGACGAAATCGATATTGTGGCCAAGGCCTTCGATTTCGAAACGGTCCAGCGCAGCGATTTGCAAGTCAGCCGCTTCGTCGCGGGTTTGGCCCCATGTGATCAGCTTGGCGATCATCGGGTCGTAGAACATAGACACTTCGCCGCCATCATAAACGCCGTCGTCAACGCGAACGCCTTCGACACCGCGCCGACCGTTAGCGTCTTCATCCTCAGTCCAACCAGCCACCGGCGGGCGATAGCGCGTTAGGCGACCTGTTGAGGGCAGGAATCCGCGATAGGGGTCTTCGGCATAGACGCGGTTTTCGATGGCCCAACCGTCAATCTTGATATCATCCTGCGTCATGGCGAGCTTCTCACCCGCGGCAATGCGGATCATCTGTTCGACCAGATCGATGCCGGTGATGCATTCGGTCACCGGATGCTCAACCTGCAAACGGGTGTTCATTTCAAGGAAGTAAAAGCTCTCGCCGCTCGGGTCTGCACCCGATACGATCAGTTCCACAGTACCCGCTGAGTAATAGCCCACGGCGCGTGACAACGCGACGCACTGCTCGCCCATTGCCTTGCGCATCTTGGGCGTGACGAACGGCGATGGCGCCTCTTCCACGACCTTCTGGTGCCGCCGCTGGATCGAACATTCGCGTTCATTCAGGTATAAAATATTGCCGTGCTGGTCGCCCAATATCTGGATTTCGATATGGCGCGGGTTGAGAATGAATTTTTCGATAAAGACGCGGTCGTCGCCAAAGGAATTCAGCCCCTCGCGTTTCGTGGCTTCAAAGCCTTCGCGCACATCCTGCTCATTATAGGCAAGCCGCATCCCCTTGCCGCCGCCGCCCGCGCTGGCCTTCATCATCACTGGATAGCCGATTTCTTCCGAAATACGCACGGCATGTTCGGTGTCGTCAATCTCACCCACAAAACCGGGAACGACGTTGACGCCTGCTTTCATGGCCAGTTTCTTGGACTCGATCTTGTCGCCCATCGCGGCAATTGCGTTCACGGGCGGGCCGATGAACGCGATGTTTTCCTTGGCCAAAGCCTCGGCAAAGCTGGTGCGTTCGGACAGGAAGCCGTAGCCCGGATGCACCGCCTCAGCGCCAGTCGCCTTACACGCAGCGATGATCTTGTCGGCAATCAAATAAGACTGCGCGGCAGGTGAAGGCCCGATATGCACAGCCTCGTCCGCCATTTGCACAAATGGTGCACGCGCATCCGCATCGGAATAGACCGCGACAGTTGCGATCCCCATCCGGCGTGCGGTCTTGATGATGCGACAAGCGATTTCGCCACGGTTGGCGATCAGGATTTTCTTGAACATTAAGGAAGCGTTCCTTCAACAATCATAATGCGGGATATAGCTGTCTTATGCCGGATATCAGCGACAGGACGATATTCTTCGGACCTCAGAAAGGCCTGGGCAGCGGCAAAATGCGGAAATTCAATGACGACCATGCGGCCGCTGGGATCGCTGCCCTCAACGCTTTCGATCTGCCCGCCACGGGCAATGTAACGTCCGCCAAATTGGGCCACGATAGGGACAACGGCGGATTTGTAATCTTCGTACGCAACGGAATCGCGCACCTCAACCTCGGCAATGACATAGGCCTTTGGAAGTTGCGCGGCGTTGGCGCTCGCGGAAAGCGGCATAGGCGGTGTGGAACCTACCATAAATGTTTCCCACAAAGTCTCATGCCACTTACTCTGCTGGTTCCAGCGCTTTGCACGCCCGCAGCGGCTCTTCGGCCTCCATTGGGACCAGCCCCAGTTTCGCCAGCATTGCGGCGTCCTTGTCGTCGCCTGCATTGGCCGCGGTCAACAATTTGTCGCCGGTGAAGATGCTGTTCGCACCCGCCATGAAGCATAAGGCCTGCGTTGCTTCCGACATGCTTTCGCGTCCGGCGCTTAACCGCACCATGCTCATGGGCATGGTGATGCGCGCAACCGCGATCGTGCGCACAAATTCGATGTCGTCGATCTTCGCCAGTGGCGTGTCTGCAAGCATATCGCCCAGCACGGTGCCCTTTACCGGCACGAGCGCATTTACGGGCACACTTTCGGGGTGGGCCGGCAGGGTCGCCAGTGTGTGGATGAAACCGACGCGGTCTGCGCGTGTCTCGCCTAGGCCAACAATGCCGCCACTGCAGACATTGATGCCCGCACGGCGGACCTCGGCCAGCGTATCAAGCCGGTCGTCCATCGTCCGCGTGGTGATGATCTCATTATACCGCTCAGGCGAGGTGTCGATATTGTGGTTATAATAATCGAGCCCCGCGTCGGCCAGCATATCCGCCTGCTTGGGCGTCAGCATGCCAAGCGTCATGCAGGTTTCCATACCCATCGCGCGCACGCCCTGAACAATTTGAACAATTGCGGGCATGTCCCGATCTTTGGGGTTGCGCCACGCCGCACCCATGCAGAAACGACGCGAACCAGAGTCTGCTGCCTCTGCTGCCTTTTGCAGCACGGCCTGAACGTCCATCAGCTTGGTCGCTTCAACGCCGCTGTCTGCCTTTACGGATTGTGAGCAATAGCCGCAGTCTTCGGGGCAACCGCCGGTTTTGATCGATAGCAATGTGCAAAGCTGGATCTGCCCGGCTGCATGATGTGCGCGGTGGACGGTTTGTGCCTGATAGACGAGCTCGTCGAACGGCAGGTCAAACAATGCCGCGATTTCTGCGCGGGTCCAATCGGTGCGGACGGTCATGTGCCTTCTCCCAAAGGCGGCATGTTGTGCCCCAATAACGTCAAAACATCGGCTGCGCATTCCACAACGTTGCTGCCCGGGCCGTAAATGCCCTGAACGCCGGCTTCACGCAGAAAATCATAATCCTGCGGCGGAATCACGCCACCGGCAATGACCTTGATATCGCCACGGCCCGCTTCGCGCAGCCCCTTTATGAGCTCTGGGATCAGCGTCTTATGTCCTGCAGCAAGGCTGGAGGCACCCACGGCATCAACATCATGCTGAAGCGCCAACACAACGGTTTCTTCGGGTGTCTGGAACAACGGCCCACTGATGACATCAAAGCCCATGTCGGAGAAGGCAGAGGCAATGACGTTTGCACCGCGGTCGTGGCCGTCCTGCCCCATTTTGGCGACGAGCAATTTCGGTTTGCGGCCCAAACGGCGGCCAACCGAAGCAACGCCGTCGAGCACTTGCGCCCAGCGTTTGTCGAATTCATGCGCGCTGCCGTAAATACCCTGCACAGGCACAGGCGTGGTCGCATAGCGGCCAAACACAGCCTCCATTGCGTCCGATATCTCGCCCAGTGTGGCGCGTGCGCGGGCGGCGTCTACTGCAAGCGCGAGTAAGTTCGCGCCGCTCTTAGCCCCTTCGGTCAGCGCATTCAACGCGGCCTGACAGGCGGCTTCATCACGCGATGCGCGCGTGGCGGCGAGGCGTGCAATCTGGCCCTGACGGACAAAGTCGTTATCGACCTCCAGCGTATCGAGCTGGTCTTCGGTTTCCAGACGATATTTGTTAACGCCAACGATGACGTCTTCGCCTTTGTCGACACGTGCCTGACGCGCAGCGGCAGCTTCTTCGATCAAACGCTTGGGCATGCCCGATGCGACAGCCTTGGTCATGCCACCGAGTTCGTCGACCTCACCAATGATCTTCCACGCCTGATCAACCAGCTCAGCGGTCAAGGCTTCGACATAATAGCTGCCTCCCAAAGGATCGACGACCTTTGTGATGCCCGTTTCTTCCGTCAGGATGATCTGTGTGTTGCGGGCAATACGTGCCGAAAATTCCGTCGGCAACGCAATGGCTTCGTCCAACGCATTGGTGTGAAGGCTCTGCGTGCCGCCAAGGGTCGCGGCCATGGCTTCAACCGTGGTGCGGATGACGTTGTTATAGGGATCTTGCTCTTGCAACGACACGCCCGATGTCTGGCAATGCGTCCGCAGCATTTTGGAGCGTTCGTCCTTAGCGCCGAGCTCATCCATGACGCGGTACCACAAAGTCCGCGCGGCGCGCAGCTTGGACACTTCCATGAAGAAGTTCATGCCAATGCCAAAGAAGAAGGACAGCCGCCCGGCGAACGCATCAATGTCCAAGCCCGAAGCCATCGCGCGCTGCACATATTCCTTGCCGTCGGCAATGGTGAAGGCAAGCTCTTGCACAGCCGTCGCGCCGGCTTCGTGCATGTGATAGCCTGAAATCGAAATGCTGTTGAACTTGGGCATGTTCGCGCTGGTGTAGGCGATAATGTCCGAAACGATCCGCATCGATGGTTCGGGCGGGTAAATATAAGTGTTGCGGACCATGAACTCCTTAAGGATGTCGTTCTGAATGGTGCCGTCAAGTTGGGCCTGTGAAACGCCCTGCTCTTCACCCGCGACGATGAAGAACGCAAGGATCGGAATGACCGCGCCGTTCATCGTCATCGACACCGACATTTGGTCCAGCGGAATGCCGTCGAACAGGATTTTCATGTCCTCGACGCTATCGATAGCGACACCCGCCTTGCCAACATCGCCAACGACGCGCGGATGGTCGCTGTCATAACCGCGATGGGTGGCAAGGTCGAAGGCAACCGAAAGGCCCTTTTGCCCGGCGGCCAAGTTGCGTCGGTAAAAGGCGTTCGATTCCTCGGCAGTCGAGAAACCCGCATATTGACGGATGGTCCACGGGCGGCCCGCATACATCGACGCACGCACACCGCGTGTGAACGGCGCAAAGCCGGGAAGTCCGGGGTCGCCAGCATCCGCACTGGTGTACAGTGGCTTCACCGCAATGCCCTCGGGCGTGTGCCAGGTCAGGTCCTTGCCCTTGACCTCTTTGTCGGCCGCCTTTTTCCAGTCGTCGATATTCGTCATTACAAACTCACATTTCAATCCCGTCATGCTGAACTTGTTTCAGCATCTTACTTTCACCGTTGCCGATTAAGACCCTGAAACACGTTCAGGGTGACGGCCTTGGTAGACAGTTACTGCCCCTTAAATTCGGCCTTCCGCTTCTGCAAAAACGCGATTGCGCCCTCGCGCGCGTCGTTGCTGTCACCGGCAATCTTCTGTCCTTCGGCCTCACGCAGCAGAGCCGTTGCATAATCCGCATCCAAGGCCGCAGCGATATTCTGACGCATGATGCCAATCGCGACCGTCGGCCCGTTGGCCAACCGTGTTGCCAAAGCCTTTGCTTCCGTCATCAGTTCGGCATCATCGACAGACTTGTAGATCAGGCCCCAATCGGCAGCTTTATCCGCAGGGATTTTTTCACCAAGCAGCATCATTTCGGTTGCGCGTGCCTTGCCGACAAGGCGCGACAGCATCCAGCTTGCGCCGCCGTCTGGCACCAGACCAATGTTGACAAAGGCCTGAAGGAAATAGGCAGATTTACCCGCAATCGCAAAATCGCTGGCGAGTGCAAGGCTGCAGCCAACGCCGGCCGCAGGGCCATTGATCGCGGTGATAATCGGCACGTTGAGCTTGGCAAGCTTGAGCATCAAAGGGTTGTAGCTTTTGGTCAGCGAAGAATAAGCACCCTGCCCGCCGCTCACTGCCGCGCCTGCGCCGCGTGCCGACAAATCCGCGCCTGAACAAAAGGCGCGGCCCTCGCCAGTGATCAACACAACGCGCGCGCCGTTCAATTGGTCAAGCGCGGCGCTGATCTCGTCCGCCATTTGCGGCGCCATCGCGTTCAGCCGCTCAGGACGGTTGAGGGTTATTGTTGCAACATTGTCCGCAATATCGAGGCGGATGGTTTCATATGTCATAGTTCAAGCTCCCTTTATTGCATTCACCGTCATGCTGAACTTGTTTCAGCATCCATTTCGCCGCCCAAAAACCATACTCCGGGATTATAAATGGACCCTGAAACACGTTCAGGGTGACGATGTGGTGGTTGGTCAATGTGCCTGCGAAGGCACCTCCATAATTTCAGTCAGCACGCCCTGCATATCTTTAGGATGCACAAAGAATATCAAGGTTCCATGCGCGCCAATACGTGGCTCGCCCAGCACGCGCTTGCCCATCGCCTCAAACTCCGCCTTGGCAGCGTGAATGTCGGGCACTTCATAACAGACATGGTGCTGCCCGCCCGCCGGGTTCTTCTCCAGAAAAGCAGCGATGGAGGCATTACCCGGCAGCGGCTCAATGAGCTCAATCTGCGTTCCGTTCAACGCGCCATCGGCTCCCGGCGTGTCGACAAAGCAAACCTTCACACCCTGATCCGGCAGGTCGAACGGATCATGAATCTTCGTCGCGCCCATCACATCGCGGTAAAAGACGATGCTGTCCGCGATAGAAGGCGTTGCGACACCGATATGGTTGAGACGACCGAGTTTCATGCTTCTGCCTTACAACGGAATATTATCATGCTTCTTCCAAGGGTTTTCCAACGCCTTGTTCCGCAATTTCCGTAATCCCAACGCAATCCGCCTCCGCGTGGAATGCGGGTAGATGACCTCGTCGATAAAGCCCTTGCTCGCCGCGACGAACGGGTTGGCGAAGCGGTCTTCATATTCCGCTGTCTTCACGGCTTGCTCTTCTGCCGAAAGCCCGCGGAAGATGATTTCCACAGCGCCCTTTGCGCCCATCACCGCTATTTCAGCGGTCGGCCATGCGTAGTTAAGGTCGCCGCGTAAATGCTTGGACGCCATCACGTCATACGCGCCGCCATAGGCTTTGCGGGTGATGATGGTGATTTTGGGCACGGTCGCCTCGGCATAGGCAAAGAGCAATTTTGCGCCATGTTTGATGATGCCGCCATATTCCTGCGCCGTGCCGGGCAAAAATCCGGGAACGTCGACGAAGGTGATGATCGGAATGTCGAACGCATCGCAAAAGCGGACGAAGCGTGCCGCTTTTTTGGAACTGTTGATGTCGAGCACGCCCGCCAGCACCATGGGCTGATTGGCGACGATGCCAACCGTGCGGCCCTCAATACGGCCAAAACCGATGATGACATTGGCCGCGTGCGTTGGCTGAACCTCAAAAAAGTCGCCCTCGTCCACCGTTTTGCGGATCAGCTCATGCATATCATAAGGCTGGTTCGCGCTTGGCGGGATTAAGGTGTCGAGGCTTGGTTCAATACGGTCCCACGCGTCTTCAGTTGGCCGTTCAGGAACGCCGGTGCGGTTATTCTCTGGCAAATAGTCAAAGAAATCACGGACCGACAGCAGCGCCTCAATATCATTTTCGAACGCATTGTCGGCAACGCCCGACTTGGTCGTATGCGAAACCGCGCCGCCCAATTCTTCCTGCGTCACCACTTCATTGGTCACGGTTTTCACAACATCAGGGCCAGTGACGAACATATAGCTGCTGTCCTTCACCATGAAGATGAAGTCCGTAATCGCTGGCGAATATACCGCACCGCCCGCGCATGGGCCCATGATGAGGCTGATTTGCGGAATCACACCGCTTGCGAGCGTATTGCGTTGAAACACCTCGGCATAGCCGCCAAGCGACGCGACGCCCTCTTGAATACGCGCGCCGCCGCTGTCGTTCAGGCCAATGACCGGCGCGCCGACCTTCATCGCATTGTCCAAGACCTTGCAGATTTTCATCGCATGCGCTTCGGAAAGCGACCCGCCGAATACGGTGAAATCCTGACTATACACATAGACCAAGCGGCCGTTGATTGTGCCGCTGCCGGTGACAACGCCGTCGCCGGGGATCTTTTGTTCGGCCATGCCAAAGTCGGTGCAATTGTGCGTCACATAGGCGTCGAGTTCCTCGAAGCTGCCTTCATCGAGCAGAATATCAAGCCGCTCGCGCGCGGTCAGGCGACCCTTGGCATGTTGCGCGTCAATGCGCTTTTGTCCGCCACCCAATTTGGACGCTGCGCGCCGCAATTCCAGTTCAGCGATGTTGGCCGACATGGTTTTCCCCATAAGCAATTTTGTTGCGTGAAGCTTTGGCATCGTGGCGATGCAATTGCAAATTAATCGTGCGATTAAATCGACGAATATTCAGGCAATATTGAAAGCTGCCAAAAGCGAAAAAGGACGCTATAGGGCCACGTCATGGAACAGGTTCACCCCATCAAAGTCGCCGCGCTCTATCGCTTTGTATCGTTCGATGCGCCTGAAACGCTGCAGCCGCAAATCCACGAGCAGTGCACAGCAAGCGGCATCAAAGGCACCATTTTATTGGCGCGTGAAGGAATCAATGGCACCGTCGCCGGAGAGCCCGCCGCTATCGACGCCCTCATTGCGTTTCTGCGTGCCATTCCGGGCTGCGCAGAATTGGACGTCAAATATTCGCATGCCAATGAAATGCCCTTTTACCGGATGAAAGTGCGGTTGAAGAAGGAAATTGTGACGCTGGGCGTAGATGGCATCGACCCGAAACGGGAAGTCGGCACTTATGTGCAGCCAGAGGATTGGAATGCGTTGATTTCCGATCCGGACACGGTGCTCATTGATACCCGCAATGATTATGAGGTTGCGATTGGTACCTTTGAAGGCGCAGTCGATCCGCGGACTAAGTCGTTCAGCGAATTTCCGGAATGGTTTCGCGCGCATCGCGATGAGCTGGCTGCCGGTAAAACCAAGTTCGCGATGTTCTGCACCGGCGGCATACGCTGCGAAAAATCGACGGCCTTCCTGAAAGCGGAGGGCATCAACGACGTCTACCACCTAGAAGGCGGTATATTACGCTATCTGGAGAATATTCCAGAAGCCGAGAGCAAATGGCAGGGCGAATGTTTCGTTTTCGACGAGCGCGTGTCCGTGAAGCATGGGCTTGAGCTGGGCGAAATGGAATTGTGCCACGCGTGCCGCAGGCCTATCTCGCAAGAGGACAAGGCGTCAGCGCATTTCATCGAAGGCGTCGCCTGCCCGGCTTGCTATGCCGAACGCACCGACGAAGACCGCGCGCGTTTCGCCGAGCGGCAGAAACAGATCGCGCTCGCCAAAAAACGCGGCAAACAGCATATCGGCGTCAATCCGCGCATTGATGACTGACCTGCCCATCCTCTATAGTTTCCGCCGATGCCCCTACGCCATGCGCGCAAGGATGGCGATTGCGGTGAGTAGCATCCGAGTTGAGCTGCGCGAAGTGGTGCTTCGGGACAAACCACCAGAAATGATCGCGGTGTCGCCAAAGGGTACAGTTCCGGTGTTGGTTGTGGGCGACGGTCATGTTGTCGACGAGAGCCTGGACATCATGCGCTGGGCATTGGCGCAAAATGATCCCGAAAACTGGCTGGCCCATGCGGATGCGGACATGATCGCGGCCAATGATGGCCCGTTCAAGCAGGCGCTGGACCGGTACAAATATCCGCATCGTTATGGTCTGGCGGACGGTTTGCAACATCGTGACACCGCGCTGAAACATTTGTCGGGCCTGAACAATATATTGGCGACGCAACCCTATTTGGGCGGCAGCGCTCCTGCGTTTACTGACATCGCCCTGTTTCCCTTTGTTCGCCAGTTTGCCGCAACCGACCCGCTATGGTTCGATGCATTGCCATTGCCGGCGCTTCAAGCGTGGCTGCACGGACTGCTTGCGTCAGACCTGTTTGGCCAGATCATGACCCGCTACCCCAAATGGACAGCGGGCGACGAAGTTACTGTCTTTCCATAAACCTCAGCGAGAACCGATCAGCGCCCTTCGACAGGCTCAGGGCTACGGCGAGTTTTCGGTTATTTCATCAACACCAGTTCTTCGGACATGCTGGGGTGCAGCGCGACGGTATCGTCGAAATCCTGCTTCGTAAGCCCTGCTTTAACCGCAATTGCGGCCGCTTGAAGTATCTCGCCACTGTCCGGCCCAATCAGATGCAACCCGACCACACGCTCGTTTGCGCCTGCGACCACCATTTTATACAATGCACGCTCGTTGCGATCTGCCAGCACATTTTTCATCGCGCGGAAATCGCTTTTGTAAATTTTGACGTCAGGATGCGCCGCGCGGGCTTCGGTCTCCGTCATACCGACGCTGGCGATTGGCGGATTGCTGAACACCGCAGTCGGTATGCAGTCATAATGCACCGTGCGCGGATTGTTACCAAAAACGCTGTCAGCAAAAGCATGGCCTTCGCGGATCGCAATGGGTGTAAGCTGAACGCGGTTGGTAACATCGCCCACCGCATAAATGCTGGGCACATTGGTCCGATTGTCGTCGCCAACCTGTACCGAACCATCCTTACCAAGCGCGACGCCAACCTCTTCAAGGCCAAGGCCTTTGCTGTGCGGCGTCCGACCAATGGCCCACAGCAGCAAATCGGTTTCAATCGTCTCGCCTTGGTTGGTTTCTATCACCAAGCTGCCATCATCCTGCTTGGCGATGGATTTGAAGCTGCAGTTGAAGCGAATATCGATGCCCTTATGACCGCTAATGTCGACAAGGCGGTCGACAATTTCGTCGTCATAACCGCGTAAAATGCGGTCGCCGTGGGTCACAAGGCTGACCTTGACGCCAAGTTCGTTGAAGATACCCGCGAATTCGTTGGCGATATAACCGCCGCCTGCGATCACCGCCCGCTTGGGCAGTTCGGGTAAGCTGAACACTTCGTTTGACGTGATGCCATGCCCAGCCCCGGCTATTTCCGGAACCGATGGCCAAGCGCCCGTGGCAATGAGGATATAGGCCGCCGAAATTTCGCGCCCGCTTGCCAAGCGCACACTGTTCGGCCCCGTCACAACCGCGCGTTCACGAAACACCTCAACCTTGTTGTTGCCAAGTGTCTGGCCATAAAGGCCCTCGAGACGGTTCACCTCCGCCGCGACATTGTCGCGCAAGATGTTCCAATCGAACGTTGCGCCTGTCGTGTTCCATCCGAAACGCTGCGCGTCGTGCAGATCTTCTGCGAAATGCGATCCGTACACGAGCAGCTTTTTGGGAACGCATCCGCGGATGACGCATGTCCCACCAACGCGATGTTCCTCCGCAACCGCGACGCGCGCGCCATGCGAAGCCGCTATCCGCGACGCCCGAACGCCGCCCGAGCCAGCGCCAATGACAAACAGATCATATTCAAATTCAGCCATGCGATTATTTCCTTATGTCATGGCCATATGGTTGCGTCGCAACGCATTTGCCAATGGCATTTTCTTATCTGTCTTATCGAACAAGCATAAGAGGTCAGTTGTCGCCCAATGCCGCCTCAATCAATGCCGTCGTGGATGGGTCAAATCCAGTGGCGCCATTTTCACCGATGCTTTTTGCGATCTGCTTGCCCAGCTCCACGCCAAATTGGTCAAACGGGTTAATGCCAAGCAGCACCGCATTCACAAAAGTTCGGTGTTCGTAAAACGCAATCAATGCGCCCAAAGCAGATGGCGTCACATCGTCCATCAATATCGTGGTTGATGGCCGGTTGCCGGCATAGTTGCGTGCCAGATCATCTGATTTCTGCCCCGCCATCAACGCCGCGCCTTGGGCAAAACAGTTCACCAACAGTGTTTCATGGTGGGCTGTATCAAAGTCATGTCCGGGTGTTTTGCTGGCAATGAATTCGACGGGGATAAGATGCGTCCCCTGATGCAGCAATTGGAAGACTGCATGTTGCGCGTCGGTACCAACCCCGCCCCATGTGACTGGCGCGCTGTTGCGGCCGAGCGGCACACCTTCGGCTGTCACCGATTTGCCGTTTGATTCCATTTCCAACTGCTGAAGATAATCGGGCAGCAATCGCAGCCGTTCGTCATAGGCAAAAACGGCGCGGGTCTGGCAGTCCTTGATCTGGGCGTAATATAGGTCGCAGAACGCGGCCAATGTCGGCGCATTTTCCAACAGGGGCGCATTGCGGAAATGCCGGTCCATGGCCGCTGCACCTTCAAGCAGTTCTTCATACACGGCCCAGCCAAGCCCGAGTGCCACGGGAAAGCCAATTGAGCACCACAGCGAATAGCGCCCGCCAACCGATTCATTGAACGGCAATATGCGGCTTTCATCGACGCCCCATTCAAGCGCTTTGTCGGGATAGGCCGTAAGCGCCACGAACTGGGCATAAGGATCGGCAACACCGCCGTCGCGCATCCACTCCATCGCGCTGGTTGCGTTCAGCAAGGTTTCCGTCGTGGTGAAGGTCTTGGATGCTACCGCGACGATTGTCTTATGCGGGTCCATGCCTTTCACCGCCTCAGTCAGTGCAGCGCCGTCGATATTCGACACAACCTTGACATCGTACCGCGCGCCATCGCGGCCCAACGCATCGACCAGCAATTTGGGCCCAAGCGCGGATCCGCCGATGCCGATGTGCAAGATATGTTTGATGTCACCCATAAATCCGGCGTCGATCGCTTCGACAAGGCCGCGCATCCGTTCTTGAAGTGCACGTGCATGGGCGACGGCCTGCACATCGCCATTACCGCGCTCCGCTGCATGCTCGGCAGCACGGCCTTCGGTTATATTGATCGCAGCGCCCGAAAATAATGCCGATTTGGCGTCGCCCAAATGCATGTCTTCGGCAAGTTTCGCGAATTGGGACAGCATGGCGTCGTCAAGATGCGTTTTCGACACGTCAAAGCGCAATCCCGACTGCTCTATGGTCATTTTGGCAACGCGGTCGGGGTCTGACGCAAATAGCTCAATCAGCGTTTTTTCTTGCTGTTTTTCAAGCTCAGCCCAGCTGTGAACCGTCATCATATACCCTTTATCAATCGTGCGAATGTCGCCTGTGAATCTCGACGCTGGCAAATAGCGCGTCTACGCGATAAAAGGCCAGCCAATCCGTCATAAGACGACATTAATTTGCGAGATTATGTGACTTCACCCACCGACAAGACGGACGATGCGAACGTGACCGCACATCCGCAACCAGCAGCGCCCCCTTCCGAATGGCGCGAATTTGGCGGCTTCCTTTTGAAGTTAGCCGTTTTCGTGTTCATTCTGCGCAGCTTCATCGTCTCGCCATTCAATATTCCTTCGGAATCGATGCAGCCCCGCTTGCTCATCGGCGATTATCTGTTGGTTGCAAAATGGCCGTACGGCTATTCCAAATATAGCCTGCCCTTCTCTTTGCCCCTCATACCCGGGCGGATATTCGCCAGCGAACCAAAGCGCGGCGATGTTGTGGTGTTCAAGGCACCCATGTCGAACGGCACAGACTATATTAAGCGTGTGATCGGCCTTCCCGGTGACGTCATCCAAATGCGCGATGGCATTTTGGAGATTAATGGCGTGGCGGTCAAAAAAGAACGCATTGCCGATCTTGTCATTCCGGTAACGCAAAATATGCGCGACACCGCGGAAATGGACCGCAACCCCTTCCCGTGCTGGCGCCCCGATATGGAAGAGGCCAGCCCCGATGGTGGCACCCAATGCCGATACCCGCGTTTTCGCGAGACCTTGCCCGAGGGCAAGAGCTACGAAATTCTCGACCTCGCCAACGGATTGGAAGGCGACAACACCGAAGCCTTTGTTGTCGGCGAAAAGGACCTGTTCCTGATGGGCGATAACCGCGACCGCAGCGCCGACAGCCGCTGGACACCGATTGATAAGCCCGGAGCCATCGGCATCGTGCCACAAGAAAATCTCGTCGGGCGCGCTTTGGTGTCGGTGTTTTCGACCGATGGCTCGTCACATTGGCTGCTACCATGGGCTTGGTTTACCGCGGCACGCCCTGACCGCATTGGACAAGGGTTTTGACCAACAGCGATAAAGACAATTGGCTGAAGGCATTAATGCCCAAGCCGCCGTCGGATCTGGCGCTATATCACCGCGCGCTGACGCATGGCAGCACCGGACAGGCGGACTATCAACGGCTTGAGTTTCTGGGTGACCGGATATTGGGTCTGGTCATCGCAGACATGCTGTACCACCGATATGCCGAGGAAGCCGAGGGTCGCTTGTCGCACCGACTGAACGCCTTGGTATCGGGCCTGACATGTGCAGATATCGCCCGACAGGTTGGCGTTCCGGACCAACTGCGGCTTGGCAAACAAGCGCGCGATGACGGCGCGCAACAAAGCGACAATGTGCTTGGTGACGTCATGGAGGCGCTCATTGGTGCTCTTTATTTAGACCACGGCATCGACGCCGCGCGCGTTTTTATCGAGCGCCTATGGGGTCCGTTGATTGAAACGGCCAATGGTGCGCCAAAGCATCCCAAATCCGCGCTTCAGGAATGGTGTGCCGCGCATGGCCGCAAGGTTCCCGAATATGTAATAACGAAAAAAGAAGGCCCTCCCCACGCTATGACATTTGAAATTACCGTCACCGTAAAAGGTTTTGACCCAATCACCGCGACAGCGCACAGCAAACAGGCTGCTGAAACTGCCGCCGCGCTCGCATTTTTGGACATCCACGCATGACCAAAAAATGCGGTCATGTCGCCATTATTGGCGCACCAAATGCGGGCAAATCAACGCTGGTCAATGCTTTGGTCGGTCAAAAGGTCGCGATTGTCAGTCCAAAGGCGCAAACGACGCGCACGCGGATGCTGGGCGTCGCGCTTGCTGGCGAAACGCAGATCATATTGGTCGACACGCCAGGGATTTTTGCGGCGCAACGCCGCCTTGACCGCGCCATGGTTGCCGCAGCATGGGACGGTGCGGGCGATGCGGACATGATTGCATTGATCGTTGATGGCCGCGCCGGTGCCGGTCCAAAGGTCGAAAAGATATTGGAGGGGCTCAAGGACCGTCCTGAACGCAAGTGGCTGGTGCTGAACAAGGTCGATATCGCCGCCAAGGAAAAGCTGCTGTCACTCACGACGAAATTGACCGAAAAATGCGATTTTGAACAAATTTATTATATCAGCGCAGCGACGGGTGATGGCCTTGATGAATTCAAACAGGCGCTGGCCGATGCCATGCCGGAGGGCGAATGGCATTTCCCTGAAGATCAGGTTTCCGACGCCACAGACCGTCTGATCGCGTCTGAAATTACGCGCGAGCAGCTATATCTGCAACTCCATGAAGAGCTGCCTTATGCCAGCGCCGTGGAGACTGAGAAATATAGCGAACGCGAAGATGGTTCTTTGGAAATTCATCAGCAAATCCTTGTCGCCAGACCAACCCAGCGCGCGATCGTGCTGGGCAAAGGCGGCGCACGGATCAAGGCGAT
The DNA here is from genome assembly GCF_044239005.1 of Sphingorhabdus sp. GTDB lineage: Bacteria > Pseudomonadota > Alphaproteobacteria > Sphingomonadales > Sphingomonadaceae > Sphingorhabdus_B. The sequence continues at coordinate 7,104 of NZ_JBIICH010000002.1, read as the reverse complement.
TGGCGAAGCGGCCCGCATGGAGTTGGCCAAATTGATGGGCGTGAAGGTCCATCTATATTTGCATGTGAAGGTATACGCCAAGTGGGACGAAGATCGCACCTTGTATCGCGATATCGGGCTCGAATGGGTCGAATAACGAAACTGCCGCCTAAATCCAAATAGTGTCGTTCCCGCGTACGCGGGAACCCATGGCCTGACGGTTCAGTTTAAGGCTTACAGCCAAGGCCATGGATTCCCGATCAAGTCGGGAATGACAAAACTGGAACTACTTCGCTGTTTTTGCCTTGGGCTTGGCCGCTGCCTTTTTCTTAGGTGCAGCCTTTTTCTTCGGAGCCGCTTTTTTCTTGGTCTTCGATGGCATGGCCGCGCGGGCGTCAATCAATTGCGCCGCTTCCTCCAAGGTGAGTTCGTCGGGTGCAATCGACTTGGGTAAAGTCGCGTTGGTCGTGCCGTCGGTCACATAAGGCCCAAAGCGGCCTTCCATCAGCTTGAGCTCAGCCTCGGTACGTGGATGCTTTCCAAGCTCCTTCAACGGAGCACGTGCCGCACCGCGCCCACGGCCGGGATTGGCGGCCGCCTCGGCCAGCTTTGCCACGGCACTGTTCATGCCCGTTTCGAACACTTCGGTCGTCGACTGCAATCGTGCATATTTGCCGTTGTGCGCCAGATATGGGCCATAACGCCCAATGCTTGCGGTTATCGGCTCACCGCTTTCGGGGTGGGTTCCAACCGTGCGCGGCAAGGACAGCAACTTTACCGCCCATTCAAGGCCGATGTCCTCTGCAGGAATATCTTTGGGTATAGACGCGCGCTTGGCCTCTTTGCCCTCACCCATTTCGAAATAGGGGCCAAAACGCCCCGATTTGCGGCTAACCTCCAATTGCGTTTCTGGATGTTGGCCGAGTACTTCAGGCCCCGTGTCTTCGCCATTTTCGCCACCGGGCTGCGCGAATTTCCGTGTGTATTTGCAATCGGGATAATTGGAACACGCAACAAAAGCGCCAAATTTACCGCCACGCAGGGCAAGCCTGCCCGCACCGCATTTCGGGCATAGGCGCGGGTCCGTGCCGTCTTCACGCTCAGGAAACAGATAAGGCGACAGGAAGATATCCAGCTCAGCGGTTACTTCCGAAGGCTTTTGCTCCATGACTTCAGCCGTCTTTGGCTTAAAATCGCGCCAGAAGGATTCCAAAAACGCCTGCCAGTTTGCACGGCCGCCGCTGATTTCATCAAGCTGATCTTCCAGCCCTGCGGTATAATCATAGGCAACATAACGTTCAAAAAACCGTTCGAGAAATGCTGTGAGCAATCGGCCCGATTCCTCTGCAAAAAAACGATTTTTTTCAACGCGAACATATGCCCGGTCTTTCAGAACCTGAATGGTCGACGCATATGTCGATGGACGACCAATACCCAGTTCCTCCAGCCTTTTGACGAGCGTCGCTTCGGAAAAACGGGGTGGTGGCTGTGTAAAGTGCTGCGTCTTCTCAACAGCATGCTTTGCGGGCGCATCGCCGACGGACATCGCTGGCAAAATTGCGCCATCTTCGCTCTCGCTATCATCGAGGCCTTCCTCATACACCGCCAAGAAACCGGGGAATTTCATCACCTGTCCCGTTGCGCGGAGCACAGTCTGTCCGGTGCCATCCACCAGATCAACCGTGGTTCGCTCCATACGTGCAGACGCCATTTGGCTGGCCATCGCGCGTTTGTAGATCAGGTCATATAAACGGCCATGATCGCCCGAACCGGCCCTATCCTTGGAGAAATCGGTGGGGCGAATGGCTTCATGGGCCTCTTGCGCGTTTTTGGCTTTGCTTTGGTAGAGCCGCGGTTTGTCAGGCAAATAGCCGCTGTCAAAGCGGTCAGAGATCGTTTTACGCGCGGCTGAAATAGCGCTGTGGTCCATTTGGACGCCGTCCGTACGCATATAGGTGATCGCACCATCTTCATACAGCCCCTGCGCAATCCGCATGGTGTGGCTGGCCGAAAAACCAAGCTTACGCGCGGCTTCCTGCTGCAACGTTGATGTCGTAAATGGTGGCTGTGGGTTGCGCGTCACCGGCTTTGTTTCAACAGAATCGACGGTGAACTTACCGGCTTCGACCGCGGCGCGTGCCTGCTCTGCCTCGGCCTCGGTTTTCAAATCCATCTTGTCGAGTTTTTTGCCGAGATATTGGGTCAGACGGGCATCGAACTTCTGCCCCTTATGCTCCATCGCCGCCTTTATCGACCAATATTCTTGCGCACGGAACGCTTCGATCTCACGCTCACGTTCAACGATTAAGCGCAGCGCAACCGACTGGACACGGCCAGCAGACTTTGCACCCGGCAGCTTGCGCCAAAGGACGGGCGACAGCGTAAAGCCGACAAGATAATCCAGTGCACGGCGCGCGCGATAGGCATCGATCAAGTCGATATCCAAAGCCCGCGGATGCTTCATGGCGTCGGTGACAGCTTGCTTGGTGATAGCGTTGAACGTCACGCGGCCGACATTTGCGGGCAGCGCCTTTTTCTTGGCGAGCACTTCTTGCACATGCCAGCTAATCGCTTCGCCTTCGCGATCAGGGTCGGTCGCGAGGATCAATCCGTCGGCCTTTTTGGCCTCGTCGGTTATCGCCTTCAGCTGCTTTGCCTTGTCGGCATAATTATCCCACAGCATTTCAAAGCCATTTTCAGGATCAACAGACCCATCCTTGGGCGGCAAATCGCGGATATGTCCGTAGGACGCCAATACCTTAAACCCGGGGCCCAAATATTTCTCGATTGTCTTGGCTTTTGCAGGTGATTCAACGATGACTAATTGCATGATAATATGAGCTTTTCTAAAATCTCTCGCGTACGCGTATAGGCTGATGGGGTTGGAGGGGTGTCGTCAAGACGAAAATTTCATGCGGCGATACGTACTTTTCCGCCTGCCCCGCGCTCCAGTTTTCCGGCCAGTTCCATTTCGAGCAGAACCATCTGCACATTGGCTTGGCTGCTGCCCGATTGGCGCACCAATTCATCCACCGAAACATAGGTCATGCCCATCAGGTCGATGACAGCTTGTCGTTCGCTATCGGTGTCGTCGCCGATGGTTGCCGGCTCAGACGCAACATATCGCGCCGGCGCCGTGTGCATGCGCTGATCCAATGGCCGGACAAGTTCCGCAATCTCTTCGGCATTCTGCACAAGCGTTGCGCCTTCTCGAATAAGCTGGTTGCAGCCCCGTGATCTTGGATCAAGCGGCGACCCCGGAATGGCCATGACTTCACGCCCCGCCTCCGCCGCAAGCCGCGCGGTAATGAGCGATCCGGATTTGGGTGCAGCCTCAACCACCACCGTGCCCGCTGATATCCCTGCAATAATCCGGTTGCGATATGGGAAATGCCGCGCACGTGGTTCGGTCCCCGGCGGTTGTTCGGCGATGAGCAAGCCGCGCTCTGCAATCGCATCCTGAAGCGCCTTGTTCTCCGGCGGGTAAACAACATCAATGCCGCCTGCGATCACGGCAATCGTTCCGCTTTCAATCGAACCTGCATGCGCGGCGGTATCAATACCGCGCGCCAGTCCTGAGACGACCGGGAACTCCATTTGACCAAGGTCATAGGCCAGCTGCCGTGCGAACTGGCATGCACCAGCCGACGCATTGCGCGCACCAACGATGGAAATGGCGATGCGGTTGAGCAGCGCCAAATCACCCTTCACACTCAAGACGGGCGGCGCATTGTCCAAGTGCGACAGCAAAGATGGATATTCGGGATCGCCAATAAAAATATGACGCCCGCCAAATTTCTGAACAAACTGCAACTCGCGGGTGACACTCGCTTCGTCGGCAAGAAGCGACGGACCGCCCCCGCCGCGACGAACAAGGTCGGGCAAAGCCTCCAGCGCAGCCTTTGCATTGCCAAAGCGGCCCATGAGCTGGCGATAACTGACAGGTCCAATATTGGGTGATCGAATGAGCCGAAGCTGATCAAATTGTTCCTGGCTGCCCCCCATTGCCGCGGTCAGCTTTTGCTTTTGCCGATACGCGGTTCGGTGCCGTCCAACAGGTTTTCGATATTGGTCCGATGTTTCCAAAACACGATCAACGTGCATGCGACCAAAAGGGCGACCAAATCATATCGACCGAAATAAGCCGCGGCTATGGGTGCGCATAAAGCGGCCAGCAGGCCGGCAAGTGAAGATATCCGGAAAATCAGAAGCGCGCCGATCCAAGCGATGGCATAGACAACGCCGCCTTGCCAAAATAGGCCGAACATGATGCCGGCATAGGTCGCGACACCCTTACCGCCTTTGAAACCCAGCCACATAGGGTACAAATGCCCGAAGAACGCGCCTGCAGCGGCAAATGCGGCACCACCCGGCAGACAATGCGTTGCGATAAAGACTGCGACGAAACCCTTTAGCAGGTCGAGCAACAAAGTGAGCGCAGCAAGCCCTTTGCGTCCGGTCCGCAACACATTGGTTGCGCCGATATTGCCTGATCCTATGTTCCTTATATCGCCGCCGCCCGATGCCTTAGTCAGCAACAGCCCAAACGGAATTGAACCGAGCAGATATCCAAGCAGAAGACCCGCAATCATGTTGAACCCAATATCATCCACCGGTCGAATCCTCTAAATATCTGTATGACGTAACTGTTTTGTTCCGCCTGCTCAAGGCCACCGACTTGTCAGCCAGCGTGGCGCATTAGCCTCGTGGCGCGTGACCAGCTTTGGCCTGACACCAACACAGAAGGTATAACTGTCCCGCTCTATCGCGTTTTGGTTTGTCGCAAATCAAATCACTCTAAGCGAAAATATCGCATAGAAGCCTCTATTATCCCGCTTGTTGCAAGTCGTTCGCGCTGGATTTTTCTATTTCCGGGGACTAATGGGCGACGATGTGCCGCAGCAGCGGCTTAAACCCGGGGTTAGTATCCGTGAATTACGATGCTGTTTTCGAAAAAGCGATTGACCGCCTTCATGCCGAGGGCCGCTACCGCGTTTTTATCGATATTTTGCGGAACAAGGGGAATTATCCCAACGCGCGCTGCTTCGCCGGACATAACGGCCCCAAGGACATCACCGTATGGTGTTCAAACGACTATCTCTGCATGGGGCAGCATCCCAAAGTCATTACCGCTATGGAAGATGCGCTGCATGACGTAGGCGCTGGCTCTGGCGGGACGCGCAACATTGGCGGCAACACACATTATCATGTCGAACTAGAACATGAACTTGCCGATTTGCATGGCAAGGATGGCGCATTGCTGTTCACGTCGGGCTATGTTTCCAACGATGCGACACTGTCGACCTTGGCTAAGGTATTGCCCGGATGCATCATCTATTCGGACGAATTAAACCACGCTTCCATGATTGCGGGTATTCGCAATGCGGGCTGTGAAAAGCGCGTTTGGCGGCACAATGATCTGGCGCATTTGGAAGAGCTGCTCGCGGCCGATGATCCAGAGGCACCGAAGCTGATCGCCTTTGAAAGCGTGTATTCGATGGACGGCGACGTTGCGCCCATCGCCGCCGTTTGTGATTTGGCCGATAAGTATAATGCGCTTACCTATTGCGACGAAGTGCATGCCGTTGGCATGTACGGCGCACGTGGTGGCGGCATTAGCGAACGGGACGAAGTCGCGGACCGCGTAACGATTATTGAAGGCACGCTGGGTAAAGCATTTGGCGTGATGGGCGGTTATATTGCCGCTGATCAAAAGATCATTGACGTCATTCGGTCCTACGCACCTGGATTTATCTTTACGACATCGCTCTCGCCTGTGCTTGTGGCGGGCGTATTGGCATCGGTTCGTCACCTTAAGGTGTCTAGCGAAGAGCGCACCGCGCAGCACGCAAATGCCGCCATGCTAAAGACGTTATTTGCGGATGCGGGGTTACCCGTGATGGTCAGCAATACGCATATCGTGCCGTTGATGGTCGGTGATCCGGTGAAGGCCAAGAAAATCAGTGACATATTGCTCGCGGAATATGGCGTATATGTTCAACCGATCAACTATCCCACTGTACCACGCGGTACGGAGCGGTTGCGCTTTACGCCGGGTCCGCAGCATACCGAGGCTATGATGCGCAATTTAACGAGCGCATTGATTGAAATTTGGGGCCGGATGGATATCCGCGCGGCTCAGGCTGCTTGAGCCAAAAGCTGCACGAAGGTTTCCCGGTCTACATTCCCGCCCGATAACGTAACCGCGGTTACCGGCTTTAATTCTATCTTTCCGGCAAGAACGGCCGCGAGCGCAACTGCGCCGCCCGGTTCGACCACGAGGTGGAGTTTCTCAAACACCATTCGCATGGCTGCAGCCACTTCAGCGGTGGTAACCGACACACCCTGTGATACTCGATTGCGAAGGACGTCAAAGTTTATTGGGTAGGTTTGCGGTGTCTGTAACGCATCACAATAAGTTGGGTGCAAAAGGTCTTTAACAGGCAAAATCTCGCCTGCTTCAAGCGAACGGATGATATCGTCCCAGCCTTCAGGCTCGACGATGGCGATGTCCGCGTCGGGACAGGCAAGCGCAAGGCCGGACGCAAGACCGCCGCCACCGCAACAGGAAACAATCAAATCTGGCCCTGTGATGCCAAGGCTTTGCAACTGTTCGGCGATCTCAATGCCGGCGGTGCCCTGCCCTTCGATAACCCACGGATCACCAAAGGCATGCACGAGGGTCGCGTTGCTTTGTGCAATCAACGCGGCAGCGACTTCCTCACGCGATTCCGTTGCGCGGTCATATAATACCACTTTCGCTCCAAGCGCCTTTGTCGCCTCAAGCTTCATACGCGGCGCATTGGAAGGCATGACGATGGTTGCATCTATGCCAAGCTTTTTCGCGGCCCAAGCGACGCCTTGCGCATGGTTGCCGCTCGATACGCCAACGACGCCGCGCGCACGCTCGTCTTCGTTCAAATCGGAGAGCCGGTGCCACGCGCCGCGAATCTTGAACGCGCCGATTGGTTGCAGCATTTCGGCCTTGCACCAAATCGTGACGCCATCCACCTCAAGCGGCAGCAAGGGCGTTTTTGGCAGAATAGCGGCTATCTTGGCCATCGCCCGCTGCACCCCTTCGTGCGTGGGCGTCGTGATGGCTACAGCCAATTCTTGTCCTGTCAT
>NZ_JBIICH010000063.1:0-12249 GCF_044239005.1 Sphingorhabdus sp. | reverse complement strand
TTTCCGCAGCGTTCGCAAATGACGAAACCGACCGAGAAAATTTCGATCAAACGCGCCCCGCTGGGGCTAAATTCATGCGGGATAATCCCGGTGACGATTGGGGCGATGTTGATGACATGTCAGATGCATCCTTCCCCGCCAGCGACCCGCCATCGTTTAATCCGGGCACGGCAGGCTGAAACGCGCTAAAAGTCCAAGCAGGGCTGTTCGGTTCATCCGCGCAGCCCTGTTGGTTTTGCCGTCCTAATTTGGGTCAGTGACCGGCGGTTCCATTGGCGTTTCGCTGGGAATGCTTCCGGGGAAATCGGTATCGCCTTGGCCCGGGATGACTTCATCGGGCGAAGTGCCCGGAACTTCATTTGGTTGGCTATATGGTTTTGGATCGGGATCGATCAGATTTTCAATATTGGTCATAGGGACTCCAATACACAATGAACATGCTGCGCCTTGGGATAACGCCCGAAGGTCAGATTGGTTCACATCCGGATATAATTGCGACACTGCGTCCGCAGAAATGCGCGCGAGCAACCGTTGTTCTGGCGCCGTCAGGCCCCGGGCATCAAAGCACCTTGCCCCGCTTTATGCGGTCGATGCTGGGCAGCCATTGTCGCCTCAGTGTCCGCGCTTTCATTGGGTTTAGGCGTCTTGATGTCTTGTACCAAGGCGACGTTCCTTCGGACATGGGCGTCGTCCGGTCTGCATTCATTCTGATATCAACGCTGACGGTGCCGCATTTCATCCTTGAGCATCTTATGAACTATAAAAATAACCCATGCGCCATAGGGACTGAAAGATGACTGCAGCTGCTTTCGTGCGATAAAATATCAGCTCGGCGTTTCAAGATAAGCGATAACATCGGCGCGCTTCTGGGCGTCCTGTATGCCTGAGAACATCATTTTTGTGCCCGGGATTACGCGCTGCGGCTTTTCCAGATGTTGAAATAGCTTTTCTTTCGTCCACACAAATTTGGCCCCGGCATTTGCAGCAGAATAATTATAGCCAGGCACAGTTCCAGACATGCGGCCAATTATATTGTGTAGCGATGGGCCCGACATGTTTACGCCTGCATCCGTGACGTGGCACGCACGGCATTGGGCAAACACGGCCTTGCCGTTCACAGCGTTTCCGGTGAAGCTGGCTATCGCAGTACCGTCGAGGGTCGTCACATCTGATGCTGCTACTGCCGCCGGCTTTGGTGCAGGCACAAACTGATCCGTTTGGCTTTCGGAAGCATCAGAGCAAGCAGAGACCAATGCACACAAAACCAGTAATCCACCCATCGCTCTTGCCATAATCATAGTCTTTCTTTGTGAACCTTCACGCAACGCAAAGTGCGGCAACGGTGCGTGTCATCTTTTTGCCGGTAATTTTGCAATTCTTGCTGCTTATGCATTTTAGATAGCCATATCAAAGTTTTTCAACACCTTGCACCGTAATCGGTTCACGAAAAAGGTGCGTGATGCAACCACGATTCGCTGCAGCCGCAGACCGCAAGGGACACCGCGTTGCGTCTAATTAGATATGAGAAAATGGAGGTGTGCGCAGCCAACAGACAATGGTCTCTGCCTGAGGTTCCCTGTTGTTAGGGAATTAGCAGGGAAAATATCAATTTTCGAGGTCGATTAAGAGAGTTTGGTCTCATGGAACGCGAAGTATGCCTGCGCTTTTCGACCGAATTCCCTAAAAAATAACAGGGAATTTAAATCTCGATAACAGGGAAGTGCTGCGTTGATAACAGCTAAGGTATTTGCCGATAACAGAGAGATGGCAAATATCCATGTGATCAAGGCGATAGCATAATTGCCCTGCCCGCCACTCCCGAACGGTCAACTTAACAACCTACAAGTCGGCAAAGGCTGCAATTTGGCCGCGAGCGGTCCGACGGCTTTGCGCTCAACTTCGGTCGTTCGCGATTAAGTAAGAAGTGCCCGATAGAAGACAAATGATTTGGCTGATAACCGGTACTGGGTCGATCCCAGACCGGCACATGGTGGGGGCCTTAGAAGAATCGTGCAGGGCGTGTATCGATTATCTTGCGAACGGGCTATCATTGCTAACGCGGGCCTCAAGGAGGCTAATGAGTAATGCTGCTTGCGGCCCAAGATGTGGGTCCTTTGCAATCCAGTATTCATCATTAGAATGCGAGCGTTCGCTGATGCCACCACGGCTAATGGTTATGCTGGGAATGCCCAGCGACATGGGCAGATTTGCATCGGTGGATGAGGCGTTCCGGCTCGGTTCGACGCCCAAAGAAGAAAGAGCCGCTTCAGCATTGGAGACCAACGGGGCGGCGGCGGCATTTGTGCCTGCCGGGCGCTTTCCAAGATCCTTGATCTCGACTGCCAACAGCCCGCCTTGTTTCTTACCCGCATTTTCGCTGGCAAGCGTTGCACCAATTGCCGATCGCAAGATCGCATCTAGAGCAGCCAGACGGTTGGCGTCCGACGATCGCAGATCGATTTCGAACGCGCTGTCAGTTGGTATGACGTTGATGCCAAGGCCACCTTCCAACAATGCAACCGAGTAGGTTGCCTTTGTACCGGAGGCTGTAACGGGTTCAGCGCGGTCGAGAAAACGGGCTATTGCCCGCGCCGTGGCGTGGTGCGGATTGACGGTCCCAAACGCACCATAGCTGTGGCCGCCGGGACCGGTAAATTTTACCCGATAGCGGTTTGACCCAACTGCTGTGTCGATCAGCCGTCCCATCTCTCCGCCATCAATCGCAATCACGCTGCCAATCCCGTGATCGGGCTGCGCAAAGATATGGCGCATGCCGCGTAAGTCGCCCGTGCCTTCCTCGCCGACTGTCCCGACCAGCAGGATGTCCCGTTCGGTGGTAATGCCATGCCGTTCCAGAGCACGCGCAACCAATAAAAGCGATACCAGACCGCGTGAATTGTCGCCAATGCCCGGGGCAGTGAAACGGTCACCGTCCCGTTTTACCGTCACGTCCACGTCTTTGGCAAAAACGGTATCGAGATGGGCAGCCAGCATGACAGCCGAACCTGTGCCCGTGCCTTTACGCCGCGCGATCACATTCCCAACTGCGTCAATTCGAACGTCGAGACCACCGATTTCACGCAACGTGCGGGCAAAAGCCAGCCCGCGCTTTTCCTCTTCGAACGGCGGGGCCGGTATTTCGGTGAGTTCAATGAGCCGCTGGATGGCCCAATCGCTTTCAAGCTCAATTATCGTTGCCATTGCCGCTGTGACGACCTTGCGCGACCGTAATTCTTCAAGAGCAGCTTCGGCCTTAACGGCGACTTGCAGCGATGGTGCGCTGGCAGCTGCGCCTAAAAGGTGGGGAATAGCAAACGGAGCCATTTGGCCATTGTGGTGCCCAACCTCCGGTGCGTAAGCGATTTTCCAGTTGAGCGGCCTGACGGCGCCTGCCTGCTTGTGTGCCGCGGCCAGAAAACCGTGTCCCCTGTCGAAACGCGTTTGCCCCTGCTGGTCTGCTTCCTCGTTGATGCGCAGGTTGGGATCGTTGCGATCAATATCTTCGGTGCCCAGTAGGATGGTGAGCGGCCGCTGAAACGCCTTTGCAGGCGCGACCAGTCCTGCAACATCTCCGCCCCAGCCATATGGGAAAGCGCCATCATCCGGCATCGTATACCATCCCGAATTCGCGGCAACTGCAGCTTCCATACGGGGCGCATCGGCAAAGGCGACATAGCGATGAACAAACTGCCCACCGGCAGAATGACCATAAAGCGCATAGCCCCGTTGATCACCAGACACGCGGCAAACGATGTCGTCGAATAAAGGTTCGATCGCGGAGAAGGACCATTTCGCCTTCGGTGTTTTTCGGCCCTTCTCATCGACTATGTTACCAAGATTGTAAGAGCCGGTGGTGGGAAAATCCTTTCTGCCAAACGTCGGAACGACCACGATAAGATTGTGTTTTTCAGCGAGATCGCGCCATTCATCGCGATAACGGTCGCCGTCACGTTGCACGCCGTGCATGACGAAAACGATACGGCTATCGGCTCCAGCGGTTTGCGGCTTGTGCACGAAGACAGGCAGTTTAGGCCCTGCCCAGCCGGAAAAAACTATCTGCGACGATCCGGCCGAAAGCGGTGCGCAGTCTTTTGCCATAACTGGCGCAGCCACAAACGATGGCCCAAGGAGAGCAAAGACCGCTGCGGCGCGATAGGTGATGGCAAGGCTCATTAAAAACTCTCCGGATCGAACTGAGCAGCGCCCCTGCACATATGCGGGTGCATCACTCTTTAAGCGGCATAACCAGAGATGGTATCAAATTTTGAGCTAACGCCTCCGCTGCAGCGCGCACTGCTGCCGGATCTGAGTCGTCTCCGACCTCGTAGGTATAGGCTGGAATACCATATTTCGCGCTGAACCAATTCTTTGTCGTGCCCGAGCCGGGATTGGCATCGCGTGGCTCAATCTTGAACGGATATCCTGCAAAGGCGTTCTCCTTGCCCCCGAGCCACGCAGCAAGGAACGCCTTGCCTTGCGCATTTGCCTCATCACCCTGCACGTAAAAAAGGTTGCGGTTGGTGGAGTGAAAATCGAGCATCAAAACCGGCCTGACGTGTGGCGGCAAAAAAGCCAACCAATCATGGACAGCGCGCGTTTCCGGCTGCTTGAACGTTCCCCAGTCGCGGTTGAGATCCGTCCCCCCTAGATTACCCCGCCAGTGCCCACGGGCCACGCCGTCGGGATTGAGTAACGGCACAACCAGAAACTGAAATTCTTTGCCGTTTATGGACCCGTTACGGACCAGCTCTGCAATCTTAAGTGAAAACGCGTCCATTGCGAAGGCACCCGACACTTCAGGTGGATGCTGCCTGCCGAGCAGCACCACAAGGCGCGGAGCGTCGGTAGAGCCCAAACGAACGGCTTCGATGGGGCGGCTATCGTGTGATTGGCCAATTACAATCCTGCTGCCGCCGCCGCTTTTCGTAAGCTGACTAAGTACATTGTCGTAATGGGCACTCGTCAAAAGCGGCTGGCCACTGATGACACCTTCGCCCGGCGGGAGTGTAATGGACACCGAACTGGCGTCGTTGGCAACCACGACGGAAAGCGCCGAAGGGTCGCCGCGTCCGCGCCATTTGGGTGCATAACGGTGACGTGCGCCAAGGTAACGCACATGCACCGTCAGATTCCCGCCTTCAGCTGCGCTGTACCGGAAAGCATACCATGGGCTGGGGTTTATTGGCGGTAGGTGTTCGGGTGTCACTAAAATTGAGAGCGTCCGTTCTCCCTCCACGTAACAAACCGAACGGGACGCGCCCTCAAAATCAAATTTAACGCTAGCTTTCGCTGTACTGCAACCTGACAGCGTAGGTTTGGACTCCGATGACACTGGGGTGGCGGGTGGCCGCGCGTGTGCAACCGACCCGACCCCAATCCACGCAGCGAGCGATAACAAAGTTCCCGCCCGCCGCGTCACATCAAAACTTCTTACGGAGTTCGACGTGGAAGACACGTCCGCGCGCCGTGTACAACTCGCTGTAAAAACCATAGGTTTCATCAGCCAGTGGCGGATCCTTGTCGAACAGGTTGTTGATCGCAAAGCGCAACCGGGTTCCGTTAAGAGCCGTGTCGTTGTTGATCGTGTAAGAAACCGAAAGGTTGGTAAGGAACTGGTCGTTGACCCGGTAGAAGTTGGCATTTGGATCATCCGAAACCAACAATATGTCCCGGACAACACTGGTGTCCCATACCTTGCCAGTATATTGGCCAAACAGGCCGATCTCGACTGGACCGGTTTCCCAATTGATCGATCCGCTGACGCGCCATTTGGGACGGCCGTCGATTTCGAGCAATTCACCCAGCCCGCCAACCGTGACGTCAGCTGGTAGTTTACCGGAAGCAATTCCAGCGAGCAGCTCCTCACCGTCAGCACTAGCGCTCTGGACGAAGCTGTTTAGCCGTGCCGCGTTCAAGCGAAGGCGGAACTTGCCCGCCCCGAAATCGGGCACATTGTAGGCCATCCCGAAGTCCCAGCCCTTGGACACGCGGCTATCAAGGTTAAGGTACGGATCGAGCACCTGAACAATCTTGCCCGCCGGGGCAAGGCCAGTCCCAGTGAACAATGCTATGTCATCCGCGGTCGGCGCAGAACGGATAACATTTGGATTGGTGCTGCCACCGAGACGGCGGAGCAAATCAAGCGCAATTGCGTTGTCGTCGCCGAACGTACCAACCAACTCGGCTTGCTTTACCCGCCAATAGTCGGCGGTCAGTGTCAGGCCGGGAATAAACTTCGGCTCAAGCACGATACCAAGGTTTATGCTTTCACTATCTTCGGGCTTGAGGCTTCGAGCGCCCGACCGGAAGCTGATGACACCGGCACCGGGGCAGGCGTCGAGGCTGGATAGGAGGCCTTTTCGGACCTGTGCCTGGCAAAACACGAAATCGTCGCGTGTATTGGACCGGGTGGTACCGTCATCATTGACCTGCGCCAGATTTGGTGCGCGGAAGCCTTGCGACCATGCGCCACGGAATGTGACGCCGGGAATGGTGGTCCATGATGCGGCAACGCGCGGGACCACCGCGGTGGCGCCAATATCTTCAAACCGCTCGACCCGTCCGGCCATCTGCACATTGAATTCTTCGACCAGTGGAATATTCATGTCTGCGCTGACGACAGGTACGAACAATTCGGCGAAGCCCGAATATACTGTTCGCGACCCATCTGTGTCGGGTGACGGGCTGGTTCCCGCAACGTCACTGCCGTTGAATACGCCAGTCACGCTGTCGGTAAATGTAATCGTCCCGTCGAGGCGGGGGTCACGATCATCGAAAAAGGTCTCACGACGCCATTCAACACCTGTTGCAACGCCAACGTTGCCGCCGGGGAGGACGAACAGGTCGTCGCGGCTGACCTTGAAGTCTGCCAGTGCAAGGCTGGTGCCGCCCTTGCGGGACACGTTGATACGGAAAGTGTCGAATACGGCGGTCGGATTCGGCGTGCAATCGCCTTGGCCGGGATCATTGAGACATCCGCCATTGAACGGATTGTAAGCATCGGGCGTCGTACGGTTGATCGATTGCTGCATCGCGGTGAGCGACACGCGGTTGGTTTCAAGATCCGTCAACTTCGATTCGGAATAGACGAACCCGGTGTCAAAGTCCCACGCGCCGAAATTGCCGCGCAGACCCGCGACAAGACGGTAAGCGTCCTTGTCCACCAAAACGCTACGGTTGCCACCATCGACAAAGCGATAGCGCTCCATAATTACATCAGCGCCGGTGGTGGGGATGGTGGTGCCAGGCAGACGATTGGGGTTGGCTCCGCCGCCAACCAGCGTGGTCGGGCCAAACGGGTTCCAATAGGCGGTTCGTGCAATGCCGACTGGAACGGCGCTGAGGATAGCCGATGCATCATTAAAGCGCTGGTTTTCCGATCGGTAATAGCTGCCTTCAAAATACGCTTCGACACTGTCCGTCAATTCGTAGTTCAACAGCGCCATTGCATTGTAGCGGTCCTTACGGCTAATCAGCGAGTTACCGAATATGGTGTTATAACGCACCGCCGTGGTCGGCGTTTCTCCGTTGCGGGCACAGATGCCGTTAAGGAAATCCATGCGGCAGCCGGTGAACGTGCTTGGTTGCAGATAGAAGTCGTCGTCGTTTATCGGTGTTCGGCTGTTGGGTGACGTCTGAATATCGAATTGACCGAATGGCCCGAAAGTGTTGCGGTTGTTGAAAGAGGCTTCCCCTTCGAAATCGGTTCCGACGAGCAACCGTGTGCGATCATCGTCGCGCGAATATTCGCGGCCCGACGAACCAAGGCCGTTTTCATGGAAACGGCCGCCATATACGGTCAAATTGCCGCGTCCACCGCCGAAATCGAACCCTAAGCCGCCGCTGATGGAATAGCTGTACAAGCTGGTTCCATCCGATGCGCGCCAGTCACCTTCAAGGAAGCCGCCTTTCAAATTGCCCTTGAGCACGGTGTTGATCACGCCTGCGACCGCATCGGCTCCATAGATGGCCGAAGCACCGTCGCGCAGGACTTCAATCCGGCGAACGCTGCCGGGTGCAATCTCGTTGGTGTCGGGGCTGACTACGGGCACCAGCAACTCGGTCTGGAAACCGGGGTGTAGGTTCATCCGGCGGCCATTGATCAACAGCAATGTGTTTCCGGTACCCAAGTCGCGCAGGTTCACCGAGCCGACATCACCGCGAACGTTGTTTTGGGTGGTGGCGTTTTGTTCGTTGAACGCGATGGTTCCATTCTGCGGAAGTGAACGGAACAATTCGTCGCCCGACGATGCGCCGGTATTCTCAATCTGCTGCTCGTCCAGAACGGTAACCGGAAGGACGTCGTTGATCTGCGCGCCCTGGATCCGTGAACCGGTTACGACGATTGATGCTTCGGCTTCCTCAGTCGCGACGGTCGCAGCATCTTGCGCATATGCCATATTTGCTGTCATCAACGCGGTTGTGCTGAACAACGCGACCTTGCGTATTATCTTGGTCCCCATGTTTATTCTCCCTGCTTACTTTGTATGATTTTTCCTGAATCGAACCACTTTACGAACATTTCCGGCCATTGGCTCAAGACCTGTTCGGGACGGCCAAGACCCCAGCCATGGCCGCCGTCGCGAAACATATGCAACTCCGCTGATGCACCGGCAGCGTTGAGCTTTTCAAACAGCATGATGCCATGCCCCGGCGGAGCGGTTTTATCGTCCGCTGATGCAAAAATGATCGTCGGTGGCGCATCGGCGCTAGCATATGTGTCGAGCGACCAGGCATTCTCTGCCTCAGCGCTCGGCGTTTCGCCGATGATTTCACGCCGGGTGCGCGTTGTATCATAGGGCTTCCGAAGGGAAACGACTGGGAACAGCAGTACCGAGAAGTCGGGTCTGGCGCTGACTTTCTCATATGTGTCCGACCCGGCATAAAGCTGCCGTTGCGACTGTAGCGCAGTAAACCCAGCGAGGTGCCCGCCTGCGGAGAAACCCATAATACCGATTTGCTTTGGATCGATGCCGAACTCGGTTGCTCTGGTCCGCACGATCCGCATTGCCCGTTGCGCGTCCATGAACGGTACGGATGCATCCCAGCCGTCATTTGGTAGACGGTAAAGCAATTCGAATACTGTAAATCCGCGCGCTTGCAGCCAATGGGCAATTGGTGTGCTTTCTTTCTTCAACTGAATACGGAAATACCCACCGCCACCACACACGACAACCGCCGCTCCGTTTGTCTTTTCCGGTCGATAGACGCGCATACGGGGCACCGAGATATTTGACAGTGCGCCCAATCCTGCGCCCGCTTCGCCGACCTTTTCCGGACCCGTCACCCCACCCTGGCCAGGCGGCTTGCCGGGCCATAATAGGATTTCTTCGCGCTCTTCAGCAAAAGCGGGCATGCCGCTGCCCAATTGTAGCGCGCCAACCGCCGAAAGCGCGGCAAGGTTTTGCAGCAAGGTGCGTCGCGCGATCATGATTGCTCGTTCAATGCCTCGGCCAAAGCTTCGCTGCGTGGCCCGCTGCGTTCATGTCGTTCGATATCTTCTTCGGGCAACGGCATGGGCGCCCCTGCCATCGCAGCGGCCAAACGCTCGGTATCCAGCGCGCCTTCCCATCGTGCGACAACAATCGTCGCGACAGCGTTGCCGATGAAGTTGGTCAGCGCGCGGCATTCGCTCATGAACCGGTCGATACCCAGTATCAGCGCCATGCCTGCTACGGGCACAGATGGCACGACCGAAAGCGTTGTCGCAAGGATCACAAATCCTGCACCTGTAACGCCAGCAGCGCCTTTTGAGCTAATCATTGCAACCAAAACCAAGGCCAATTGTTCGGACATGGAAAGATCTATGCCGACGGCTTGGGCGATAAACAAAGCGGCCAACGTCATATATATATTGGTGCCATCGAGGTTGAAGGAATAGCCGGTAGGTACAACCAAGCCCACTACCGATTTCCGTGCGCCAGCAATTTCCATCTTCTCCATTAAGCTGGGAAGTGCTGCTTCGGAAGACGATGTGCCAAGCACCAGCAAAAGTTCTTCACGCAAATAACGGATCATCTTAAAAATGGAGAACCCGGTGAAATATGCAACAGCGCCAAGTATGACGACCACGAACAGGAGCGAGGTAAGATAGAAAGTAGCCACTAGAGCTGCGAGGTTAGCAAGTGAGGCGATGCCGAATTCGCCAATCGTGAACGCTATCGCTCCAAACGCCCCGATTGGAGCCAATTTCATTAACATGTGAACGAGCTTGAAAATCACCGCATTGAATGAAGCAAGGACGTCAAGCACCAAATTACTATGGGGGCGCGTGGCAGACAGCGCGAGCCCGGTCAGTATGGCGACAAGCAGCACTTGCAGTATGTTACCGCTGGTCATGGCGCTGAATAAAGTCTCTGGAATTATGTTGAGTACAAAGCCAGCAATTGTCTGCCCCTCTGATGTCTTGGCATAATCCGCTACCTTGCTGGCATCGAGCGAGGCGGGATCAATATTTAAGCCAGCGCCGGGCTGTACGATATTGCCGACAACAAGACCGATAATCAGCGCAAGCGTCGAGAAGAAAAAGAAATAGGCAAATGCCTTTCCCGCCACACTGCCGACAGCCGACAAATCGCGCATGCCGGAAATCCCCGTTGCAACGGTGAGGAAAATAACGGGCGCGATGATCATTTTGACCAACTTAATGAAGCCATCGCCAAGCGGCTTTAAGGCAGAACCGATATCGGGATAGAGATGCCCTAACAAAGCACCGAGGAAGATGGCGAATAGCACTTGCACATATAACTGCCGCCAAATCGGCAACTTGGCTGGCGTATCGGCATTAATGGATGTCGGCGTCGTAGCCCGCATATTTGCTGCCTTCCCTCGCCAGCTTAATTTTCAAGCTGCGAAGTAAGATAAGAAGCAGGGTAGCACAAGTTTGATTTCACACGATTGAGGGCAGACCGGCTAATCATAGGTTCGCCGGCAAATCGGCGAGACGACATAGTGACGCTAGTTCGTCATTTTCTGCGTCAAATCGAAGCTGAACTCATATTGTCGCATCGCAGGATGTCCGACGATGTCTGATGAACAAATTGAGGTAAATTACGTTCGGTGGCTTCTCGGCAATAGCCATAAGTGCAAGGAATTATTGGCGAGTTTTTGGTAACCGCTTTGTCTTTAATCTATGCTTTCTACTTAATAGCGGTCAGTCCGCTACCGGCCCATTTTTGGCCATCCTACCGAAACAAAGCTATGATCTCCGCTTGGGCAGCTTTCAGGCATCCACGACCGCTCTCGGAACGACCTCAATTGGGCGCAAAGCTGCCATTGACACGAGCGGCCTGATTTAGCCGGGGGGTTAACGACGGGCACTGCATACACCTAACCTTCACAGTCCCGGGCATCCACTTTTAATGTAAACTCGACTGGACTGCGTTCTAAATACGAGCAACAACACATTGCGCTTCGGCACTGATCGAAGCGGCTTGCCCTGCCGGCTCTAACCGGGGGGCTGTGGGTGGTGACAGAAGGCATGGGGCCTGCTGCGATCGGAGACCACCTATGTTAAAATCATCAAGCCGCAAGAAGCAGGCCACTGCTGTCGTCGCCGAGCTTATTGATATGTCATTAGCGGACGTTAGAGCAGAATGGCAGAAACGCTGTGGTCCGCCGCCTAAGCATCGAGCGGCAGATTTGTTGCGGCGGGTGTTAGCTTGGCGCATCCAAGCGGAAGCTTCCGGCGACCTAGATGCTGCGACGCGGCGGATACTCGCTAAGGAGCAAAATGTGCTGCGCCCTTCTGCCCAGCCAGGTATGCGGCTGGCCCGCGAATGGGCGGGCCGTCGCTACGAGGTGGTCGTGATAGAAAGCGGCGTGGTCTTTGAGGGGCAGACCTTTGGAAGCCTCTCAGAAGTTGCGCGACACATAACTGGGCGCAGGTGGAACGGATACGCGACAAAATTGCTGCATCCATGGCACGGGCTATTGCGCGTCGAGACTGAGGGTCAAGTCAAGGCGATTTGGCCCTCTTTTGGTCTCCGCAGAGACTTTAGCGCAGCGGCATTAAGCCCGGAGGGCCCCAGAAAGGCGCCGTTTCTGGACTGAAGATGTCGTTGGAGTTTTATCTGTGAGGTGTATGGAGGCCCGAGCCGGAATCGAACCGGCGTGCAAGGATTTGCAGTCCTCTGCGTCACCACTCCGCCATCGGGCCCCTAAACAACAACCTGCCTAATCAGCAATGCCGCCATGTGGTGAAGGCGGGCACTTAGCGGCTTGCAGAATTCATTGCAACCGGCAATCTGG
>NZ_JBIICH010000062.1:0-12276 GCF_044239005.1 Sphingorhabdus sp. | reverse complement strand
CGCCGTCGGGCAGTTGCACAACGGGGCTCGCGTCCCTATCTGGGCCAATATCGCTTTTATGGTGGATAGTCATCGCGCAATCGACTATCGGCTTGCAGGCTTAACCGCAAGGCGCAAATGCGCCGCGACTGCGGTATAACACATTAGATATTGGGAAAGTTTCTATGTCCTGGACCGACCAGCGGATTGATCAGTTAAAAGCGCTTTGGGAAAAAGGCCTGACCGCAAGCCAGATTGCCGAAGAGCTTGGCGGTGTCAGCCGCAATGCCGTAATCGGTAAGGCCCATCGCTTGGGACTAAAATCGCGCCCGTCGCCGGTGAAGGCCAACGACACAGACAAAAAAGCCGCGCCGAAAAAGCCAGCGGCTGCTGCACCTGCCAAGGCACCGGCCCCCGCTGCACCTGTGCGCCCCCGCGCCGCAGCCCCTGTGGCTGAGCCTGTCGCGCCCGTGCGCGCCGATGATGACGCAGCCGAAGCACCTGCACCGCGCGCATCGTCGATGCCACGCATTGTGTCGATCGGACCTGGCGGTTTCATGCGTCAGGGCCCCGGCGATCAGCAAGCCCCCATTCCGCCAGCACCGCCACGCCGCCTTGTGCCCGCAAAGCCAAGCCCCGAAATGGCGGACAAAACGTCGTTGCTGGATTTGAACGAGCGCATTTGCCGTTGGCCCTTGGGTCACCCCGGTGAAGCCGATTTCCATTTCTGCGGTGTCCCGGTAAACCCCGGATTTCCGTACTGCGTCGAACATTGCGGCCGTGCCTATCAGGCGCAGCTTCCACGCGGTGTCCGCCGTCCTCCGCCGCCAATGCCGTTCGGCGGACCAAGGGTTCGTTAAGGCCATATTGAGATAAAGCATGGATCATCCATTTGCGGATCTCATCGGTTTAACATTAGATCAACAAGGCGGCGGCAGCAGCAGATTTTCGCTGTCGGTCGATGATCGGCATTTAAATCCGCACGGTGTTGTGCATGGCGCTGTCCTCTACGCAATGGCGGATACAGGCATGGGCGCGGCGCTTTATCCGACACTCGATGCTGGATATGCGTGCGCGACAATTGATATCTCGATCAGCTATTTCCGGCCAGTCGCGCAAGGCCAGTTGCTGTGCGAAACCGTATTGGACAATAAGGGCCGAACCATTGCCCATTTAACCGCCCGCATCACGCAGAATGACAAGTTGGTTGCGCAGGCAACTGGCAATTTCGCCATTATGTCCACGCCCCCGGAAAGACGCTGATCCGGTTTATTTCCACAGCCGAGTTTCGTTCGGCTGTTGCGCCGCCAACTCTCCCGCGCCTATAGCATTATTATGACCGATGACCTGTTTGGCGGGAGCGCGGCCGCCACTGCCGCATCCAATGATTATACTGCTTCTGCAATTGAAGTGCTGGAGGGGCTTGAGCCGGTTCGCCGTCGCCCGGGCATGTATATTGGCGGCATCGACGAACGCGCCTTGCACCATCTCGCGTCCGAAGTCCTCGACAACTCGATGGACGAAGCCGTCGCTGGCCATGCCAGCCGTATTGAGGTCCATTTGGGCGTTGGCAACCGTCTGACCATCACCGACAATGGCCGCGGCATTCCGGTTGATCCCCATCCGAAATTTCCGGACAAATCGGCGCTTGAGGTCATTCTGACGACCTTGCACTCCGGCGGTAAGTTCACGGACAAGGCCTATGCAACATCCGGCGGATTGCATGGCGTCGGTGTGTCTGTCGTCAACGCCCTGTCGACCGATACTGTTGTCGAAGTGGCCCGCAACAAGCAATTATATCGCCAACGCTTCGCGCAAGGCCATCCGGTCGGTAAGCTGGAGGAGCTTGGCCCCACCCCCAACCGGCGCGGTACCACCATAGCGTTCACGCCGGACCCTGAAATTTTCGGCGCCGATGCGAAGTTCAAGCCCGCGCGCCTGTTCAAGCTTGCGCGGTCAAAGGCGTATTTGTTCGCTGGCGTCGAAATCCGCTGGCGGTGCGACGCGGAACTCGCAAGCGCAGATGTCCCTGCCGAAGCGGTGTTCCAGTTCCCCGGTGGCTTGTCCGACCATTTGCGCGAACAGCTTGGCACCCGCGCCTGCGCGACCACGGAGTTTTTCTCTGGCACGCAAGATTTCCCCGATGCGCAAGGCCGCGTCGAATGGGCGATTTCGTGGCCGCTTTATTCCGACGGTTCGTACAGCTGGTATTGTAACACTATTCCGACGCCCGATGGCGGCACCCATGAAGCGGGCGTTCGCGCCGCGCTGACCAAGGGCTTGCGCGCCTTTGGCGAATTGATTGGCCAGAAAAAAGCGGCGCAGATTTCGGCGGAAGACATTTTCAACGAAGCCGAATTGATGTTGTCGGTGTTCATCCGCAACCCGCAATTCCAAAGTCAGACCAAAGACCGGCTGACCTCACCCGAAGCAACGCGCTTGGTGGAAAACGCCGTGCGGGACCATTTCGACCATTATCTTGCCGACAATATGGAGCGCGGCAAGGCGTTGATGGGCTTCATATTGGAAAAGGTCGACGACCGCCTGCGCCGCAAGGCAGAGCGTGAAGTCAAACGCAAAACCGCGACGTCGGGCCGCAAGGTGCGTCTGCCCGGCAAGCTGACCGATTGTGCATCGGATGACCCAACCGGCACCGAATTGTTCATCGTCGAAGGCGACAGCGCTGGCGGCAGCGCAAAGCAAGCGCGTGACCGCAAGACGCAGGCGATTTTGCCGATCCGGGGTAAAATCCTGAATGTGGCGTCGGCCACCGCAGACAAAATCCGCGCCAACAACGAAATCGCTGATCTTCAACTCGCGCTGGGCTGTGGCACGCGCAAGGACTGCAACCCCGACAATCTGCGTTATGAACGCATCATCATCATGACCGATGCCGATGTCGACGGCGCGCATATTGCGACCTTGTTGATGACATTCTTCTTTCAGGAAATGTCCGAAATCGTGAAGGCCGGGCATCTCTATCTCGCGCGGCCGCCGCTCTATCGCCTGACGCATGGCAGCCAAAGCGTCTACGCCGCCGACGACGCGCACCGCGCCGAATTGGAAGCAACCGTGTTCAAGGGCAAGAAAGTCGATGTTGGCCGGTTCAAGGGGCTGGGTGAAATGAACCCGAACCAGTTGAAAGAAACGACGATGGACCCGGCGACCCGATCGCTCATCCGCATCACTTTGCCGCATGAATATGAACGGCGTGCGGTGGTCAATGACCTGGTCGACCGGCTGATGGGCAAAAATCCGGAGCACCGGTTCAACTTCATTCAGGAAAATGCCGCGCAGTTGGACGAGGACACGATTGACGCGTGATCGGGCGGGTTAGTTTCAGCCTAAGCCGTTAAAGCCTCAACCAAGGCCTTGACCTTTTTCTGCCGCCATTGCGGCAATGGTGCGACCAGCCAATAGGCTTCTTCGCTTTCTTTCGCGTTGTCGACCGCGCGTATTTTTCCGCTCGCCAAATCGGCTTCGGCCAAAAGCAACGGCACGGTGGCCCGGCCCAGCCCAATGGCGGCCGCGTCAATCGCAAGGCCGGCATCGGCGAGCCGAAGCGCAGCCACGCCGTCGGCCACAGGGCAATTGGGCCAGCTAATCGGCGTTTCCGCTCCGCCTTCGGGGGCAGCGACGGTCACAT
Source organism: Sphingorhabdus sp. (assembly GCF_044239005.1). Classification (GTDB taxonomy): domain Bacteria; phylum Pseudomonadota; class Alphaproteobacteria; order Sphingomonadales; family Sphingomonadaceae; genus Sphingorhabdus_B. The sequence continues at coordinate 8,651 of NZ_JBIICH010000062.1, read as the reverse complement.
GCGCGCCAGCGGCCAGCTTGACGCCCTCATGCTCGCCGGGGCCAGTCGCCAGCCGGATGGCAAGATCAAGATTGGCTTCGGTAAAATCGACCGCCTCGTCCGCCGCCACCAAGGTGAAGCGCGTGTCGGGGTTCGCCTTGCTGAATGCCGCCAACCGCGCCGCCAGCCATTTGGCGGTAAAATCGCGCGGCGCAGCGATGGTTAGCGAATTGGAGGATTGCCCCGCCTGCATCGCGCGGACCGACTCTTCGAACTGCAAAAAGCCCGCACGTAGGGCATCAAGGCCGTTCGCGGCTTCGTCCGTCAGCTCAAGCCCCTTGGGCGTGCGGCGGAAAAGAACGACGCCCAACATATCTTCCAACGCGCGGATTTGTTGGCCGACGGCCGCTGGCGTCACCGCAAGTTCGTCCGCCGCCTTGGTAAAGCTTAAATGCCGCGCAGAAGCGTCCAGCACGCGCAAACCATTAAGGGGCAGATGCGTACGCTTCATCGGATGCTCAACGCGCTATGGCCGGGGCGACCAGCGTAAAGCGGGGGATTTCGGCGAGGAAGGTCGTGCCATCTTCGCGGATGAAACGATATTGCCCTTCCATCATGCCGCTGGGTGTCGGCAATGGGCAGCCCGACACATAATCATGGCTTTCGCCGGGCTTTAGCAACGGCTGTTCGCCGACCACGCCATCGCCATCGACATGGTTGATTGTGCCGCGACCGTCGGTGATGCGCCAGTGGCGCGTCATCAATTGCACGGGTTCATCGCCGCCATTTTCGATGCGGATATGATAGGACCAAAACCAGCGGCCTTGCGCGGGCGCCGATTGCTCTTGCAGAAAATTGGGTGACACGCGGACGGTCACGCCCTCGGTCGTTGCGCTGACCGCAAAGAAGGAATCGAGGATGCTCGTCACAATCCCGCGGCCCTGAGCGCCTGATCCAGATCGTCGATCAGATCGGCGGGATCTTCCAAGCCAACATTGATGCGGATCATCCCTTCGCCCACGCCCATGGCTTCGCGGCCTTCGGGGCCCATGCCGTGGTGGGTGGAGGACGCGGGGTGGCACATCAGGCTGCGCGCATCGCCGATATTGTTCGAAATATCGATCAGCTGCAGCGCGTTGAGCAAGGCATGCGCCTGCTTACGGCCACCATCGACTTCAAATGCGAAAATCGGTCCGCAGGCTTTCATCTGGCTCATGGCGAGCTCATGCTGCGGGTGGCTGGCAAGGCCGGGATGCATGATATGCGGCACGCGGCCCTCCAGGAATTTGCCAACAATAAGCGCGTTTTCCGACTGCCGCATCGCGCGCAGTTCCAGCGTTTCCAAACCCTTGTGCACTACCCAGGCGTTGAATGGCGACAAATTAGGCCCGGTGTTCCGCTGAAACGGCAGCAGCACGTCATCGATCCACTGTTGCGAACCACAGACCGCGCCGGCAAGCACGCGGCCTTGCCCGTCCATCAGCTTCGTTGCGCTATAGGCGACAACATCTGCGCCATAATCCATGGGCCGTTGCAGCACGCTGGTCGCAAAGGCGTTGTCGACCACCGTGGTGATGCCATGTTCTTTGGCGAGGCCGCAGACATAGGCCATGTCTACAATGTCCATCGTCGGGTTGGCGGGCGTTTCAAAGAAGAATACTTTGGTGTTCGGCTGAATCGCCGCTTTCCACGCATCATTGTCGCGGCTGTCGATGGTGGTCGTGCTGATGCCCCATTTGGGCAGCAAAGTGTCCGTCAACCAACGGCACGAGCCAAAGGCCGCGCGCGCGGCGACCACATGGTCACCCTGCGACAATTGGCACAACAACGCCGTCGTCATCGCCGCCATGCCCGTGGCTTGCGCGCGGCATGCCTCAGCCCCTTCCATCAGCGCAATGCGTTCCTCCAGCATTTGCACCGTCGGGTTTTGCAACCGCGAATAGGTCATGCCGTCCTGCTCACCCGCAAAACGGGCCGCTACGGTTTCCGCATCATCATAAGTAAAGCCAGACGAGAGGAACAACGCCTCCGATGTCTCACCATGTTCGCTCCGCCATGTGCCACCGCGCACTGCCTGTGTGGCAGGACGCCAATGCCGGGTGATTTCGCGATTCTGGCCAGTCGTTTTCTTCATAAGTTCGCTTTTCGGGGACTAGAGGGGTTGCGTCAATAAGGAGATGTTATGGATGTTACACCGTAGCTGTTTGAAGCCACTAAAATCCAAAACCACAGATCGTCATCCCGAACTTGTTTCGGGATAACGCACGGCGGCATATCCGGGGCTCGTTATCCTGAAACAAGTTCAGGATGACGAAGATTGGGATGTTGGACCAACATCACAAGGCAGCCAACACCGCGTCGCCCATTTCGCTGGTGGACATCGTCCCGCCAAGATCGGGCGAGCGGGCACCAGCGGCGAGTGCTTTGGCGACCGCCGCGTCAATGCGGTCGGCCATTGCCGGCAAGTTGAGCGAGTAACGCAGCATCATCGCGGCGGACAATATTGTCGCCAACGGGTTGGCCTTGCCCTGCCCGGCAATATCGGGCGCACTGCCGTGGATGGGCTCATACAGACCCTTCTGATTGCTATCGAGCGAGGCGCTGGGCAACATGCCAATCGATCCGGCACACATGCTGGCCTGATCGGACAGGATATCGCCAAACAAATTGCCGGTGACGATCACGTCAAACTGGCCGGGGTTGCGCACCAGCTGCATCGCGCAATTGTCGACATACATATGGCTAAGCGCGACTTGCGGATATTCGGCGTGGGTTTCAATCACCACATCGCGCCACAGTTGCGAGGTTTCGAGCACATTGGCCTTGTCCACCGAGCATAATTTCTTGCCGCGCGCCATCGCGGTTTCAAAGCCGACGCGGGCAATGCGGCGCACTTCATCCTCATTATAGGACATGATGTCATAGCCTTCGCGCTTGCCATCGGCGGTTTTGCGCATGCCCTTTTCACCGAAATACACATCACCATTCAATTCGCGCACGATGACCATGTCGATCTGTGTGGCCACTTCGGGACGAAGCGCGCTGGCGTCCGCCAGTTCGGGGAACAGGGTCGCGGGCCGCAAATTGGCGAACAAGGACAGTTCCTTGCGCAGCCCCAAAATCGCCTGTTCGGGCCGCAAATGCCGTTCCAACGCATCGCAATCGGGGTCGCCCACCGCGCCAAACAATATCGCGTCAGCGCGCTTTGCAAGTTCCAGCGTTTCGGCAGGCAGCGGATGGCCGGTTGCCTTATAGGCCGCGCCGCCAACCAACGCTTCTTCAAAGGTCAGTCCGTCAATCGCCAACGCGTCCAATACGCGACGTGCTTGGGTGATGACTTCGGGACCAATTCCGTCCCCGGGTAATAAGGCAACTAACAAGGCGGCATTCCTCATAAGAAACCGTAGTGCTGAGCCTGTCGAAGCACGCCTGTCGATATGGCGATGCCTTTATGCGCCCTTCGACAGGCTCAGGGCTACGGTGTTGAATTCATGCCTCCCCTGCCAAGTGCAGCGCGGTTATGCAACTGCCCTTTTCAGGCGTTCCACCAACCGTTCGCGCGCGGCCATGACATCGGCGCGGCGGTCACCCAGAACATGCGCGACCAAACGCTTTCGGTTTTGCGCCATCATCGCCACCGGCGCGCTGTCGGCGTCATGTTCTTCGGCATAGCCAAGTTCGGCCAGCAACAACGTCTCATATTGCGCAATGGCACCGGCCCAAACGCGTGCGGCAGGCGCCAGCTCAATCGCCGACAGCAACCCGTCGCACGCGCTGTATACGCGGGGATAAGGCACGCCTTCGGCCAGCGTTGCCGCGGTCAGCGCGGTGACCCAATCAATCGCGGCAATCGCCAGCGGCTCGCCCAACAAATGCGCGCGGCTGTGCAGCGGTTCCGGCGTCAGGCGCGCCAACTGCCCCGTTATGCGCGTGCGCCATGCGCCGGTGATGATATTGCCGGGGATCAGCACAGGCCGCAATTGCCGCCCCCGCGCGCCTTGCACATAGCCCGCGAGCATGCCGTAATCTTCGGAAAACGCGCGCACGATGGCGCCGGTCTCGCCGTGATTACGGACTGCACAAATGATCGCGGATGCCGTTATGTCCATAGGCCCTCATGCCAACACTGCCGCATGAGGGGAAGCTCTATCCTGCGTCGCTGTGTTCGCCGCTGATCATGAACAAGGTCACGCCTGCATATTTTTCGGCACCAGTGTCGAATAAAGGATCAATTTCGAACAACTGCTCGGTCAGTTTCAAATCATTGAGGCCAAGCAAATGAAACGCGCCCAGCTTTTTCTCACGCGGCGGCTCTCCATGCTTTTCCAGCGTAATCGCGTCGATAAACAGCGCGCTGTTCTTGGAATAGAGCACGTGCGGCGCAAGCTTCATCGCCACATTGTTGTACGTGGCGGTCACACATTTTTTGAGCGCGATAGCCTCAAGCAGCAATTGGTTGGTCGTCATCGGCTTAGATTATCCGACCAACCGGTGCGCGCAAGTATAAATTGTGCAGTGCAGCATTTTCATCAATGCGCTTGCTTGGCATGCTCAGCAATCAAATCCAATATGCGTCCAACTTGCGAGGGCGGCAGATCATGCGCCATTTCGTCGATAATCTCCAGCCGTGCGCCTTGGATGTGGCGGGCGATATCCTCGCTGCCTTCTTTGGGCACGAGCGGGTCCGCACCGCCATGCACCACAAGGGTGGGCACCTTAATCGTCTTGAGCCGGTCAACGCGGCTGCCATCGGCGATGATCGCCAGCAACTGCCGCCGCGTGCCGACCGGATAATAGCCCCGGTCGAACGCTTTGGCCGCCATTTCGGCGTGGGCATTTTCAGGGCGCGCCGGATCGGGGAAGGAAAACGCACTAACCAACTCGGCTCCGAACGCGACAGCCTCCTCTCGGCTGGCGTCTGGCGGGCGCTTGACCATGAATTGGCGCTGGATATCGGCGCGCGCGCCGGGAAGCCCAGCCTTGCCACTCGACGACATGATCGAGGTCATGCTCAACGTCCGTTCGGGGTAGTTGGCCGCCATCAATTGGACGATCATCCCGCCCATCGACGCGCCGACCACATGCGCCTTGTCGATGCCCAGCGCATCCAGCAACCCAATGCCGTCGGCCGCCATGTCACCCAGCGTGTACGGAACGCGCACCGGCAGCCCTATTCGGGCCTTGAACATTGTCCAGACCAGATGGGGCGTCTTTGCCCCCTCCATCCACTGTGACAGGCCAACGTCGCGATTGTCATAATGGATGACGCGGTAGCCCTTGCTGACAAGGCCGTGAATGAACTCGTCGGGCCACGCTATCATCTGCGCACCAAGGCCCATGACGAGCAGGATGACCGGACCATCGGCTGGGCCGTTTTCCTCATAATATATATCGATATTGTTGGCGCGGATATTTGGCATGAACTTCTCCCCTACCCGCCTTTCTAATCAGCTGCTGAACAACTGCAAGGCCACATCATCCGCCGGCGTGGAAGAAATCATATACCGTCTGCGCGACGGCGGCGGACACCCCGGGTGCTTTCTGCAAGTCTTCAAGGCTGGCATTGCGCACCGCGCGCGCGGTGCCGAAATGCAGCAATAGGGCCTTTTTGCGCGAAGGCCCGACGCCCGGCACTTCATCCAGCGGGCTCACGGTTATCGCCTTACTGCGCTTCGCACGGTGCGCACCAATGGCATAACGGTGCACCTCATCGCGCAGGCGTTGCAGGTAGAACAGGACCGGCGCGTTCACGGGCAAGGTCAATTCGCGTCCGTCGGGGAAGTGAAAAACTTCGCGGCCATCACGGCCATGATGCGGCCCTTTGGCGATGGCGATCAACGGCACGTCATCGACACCAATTTCCTCCAGCGCCGCCTTCACGCTGCTCATCTGCCCCTTGCCGCCGTCGATCAGCACAAGGTCAGGCCACTGCCCGCTATCACGGTCGGGATCATCTTCCTGCGCGCGCGCAAAGCGGCGCTGGAACACCTCACGCATCATCGCAAAATCGTCGTCGGTCGCCGCCTGTTTGATGTTAAACTTACGATACTGGCCCTTGATAAAGCCTTCGGGTCCGGCAACGACCATCGCGCCAAGCGCATTGCTACCCTGAATATGGCTATTGTCGTAAATCTCGATGCGGCGGGGCGGTTCGGGCAGTTCAAACAGGTCCGCCACCTCTTGCAGCAACTTGCCCTGCGTCGTGCTCTCCGCCAGCCGCCGGTCCAGCGCCTCTTCGGCGTTGCGCGTGGCCTGTTTGACAAGGCGGACGCGGTCGCCGCGCTGTGGCACGCTGATTTCAATCTTGCGTTCGGCACGTTCGGACAATGCCTCCGCCAACAGATCGGCCTCGGTCAGTTCGCGGTCGAGCAATATGTTTTTGGCGGGCGGCACATCTTCGTAAAATTGCGCAAGGAAGCTGGTGAACACTTCATCCTCGGTCATCTCGGTCACATGTGACGGGAAAAACGAACGATGCCCCCAATTCTGCCCGCCGCGGATGAAAAACGCCTGAATACCCATCACGCCATTGCGGTGGGCCAAGGCAAAAATGTCCGCATCGCCAACGCCCTGCGCATTAATCGCCTGCGACCCTTGAATGAAGGTCAGCGCCTTCAACCGGTCGCGCAGCATGGCCGCACGTTCGAAATCGAGCGCTTCGGCCGCGCCCTCCATTTCCTTCGCCAATTTTGCCTGCACATCAGAGGATTTGCCGTCGAGGAAGGATTTGGCATCGGCAACCAAGCCGTCATAGGATTGGTCATCAATCCGGCCAACGCATGGCGCGGAGCAGCGCTTGATTTGATACAACAGGCATGGCCGGTCGCGATTGTTGAAAAAACTGTCCGAACAGCTGCGCAGCAGAAACAGCTTTTGCAGCGCATTCAGCGTCTGGTTGACCGACCCCGCGCTGGCAAAGGGGCCGTAATAATGCCCCTTGTTCCGCCGTGCACCGCGATGTTTCTGGATACGCGGGAATTTATGATCCGCGCGCAGCAGGATGAAGGGGAAGCTTTTGTCGTCGCGCAACAGCACATTATAGGCCGGGCGATAGCGCTTGATTAGCTGCGCTTCCAACAACAGGGCCTCCGCCTCGCTATTGGTGGTCACAATCGTCATTGACCGGGTAAGCGCGACCATTCTGCGCAGGCGATTGGGCAAGCGGTCAATCTGCACATAATTGCCGACGCGGTTCTTCAGCGCACGCGCCTTTCCGACATACAGCACATCGCCCCGCGCGTCGTGCATGCGGTACACGCCCGGTTTCAGCGGCAAGGTCTTTAAGACATTGCGGATGGCGGCTGTGCCGGTTTCCAGATCAGGTGTGTCCGCACCACGCACCGCATAGGTCGCCTGCTCCTCGTTAAAGCGAGAAGCAGCATTGGGTTGATCGGGGCGGTCGGCTTTGGACATGTCGGGGGTGATGTAGGCAACGTGGGTGCGCTACACAATGTCATTCCCGCAAATGCGCGGCATGATTATATATCGGAACTTGTGTTCCCGCCTGCGCGGGAACCAAGAAGCTTAGTTCAGCGAGGCGATCGACTGGTCGATCAACGCTGCGTCGGCCTTGGCGTCGTGATGCGCGGCGATCAATTGCGCTGCAGCAGCGGCGGCAGCACTTGCGGCCTTGTTGCGGACGTCCGCAATTGCAGCGCGCTCGGCAGCAGCAATCTTTTCTTCAGCCGCCTTCGCACGGCGTTCGATCAATGCGGTCGCATCACTCTTTGCGCGGGCAACAATCTGCTTCGCTTCAGCTTCGGCAGAGGCCTTCATCGCATCGGCATCACGCGCCGCCTGCTTTGCCTTTGCTTCATACTCGGCCTTGATATTTTCAGCTTCGGCACGCAGCGCGGTGGCTTGGTCCAACTGCTGCTTAATGCCGGCAATCTGTCCGTCCAATGCGCCAGCGATCATCGCGGGCACTTTTTTCCAGATCGCCAAGATGATGACGGCAAGCATCGCCAAAGCCACCAGCATCGAGGCGTCAAAACCAAGAGCCGAAGGCGTGACATGCTCTTCTGCGCCGCCATGCGCTTCGGTCGAAGCGTGCGCAGCGGGAGCGGCGGTTTCAGCGGTAGGCGTCGCAGCGGGTGCGGCGATGTCTGCTGCTGGAGCAACGGCGGTTGTTGCCGCTGCCGTGTCGGTGGATGCTGCAGGATTAGCCATTGGACATTACCGCCTTCACTGCTTTTGCGGCCTGCGCCGGGGTAACTTTCGCGCCCGAAACCTTGGCAACGATGTCCGCAGCGGCGTCCGCAGCCACGGTTTCGATGCTTGCCATTGCCTTGGCCGTTGCAGCCGAAAGCGCGGCTTCCGCAGCGGCGAGCTTTACGCCCACTTCCGCATCGGCTTTCGCCAAACGGGCATCCGCGTCTTTCGCGCCTTTTGCTTTCGCATCGCTTGCTTTGGCTTGGGCCGCAGCCCGCGCAGCAGCAAGTCCTGCTTCGCCACTATCCCCCAGATCATCCGCTTCGGCACGCGCAAGCTCGGCAGCCGCAAGGTCGTCCGCAATCTTGCGATTACGTGCGTCCATTGTTGCTTGCACTTTTGGCAACATGCCATGACCGATCGTAAAATAGACCAAGCCAAAGACAATCATCAGCCAAAAAAACTGTGATGCATAAGTTTCAAGAATCTGGGCAATTTGTGGCATATTACGCGCTCATCCT